>CAIYUV010000156.1 GCA_903929475.1 uncultured Spartobacteria bacterium
GGCCCAGAAAGTTCAGAAGAAAGCAGCCAGGGTTGGCTTCGATTGGGAGCGACCCGAGGACGTCGTGGAGAAGATTCGCGAGGAAATCCTGGAGGTGGAGGCCGAGATGCCTCTGCGTCAGGAACCTGCTGTGGCCAGGCGTCTTTCCGAAGAGGTGGGCGATCTTCTCTTTGCCGTGGTGAATCTTGCACGTGCTCTCTCGATCGATGCCGAATCCGCGCTTCAGGCTGCAACCGGGAAGTTCGAGAAGCGATTCCGCCGCATGGAGCGAGCCGTGCCGGCTGACAGGGAATTCAAGGAACTCTCCTTCGATGAAATGAACGCGCTCTGGGAAGTCGCCAAAAAATCCGAGCGATCCGCATGAGCGATATAGTGCAGATCCCTCCGATTTCCCTTGCTGTGACATCATGCAATGAGGAGTCGCGCCTGCGCAAATGCCTCGCGAGCGCCAGGGGGCTTGTGCGTGAGATCGTTGTTGTGGATAGCGGGTCCACTGATGGGACGGTGGCCATCGCCGAGGCGGAGAAGGCCCATGTCATCCATCAGGAGTGGCTCGGCCATAGCGCCCAGAAGCAGGTGGCTCTGGATAACTGCACGCAGCCGTGGGTGTTGATTCTCGACTGCGATGAGGAACTCTCAGAGGAGTTAAGGCGGTCGATCAGTGCGTTCTTCGCCAGCGGTGATGTTGACTGGTTTCATGGCTGCCGATTCAATCGCAAGGTCTGCTTTCTCGGTCGCTGGATCAAACACGGAGACTGGTATCCCGACACCAAGCTTCGTCTTGTCCGTCGTGACAAAGCCAGCATGGGTGGAAACGCTGCGCATGACACCGTGCTGGTGGAGGGAGCGGTGAAACACCTGAAGGGGGATCTGCTCCATGATTCCTACCCGACCATCCAGAGCTATCTCGACAAGATAGGCCCCTTTGCGGACCAGTTTGCTCATCGTCAGGCCGGGGAGGGAAAGCATTGGTCGCTTGCGGCCAATCTCCTGCGCCCACTCTGGCGTTTCGTCAGGGCCTATTTCCTGAGACTCGGCTTCCTCGATGGATTCCCTGGCTTCTGGATCGCTTACGCTACCGCTTTCGCTGTCTTTGTCCGCTACAGCCGCGGATATGAGGAAGAAGCGAGAAAAAGGCTAAAGGCAAAGGATAAAGGCTAAAACAAGACTTGTTCAGAGGTATGCCTGAACTCTCTTTCGGCTGCAGAGTTTTCAGCTTTTAACCTTTTGCCTTTAGCCTTTTTCTTTCTCTTATGTCCCTCAGCCGGCGAATGCGTTTTTACCATACTGGAACAAGACAAGCCGTCCTGCTACGGTCCAACTTATGAACGCCATCCAACACATCGCCATCAATTGCCGGGATCTAAAGCAACAGGAACAATTCTACACAAGGCATTTTGGATTTCGTCGAGCGCGTGTCTTTAACAGTGGAACACCCGGCGAATTCATTTTGCTGCGACTGGGATCGGCCTGCATCGAACTTTTTTCAGCATCCGATGACGCCAAAAAAATCATGGCCCAATCCCAATCCGTCGGATTCACCCACCTTGCTTTTGAGGTGGACGATCTTGATGCCGCGATCGCCAAACTTCAGGAGGATGGCATTCAGCCCGAGAAGATCATCGATCTTTCTTCAAGTATTCCCGGTGGCCGCGTCTGTTTTTTCCACGATCCGGACGGCAATCGCCTGGAGCTCATGCAGGGGTACAAGGACGAGTTCTGAAACGGGCTTTTGAGGGCGATGGTCGCCGACAAAACCTATCGGGGAAATCTAGAAAAACGCTGGATAAATCCGATGCTGGCGGCTTTCCGCAACGGGCCCCAATGCGCTTCAGAGCACGGTTGATCTGAATAGTGACATTTTGGTGGGCTTTGTGATGGACTGGTGCGATGCAAAGCTATTCCCAAGATCTGAGAGATCGAGTGATTCGGGCATTGGAACGTGGTGATGGAGCAGTTGA
>CAIYUV010000157.1 GCA_903929475.1 uncultured Spartobacteria bacterium
CCACCCAATCGCTCGCGGCAGCGAACCCGCCCCTCGCGGTGGCGATCCGTGTTCCGAGGAAATAGCAGGACGTTGCCCTTTCCTGATTATTCCCCTCAGGGACAACTCCTGTTCCGCGGCCACCGCGGAAATCCGAAAACACTCAACGATTTCAACGGCGCAGTTTGATCCCAGTTTTCTCCGCCCATCCATGGGGGATTCGAAAAGTACGAAATTGCCGTTCCGAATTACTCCGCCAAATCAATGACTTGGAAACCCGCACTGAATTCGTCGAGTGCGGAGCTTTGGAGAGAATCGGCCGGAGAGAGACGAAAATAGCCATTTGTCGGGTGAGCGCAGTGCGGAGCCTGCTCTGGAAAAGCCAGCAAACACTGGGCGTTTGAGCGCCCTCGACGGGGCCCAGAGACAATTGTCTCTGGGGGTAATGGCGGAGAGGAAGTCCGCCTAACTGTTGTTCGCCGTTGTCCACGGGCATCCACTCTACAGCCAAATATCCCTTAATTGGTCGACTTATTGCCTGCTACTGTCCGCCCAAGTGCGCTAACATCCGCGCCGATGTTGTAGACGGAACTGTAGACAGGAATTACCTAATGGCGCGAGGAAAGTTGACGGTGTTCGAGGTTGGTGCGCTCAAAGCCCCCGGGCTGCACCATGTCGGCGACGGCCTGTATCTCAGGATCACGGATGCGGGCTCGCGCTCATGGGTGTTCCGATACCAGCGCGGCGGCATCCCCCGCAGCATGGGCCTAGGAACCGCTGCTCAGGCCAAGCGTGAGGATGGAGGCATTTCCCTTGCCGATGCCCGTGCAAAGGCCGTGGCGGCTCGCCAAGCCCTTCACAGCGGTATCGACCCGATAGACGCCGCCCGCCAGAAGACGTTGGCTGAGGCCACTGAAAAGGGCCGAGCCGTGACGTTCAAGGAAGCGGCCGAGGTCTACGTCGCCGCTCACAAAGACGAGTGGCGCAACGCAAAGCACGGCGCCCAATGGCTCGCGACCCTGGAGGCCTACGCCTTCCCGCACTTCGGAAACGTTTCCGTAGGTGGCGTCGATCGCGCCATGGTCCTCAAGGCCCTGGAGCCGATCTGGAAGACCAAGAACGAGACGGCCCGCCGCGTGCGCGGCCGGATCGAAAATATCCTGGACGCCGCCACCGCCCGGGGACAGCGCAGCGGCGAGAACCCGGCGCGGTGGCGACTGCTGAAGCACCTCGTGGCCAAGCACTCGAAGGTAAAGGCGGTCCGGCATCATCCAGCCCTTCCCTATTCGCAGATCGCCGGGTTTATGACCGACCTTCGCAAGCAAGAGGGCACCGCAGCGCAATGTCTAGAGTTCACCGTTTTGACGGCCGCCAGAACCAGTGAGGCAGTCGGCGCACGCTGGGATGAAATCGACCTGAAAGGCGCGCTGTGGACGGTGCCAGCGTCGAGGATCAAAGCCGGCCGCGTCCATCGGGTGCCACTGTCTGCGCCGGCGCTGGCCATTCTGGATGCCCAAGCCATGGTCCGCGAAAACGAATTCGTGTTCCCCGGCGGGCGTCGCAAAAAGCCTCTGTCAAACATGGCCATGGCAGCGCTCTTGAAGCGCATGGGCCGTAAGGATTTCGTCGTCCACGGCCTCCGGTCGAGTTTCCGCGACTGGGCGGCCGAGATGACCAGCTTCCCGCGTGAGGTCGCCGAGATGGCGCTAGCGCACGCAGTTGGCGACGCGGTCGAGCGCGCATACAGGCGCGGCGATCTGCTCACACGTCGGGCAAAGATGATGCAGGCGTGGGCGGCGTTCGCCTTGTCGCCTACCTCTGGCAAGGTTGTTTCGATCGGGAGCCGACGCCAGGCGTAGAGTTCACCATCGGCGTGGCTCGAATTGCTCCGAAAATCCCGTTCCGCACGGGACCGCCACGCCGACCTTTAAATTGCGGATGGCACCATGCGGAGGTGCAGATGAAGCGAACGAAGCCCCTCGTAGCTGTCGATGATGACGATCGGCTCGAACCGGAGTGGTTAACCAATGCGCCACGAGAGCTAATCACCCTTCGTAGTACTACAGGTTCCGGAAGAGATGAGCTCGATCGATTGCTACAAGACCAGCGCATGGTGCCGACATGGCGTCAGATAGAGAAGCAGCAGGGGAGGATCAAGACCTCGCTGTTGCCATTCACATATGCTGGGCTTTGGGGGGCAATTCTCACCGCTTTGTCCCGAGCCAATCGTGCTGAAGGCCGGAGAAAGGCCGGCAAGCGTTCTCTGCATGCCGAGAAGAAGGAGCATGCTGTCAAGGCGGCAGATTTCGCGTCAAGACTTATTAAGCATCTCGAGAAGGATGGTCCGCTCGATTTTTTAGCGCATGTGCTTTTCCCCGACAAAGTTAAGGACTTGGCTTTCAGACGTTCTCGCGATTCCAGTCTCCATAGTGCCGGGATGTCACTCGCGAATACGACCTTTGTGGAACTGCTAGTGGAGTTCCAGCGCCGCGCGCG
>CAIYUV010000158.1 GCA_903929475.1 uncultured Spartobacteria bacterium
CGCAAGACGAGGAGTCGCACGATCAGCCGGAGCAACTTGTTGGAGTTCAACTCGGAGATTACCGTGTTCAGCAATTTCTCGGAAAAGGAGTCTGGGGTGCCGTCTATGTCGCGATCCAGCTCAGTGTGAACCGCCCCGTCGGACTCAAGGTGCTCGATCCCGCGAGAAGTCTGGACGAGAATGCACACGCTCAGTTCCTCGCCGACGCACGCGCCAAGGCCGCGGTGCAGCATCCCTTTATCGTCTCCGTGTTCGAGGCGGACGAACGCAATGGCCTCGTCTTTTACACCCACGAGTATCTCGACGGGCCCACGCTCGATGAACTCATCGCAAGCGGCCATCGTTTCGATGAAAAGACCGCGCTTCAAGTGATGAAGGCTGCAGCGGAGGCGCTCCACTATCTGTGGTCGCACAATTTCGCGCACGGATCGCTGAATGCGAACGCCATTCGTTTCGGCAGTGACAACATCCCGCGTCTCGCGAACCTCGCAACAAGCGCGCCCGAACCCGGAGTTTCCTCAGCGCGCGAAATCCAGAAACTTTCCGGGATTATCTCACAACTTGTCCCCTCGCACCTCCAGTCGCCGGGGCTTCGCGCACTGCTCGGGCGCATGGCGGGGATTCAAAACCCAATCACGGCGTGGCCTGTCGTCTTGCAGGCTGTGAAATCCCTGGAGCCGAAAGTCGTCCCGGTCGAGGCGGCGAAGATCAAAGCCGCCGACGCCGTCGCCATCAAGGCCGTCGAAGCTGCGCGCAGGACGCAGAAGAAGGCGGTGGTTTTCCAGATCATCACACTCTCCGTGCTCGTGCTGCTCGTCGTGTTTCTGGTCTGGTATTTCCGCATTTCAAATGAGCGAGATCTCGATGCACAGGTGCAAATCCCAGCCGGCAGTTATTCAGTCGGCTCCGATGGTCGGAAGGTGAACCTTCAGGCGTTCGAGATTGATAAATACGAAGTGACCATCGGCCAATACGCCAAGTTCATCGAATTTTGCGAAGCCAACGGAAAAGCTGACGAACACAAATTCGATCATCCCAACGCTCCAAGAAACGTTTCACACATTACCGAAGAGGCGACGACGCTCATTGGGAGGGCCGGGCAGCGCGGGGGCGTGGTCTTTAAAGACGACAATAATCCTGGCGTTCCCGTGGATATGAACTGCCCGATGGTTTGTGTGTCGTGGTGGGATGCGTATGCGTATGCAAATTGGCAGGGTCGCGATCTTCCCACGCAGGAAGAATGGGAGGCCGCCGCCCGTGGTGCTGAAGGCTACAAATATCCATGGGGAAACGAGCTGAACTTGAGCAAATTCAACTCGAACGAAGGCTATAAACCGCTCGGACGTGGCCAGACCAAGACTAAAGATGGCTATAATTATTGGGCGCCCGTGGATGAATTCAGCAGCGACGCAAGCCCTTTCAAAGTCATCGGCATGGCGGGCAACGTTTCCGAATGGACCTATCGTTTGGACGGGAAAAGGCAGTTCCCAGTCGTCAAAGGCGGCTCATTCGCAACGGATCCCATCGCCATGTTCGAGCACATCGAAAAAATCCCGGTGGATGATTGCCACAATGTTTTACCCGCCAGTTGGAAACCCAAGTCAGTGATTCAGGCGGTTGAATCCAACAAATTTTATGTTGGCGATCCGATCAACACCAACACACGCACACTCTATATCGGCTTCCGCACCGTGAAACGCAAATGACCCGTCCCATGAAACATTTTCTTTATCTCTGCGTCCTCTTCGCAGCAGCCATAAACGCGCACGCTCAATTGGATGTGCACATAGACCTCAAGCGCCACATTTTTATTCGCGGCGAGCCCGTCGCGGCCACGGTTTATATCCGCAACCTTTCCGGTCACGACATCACGCTGAAGGACGCACCGGGCCACCAATGGTTTGGTTTTGAAATCACCCGCGGGAGCGACTCCCCTGTTGCCCCGCACAAGGCCGATTACAAAAATGATCCTCTCACGATCCTCGCTGGCGACAGCGTTACCCGCACGGTGGATTTGCTGAAACTTTATCCTGTGGACGAATTCGCCACCTACAAATTGCGCGCGGCGATTTATTTCGAGGAAGCAAAAAAATACATGACATCGGAGAATTTCAACGTGGACATCAGCGATGGAAGGAAAGTGTGGTCGCAGACAGTCGGAGTCCCGAATGGGAAGGAGGAAGCAGGCCAGTATCACTCGATGACACTCATCAGTTTCCAGACGCCGACAGCACTCACGCTTTATGTCCGCGTGGAGGATGTGGCCACCGGCACGTTGTTCGGCACCTACCCCTTGGGCCGACTCATCTCCGGTTCCACGCCGATTGCGGAGTTTGACAACGAGAACACGCTCCACGCTTTTCACATGACTGGCCCGAACCAGTATATGCTCTCAAAAATCGGCGTGAACGGCGAATGGCTCGGCCAGAGCATTTGGAATGCGCCGAAGGGGCGGGCGACAGTTCGCAAAAAACCGGACGGCACGATGGTGGTTGTCGGAGCAAGTCGTGAAAAACCGGCAGCGGCGCAGACACAGCCAGTTCCAAAAATCAGTGACCGCCCGCCGATCCTCCCGCCGCAGTAGATCGCTGTTGCACGACAGCGAAGCTGCCCGGTGTCCACAGTCTTCGAGACTTCACGCCGGAATCGGCCGAGGTCGGCTTTGATGTGAGTTCTGGCACCTTGAGCATGGCGCTCACTGTTCTTTGCGTTTCAGTGATTATCTGTTGCAGAATCCGCTGCCTTTGAAAAGGCTTCGAGGTCGTCGTATTTATTCCGCCATGTGGTGAACATCACGCCGGTGACGCTGTTCAGTCCCTTTGCGGCGGAGAGCCAGTCTTCGATGCGTTCGGGCTTGCTGTCGTAGTAGCCGGCGATGACCTGCTTGTTTCCACGGTCGGCGAAAAACTTCAGACTCTCGGCGCGTTTTTCGTAATACCACGGTAGAATGATCACATCCTTGTCCAGTCCCTCCCATGAGCCAAGGAGCGAGCCGTTCACGAGGTAGTAATTTTTCTCCACCGCGTTGTGGTTCGGGTCGAACATGTCGCTCCACACGTAGATGCGCCCGCCGGGATTCACCTCGCGCAGGATGGCGATGCATTGCTTCACGTTGTCCGCGAGGATTTGCCCCGGCGTGAGTCCGCGCGCACGACAAGCGGCGCAATGATTGAGCACGCGGATTTCGTCGTGCGACATCATGTAGCCTTTCGCTCCCCAGAGCTTCGCCATGCGTTGCGCCTGGTCGCGCAGCAACTCCATCGTCGTCGGTTCGCTCGGGCAAATCATCGCCTGCCCGTCGTGAATCGTGATCGCGTGGTAGTAGCTCGCGAGCAGCTTCGTGCCGTCGGATAATTTCGTTTTGAGCTGTGGAGGTTGATGCCAGATGTCGAATTCCCCGGCATAGGGCGTCATCCCGAGTGACGCATCTTTCAGCGGCTCGAAATCACGTCCTTCCACGAGTGGCTTGCCATCGGCGGTGGTGATTGTGAGCGGGCAACCCGGACGGCGCGGCATGTTGAGAAACGCTACCTCTTCCAGCTTCGCATCGCGCCATTGCAGCGTGCCTGCCCCGCCGCCCCACGCACCGAAGTAAAGATCGGCAGTGGTGTTGTCCTGCGAATTGAAAACGATGTGGTGCTGCTTCCAGTCCTGCGTGGATTTCGCACCGACGTGGTCCCAAGTGAGCGAAGGCTTGCCGCCGGGCGGGAGCACTTTGATTTCCGGCGTGCCTCGGAAATTCTCCGTCTTCACACACACGCTCACGTGATACTGACGCCACGGCTGGAGCGTGAGTTTGCGGACGATGCGTGAGTTGGTTTTGGCGTCGGTGATGCGCGCAGTGCCGTTTTCAAAAACTACCGTTGGGTCTTTGAAAGACCACTTCTTCGGATCGTCGAAAGCCCCGCCCAGCAACGACGGCGCAGTTGGGTCGTCCACGACGGCGACGCCGCCCTTCACCGTGAGCGGCACGTCTTTCACCGGCAAGGCTTCCACGAGATTTACGTCGCGGCTGAGGATGTCGTTCGAGTAGCCGATGGAGAATAGCGCGGGGACGATCTCGATCTGGCTCTGCGCTGCGAGTTGCTTCACGCGCTCGACGTTTTTGAAATAGCGCGCGTCCATATCGGCGAGTCGTGAAAATTTGGAGTCGGTGAGCAGCATGTGCGTGTAGCCCGCTGCGTGGCCGCGAGTGAGGAGCGCGGCGAGTTCGTCCACGTTCTTTTCCACGAGGAGGTTCGTGGATTTGTAGATCCACTTTTCAAGTTTCTCCGCAGCAGTCACGGAGACGGTGAAAGCGAGAAGTGCGATAAGGATGCGCATGGGTGTGGCTATTTACGTGAGTTGTTCGAGAATCAAGCGCAGCAACTCCGGCCCTGGTTTTCCGATGACCAAATCAATCGGCACAAGCCGTCCAGATTCGTTGCGGAGAATGTTTCGATCGTGAGCGTCAGCGACGATGATGCCGATGTCGGACTGGAAATAGATGGGCACTCCGGGTGTCATCTCGACTTTCCGAAAGCCAAACTCCCCAAAGTATTCATCAATCTCCGATTGTGAAGGCGTGGGCATATCGGCGTGGGCGACAATCCACGGCTGAGTGGTGATGATTTCCATCTGTCCCTCATCGAACGCCACGCCTTCAATGCGAAGGTCGTCTCCAAATAGGAGATTCTGCATCGCAAGACGGTCGAGATATTCAAGCAGCGTTGCCGGAACCCCTTCGCCAAACGCCGAGTGGCCAAAGCGATTCACATGAGTTGCCTTCACGGCCACTGCGCGGACGGCGTCGTGAAACACACAGTGTTCTGCACCTTCGGAAACGCGGGCGAATTGCTCAATGTGCGAGAACGGCACAACCTTCCCGACCTTCTCCGCCCACTCGATTAACGCACGGCGTTCCGCGCGGACGCGCTCTCCACGCGTTCGCACTGCCGACGAGCTTCTGCGGACGAAATCCGCCGCTGATTCAAGCGAATCTTCCGCAATTCCTCGGCGTGTTTCTTCAGGCATTTTGGGATGGCATTCACTGAGGCACGATGCCCTTCGATTCAGGCTCCGTCAAGGTGTCGCTGTCGCTCGATGAATTTCAATTTATCGAAACGTCCACGGTCTTCGCGACTACGGTGATGAGTATCCGGCGAGGGTTGCCAGTTCGGGTTCGTTGCTGACTGCGTCGAAAATAGTCGCGTGCTTCGGCTGCCAGCCGAGTGCGCGGAGTTTGGCGTTGCTGACTTGTTTGCTGGTCCATCCGCGCTTGCGGTTGGGGTCAATCGGGCCAAGTGGGGGCAGGGGACGGGAGAAGTGATTTGCGAGCCATGCGTAAAGCTCGCGCTGCGTGACGGGGCGGTTGTCGCACACGTTGAAGATTCCTGCATCTGCGCGCGTGGCGAGCGTGAGCAGCGAGGATGCGATGTCGTCGCGGTGGACTTGATTGATCACGCGAGAACCATCGCCTTCGATGACCGCTTCGCCGCTGAGAAACTTCCGAAGCAACACCGAGCGCCCCGGCCCGTAAATGCCCGCCAGCCTCGCGACGATGCCGCCATGCGCGAGCACGAGGTCTTCCGTTTCGCGAAGGATGCGGCCCGTTTCGCGCGAAGGATCGGTCGCACTGGTTTCATCCACCCATGCGCCGTCGGTTTGTCCATAGACACTCGTGCTGCTTGTGAAAATGAGGCGCTTCGGAGCGAGCACGGTGAGGAGATTGCGAGCGCCTTCGAGATAAACGGCGCGATACGCATCCGCGCCTCCGTGGCTGGAGCTGGCGCAATGGATCACCACGTCCGCTGTTGCGGAGAGCTGCTCCACGCTTTCACGCACCGCGATGTCGCACGCACCGACGGCGAACGGTTCGCCCGCCAGCCTCTCCGCAGACTCCGCCGAATGTGTGAGGCCGAGCACCTCCCAGCCCGCTGCGTGGAAAAGCCGCGCAGTCGCGAGACCGACAAAACCAACACCGGCGACGACCACTTTCATCGCGGAGGGAAAATCTCGACGCGCTTTTCCAGCATCAGTTCGCCATCGAAAACAAACCATCCGGTGAACGAATTCCCTGCCAGCACCTCCGGCAGCCAGTGGCGGTCGTCCTCCCACATCTCGTCATACGGCACGGCCTCGATGGGGAACCAAAACGGCGTTGCCTCATCCGTCTCGATCAGTTCGCCGGTAAAATCCCGCGCCACGAACACCACGCAGTGCAGGCTGTAGCCGTCGGTGAATTGAAAATGCAGCACCCCGCGTTCTTCCACGTGCAGCGGCGTCACGCCGATTTCCTCGCGCACTTCGCGCACCGCTGAATCGTGCGCCGTCTCACCCGGTTCGAGCTTGCCGCCGGGGCCGTTCATCTTTCCCGCGCCCAGCCCGCGCTTCTTGCGGATAAGCAGCACCCGCCCGTCCTTCACGATGAAGCACAAGTTGGCGCGTTCGCGCGGCTGCCAGTTCGTCCAGTCCATGAGCAAGAGGCTTGAGCGGAATTCCAAATGTGGAAAGTGGAAAGTGCGATGGGTGGTCAGGGCGGGGAACGGCGTCTTTGGGTGAGAGGTTATCGAAAAACGCGAATCGTGCGGGCTGCGCGCGCGACGCATCACGCCCTTTTTCGTCCGATGCAGGTGCCGAGGGATTCGTCCGAGACGGCGAAAGTCCCGGAGATGAATGTGAGCTTTTCCTGAAGAAACTTCAGTGTCGGGATCCGCTCGTGAAGTCCCGCAGGCGTGTCGTGCCCCTTCGCATCGGAGCGCACGTAGTTGAAATGAAGAATGCCGCCCGGATTGAGCCGTCCGATGAGATATTCCGCCATCTGCCGCGGCTTGTGGAGGTGCTCGAACACGTCCTGGATGATGATCATGTCGAAGGTGCCGGGGATGTGTTTCAGCGGGTCGTCGAACAAATCCTCGCTGATCTGGCAGAACGACGCCTCGCTGTCGCGGCCATAAACGTGACGTGCATAGTGGAACGGAAAATTCGGGATGTCGGCGAGCACCCACTTCGTCGCGACGTGGCTCCAGAATGTGCGCCACGTGCGATACATCGGCGCGATTGAGCAGCCGAACTCCAGCACGCGCATCCCCGGCTTCAGCAGTTTCAGCATCGTGCCGCAGCGCATCGGTTCGAGCGCTGCGCGAAACACAAAAAACAAAACTGCGTGGATGTTGAACGGAAGCTGCCAGTTTTTCAGGTGCTTGGTGGTGTCGTCCCACTCGAACTCCGTGATCTGCGCGAAGCGCGTGCGGAAAAGAAAGCGCAGCCGTGAAAGTCCATGACTGTGAGCGGGCGTCCGTCAATGGACTTCGACCAGTAGTCGCGAAACTCCTTGAACCAGCCGCTGACCAGCCCGCAATTCACAGCCGGTTCCCAGAGGCCGAGTTTGTCGAGCGTGAGAAACAGGCCGAGCGAAAAATAGTTGCGAAGCCTTCCCCTTCGCGCGCTCTTCTTTGGTGCGTGTTCCAGCCATTCCTCCTGAACCGCGATTGACTTTGCGATGTCGAGTTTGATGTCGCTGAAAAAATTCCCGCCTTCGAGATGGACGGCTTTCGGAGGATTCGTGTGGGTCATTAAAAAGGGCCTGCAAGGCGGGCGGCACGTTGAATTAAAACACCGGGCGTTCAAGCCTGATGACAAGGCGATTCATCGGACAGGGCTCGCAGCGGCCTGCTGAAAAACCGGGGATGCCCGTCATTGCCCCTCGGTCTTGCTAGTGCTCCTTGCTCCTTTTTAGACGCGGATTCGCCGGGGGCGAGAGCAGGACAATGAGCAGGGGAGTTAGCTTTCCTCGACAGACGGCTAGGTGCTGGAATGTGAATGCACCTAGCCGGGGCTTTGCGGGGTTTCGGAAAAGTCCCTCACCCATTCGGAGGCGCGGGAGGCGCGGGCGGGGGAGTGGCGGGGTTGTGGGAGGCGGGGATGTCCACGATGATGCGTGCGTTTCTGTAGTCGCTGGCGAACACGGCGTCGTTAATCTGCCCCAGAAGGTCGTCCAGGATGCCCAGCTTCACATCCGCAGTGTCCATTTCAGCCTGCAGGTTGCTGGTGATGGTCTTGACCTGCACACGGGCGTCGCGCGGTTTGCTGATGAGCAGGCTGTAGCTGGCAATGGCACTGGTGAGGACGTTGATTTTCGCATCCGTGACGCCGTAACTGCCGAGGCTGGCCAGGTTGGCGGTGGCGGTGTTGGCGATGATCTGGCAGTGGTCGCGGGATTGCACGTCGCGCCCGACCATAAGGTCGCTGAGGGAAAAATCCACAGTGCCTGCGAGGGTGTGGTTGCCGGCTTTCACGGCGAAGGCATGGACGGACATGGCGATGGGGTGTGCGCTTTCGCACATCGCCTTGCGCGACGCCTTTTTGTCGAGGGCGACTCCTTTGATGTCCTGCGACTGGCTCTGGGAGAGCGTCTGGATGTTGTTGATGCAGGCGACAAATTCGGCGTAGGTATCGCCAAACGCGGTGAGACCCTGCCAGATGGAAGGATGGGCGTCGCAAATGCCCTCGACTGCGAGATACATGGTGAGTTTATTGAGTTGTTTGGTATTCATAGTGGGGAAAATCGAGCCAGCTTTGCAAAAAGCGCAAATGAAAGAGCGGTTAGGAATGCGGCAGGGAGGAAGATGCGCAAAAGCAGAAGGCGGCTTGCGGGAATAAAGCCAAAGCGCGGAAACTTGCTGACGACGCAATCCATGCCCGGCTCGAAACAGGCGGGGGTTTCGCGCGTGATGCCGTTCTTGAGTTCGTGGGGCAGGCAGTGGGCGGCGGGCCCGGCAAAACTGATTCCACTGTTGACGGTGTGGACTAACTGGACTAAACAAAACTCCATGAAGACGGTGAATGTTCACGAGGCGAAAACCAATTTTTCGAGCCTGCTGGCCAAATTGGAAGCGGACAAGGAAACCATCGTCATCTGCCGCAATGGCGAGCCGGTCGCCGACCTTGTGCCACACCAGCGGGAGAGCCGGATTAAGACACATCCCGTTCTCAGTAAATTTAAAATCGGCTACGTCCCGCTGGAACCGCTCTCCCCGGATGAATGGCCGGAGGCGGCGCGATGATTCTGGATACCTGTGCGCTGCTCTGGCTCGCCAGCGGCGATAGAAGACTGAGCCGGGCCGCGCTCAAGGAAATCAACGCGGCGGCGGTGGTTTATGTTTCCGCCATCAGTGGTTTTGAAATCGCGAGCAAGGTTGCCAAGGGAAAATTGAAGCTGCCGCACCCGCCGCAGGTGTGGTTTGAAAAAGTGGTCGGGCATCACGGGTTGACGATTCTCCCGCTCGAGTTGGACGTGTGCATCGCCGCCGCCCAACTTCCCCAGATCCACAACGACCCGTGCGACCGGTTCATCATTGCCGCCGCCAAATTGCACGACTTGACGGTGCTGACGAGCGACAAACAGTTTGAGAAATACGGCGTAACATTGATTTGCTAAACCTTCCGTGCCGCACGGGCTGCGCCATTCCGTCTGCCGGAACATTTTCCCTGTCTGCGAAGTAAGAAAAACCGGACAATTTTGCTGAAACTTGACCGACACAATCAGTATCTCAGGATGTGGAAAGGAAGATTGACAGCCCATGATGGGCGATGTAGCAACCCGCACTAATCGCACACCCACGATGAAAACCCTTAG
>CAIYUV010000159.1 GCA_903929475.1 uncultured Spartobacteria bacterium
AGCGAACGCGCAGGCGGCCTCCACGTCATCGGCCTCGAACGCCACGAATCCTCGCGCATTGATCGCCAGCTCATCGGTCGCGCAGCGCGCCAGGGTCAGCCCGGCAGCGCGCAATTTTTCCTTTCGCTCGAAGACGACCTGCTCGCGCGCAACGCCCCCCACATCGTCGAAAAACTCGCCCAGCTCGCAAATACCGACGGCGAACTTCCCGCAGAAACCGCCGTGCATTTCCGCCGCGCCCAGCGCAAAGTCGAAGCCCATGACCGCGCCGCACGCCACGCACTTTCCGAATATGACCGCTGGCTCGATGAACTCAAACAAGCACTCTAACCATCTTCTTTTTTTCCTGCTCACGCTCTTGCTCGCAAGCGCGCGTGCCGACGTGCCCGGCTACACCGAGCCATATAAAACCATTACCGTCTCCGCCGCCGAAACCGGCGTCATTTCCGAAGTGCTCGTCGAGGAAGGCGCGCATGTGAAAAAAGATCAGGTGCTCGCAAAACTCGACACCGCCCTGCTCGTCGCCGAACTCGACATCGCCAAAGCCACCACCGAACTGCAAAAAACCAAAGTCCAACGCCTCGAAGATCTCACCAAGACACAACGCGCCGCCACCGAGGAACTGGATCGCGCCCGCACCGATTTGAAAATTCGCGAAGCCGAAAAACGGAAAATCGAAGCCGCCATTGAAACGCGCACCATGCGCAGCCCCGTTGATGGAATCGTTACAGAAGTGAAGCGCGACCCGAGCGAAGCCGTCTCGCTTTCAAACCCGCACGTCCTCACAGTCGTGCAAATTGACCGCCTCCTCGTAAATCTCTTCCTCATCCCGGCTCGCGCAGCGAAACTCAAAGTCGGCGACACCGTTCCCCTTCTCCTAGGCGATGAAGCCACCACGCGCGTTATCGGCACCATCGAGTTCATCTCTCCAATTATAGACGCCGCGAGCGGAACCGTCCGCGTAAAATTCGTCCTCGAAAATAAAGACTTCGCCATCCGAAGCGGCGCAGTCGCCCGCCTCGCGGAGTAAAACGCATTCAACAATCAATACACGCGTAAAACGACGGACAACGAACACAGGCTTGGCGACCACGGGGCGCGTGAACTACACGGTGCGCTCCATGTTTTCACCCAACGCCAACGCCAACGCCGCATGACGTGGGATTACCTCATCGTCGGCGCGGGATTCTCCGGCGCGGTGCTCGCGGAAAGGCTCGCCAGCCAGCGCGGCGCGACGTGTCTCGTCATTGACCGCCGCGACCACATCGGCGGAAACGCCTACGACAAACGCGACGCGGCGGGCGTGATCATTCATCCCTACGGCCCGCATTATTTCCGCACGAACAGCGACCGCGTCATCGAGTATCTGAGCCAGTTCACCGCGTGGCATCCGGTCGAATACAAGGTGCTCTCGTGGACGCACGGCCAGCACTGGCAGTTCCCAATCAACTTGAACACGTTCGAGCAACTGCTCGGGCGCGCAAGCACGAGCGAGGAAATGGAGCGCACGCTCGCCGAGTGGCGCGTGCCCATCGCATCGCCGCGTAACAGCGAGGAGGTCATCGTCTCGCAAGTCGGCTGGCGGCTCTACGAGATGTTTTTCAAAAACTACACGCGCAAACAGTGGCGTCGCGACCCGAGCGAACTCGATCCTAGCGTCTGCGGACGCATCCCCGTGCGCACCAATCGCGACGACCGTTTTTGCGAAGAGAAATTTCAGGCACTCCCGCGCGACGGCTACGCCGCGATGTTTGCGAAAATCCTGACACATCCGAAAATCGAGGTGCGTCTGGGCGCCGACTTCCGCGAAGTCCGCCAGCAAGTGCGCTACAAACGGCTCATCTACACCGGCCCCGTAGATGAATATTTCGACCGCTGCGAAGGCGCGCTGCCGTGGCGCTCGCTGCGTTTTGAAACGGAGACACTCAACGTGGAATACTCACAGCCCGCGATGCAGGTGAATTTCCCCAACGACCACGACTACACCCGCGTCGTGGAAATGAAACACGCCACCGGACAAAAACTCCCCGTGACCACCATCGTGCGCGAGTTCCCGCAAGACTACGCCCCCGGCCTCGAACCCTACTACCCCATCCCCGCCCCCGACGCTCGCGCCCTCTACGCCAAATACGCCGCCCGCGCCGACGCCGAACGCGATGTCACCTTCGCCGGACGTCTCGCTACCTACCGCTACTACAACATGGATCAGTGCGTAGCCGCCGCCCTCGCGGAGTTTGAAAAACTCGCCCCACTCTCCGCTTAAAACAGCGTGTAGATGAAGGGCGCAACTCCCGTCGCGCCGAGGATGACGAGCACGGCGACGAGTGCGAGAACAACGAGGATCGGCACGAGCCACCACTTTTTGTTGTGCTTGAGCAGAGCGAGGATTTCAGCGCCAAGACTCGGTGCTTTTTCATCAGAGGCTTTTTCAAATTCGTTGGGTTCTTTGGACTCGTTCATATTTTAGAATTGGCGGAAGTAGCGTTCGGCTGGCGTGTTTTTCTCGGCGTCCTGCCAGTAGGTCTGCGCGGCGGGATCGATCCGGCGCTGCATCGGATCTTTGCCAAAGATGCGCAGCAATAATCCGACGGGCGTGATGGCGATGTAATAGACGGCGGCGAGGATGATGTTGCTGACGACGATGCCGATGGAGCACGCGACGCCATACCAGAAAAGGTAGAACGGCAGCGCGAATTGCGGCAGCGCAAAGCAGAACAGCCCGAGTAAAACTCCGCACGAGCCGAGCGTGAGCGGCCCCTGCGCCCACGCGCCGGTTTTCCATCGCACCACGCACATGAGCACTGCGGCCATGATGGGAAAACCGATGATGAGGCTTTTGCCGAAGCTGCGGCGCGCGACGATGTCGGGCTTCCAGTTGACGTCTTTGAATGGGTTGATCATCGCGGTTTAATCGAGGGTGAAACTGTCCACGTATTTTTGCCGTTCGCTTTCGCCAAGCTGCGGCTGCTCGGTTTTGTAGAGCACGCAATTTTCCAGAACGAGAACATCCATGTCGCACGCGAGGAAGCAGCGATACGCGTCCTGCGGCGTGCAGACGATTGGCTCGCCGCGGATGTTGAAGCTGGTGTTCACGATGACGCCGCATCCGGTCTGGCGTTTGAATTCGCGGATGAGGCGGTAGTAACGGCGGTTGCGTTCCTCGCTCACGGTCTGCACGCGCGCGGAGTAGTCCACGTGCGTGATGGCGGGAAGTTCGCTGCGTGGGACGTTCACGCGCTTGCGGAGATCGGGATCGCTTTGAAGCCGACGCTGCTCCTCGGTGAGAACTGTGCGCTTTTCTTCGCGCACGGGCGCGACGAGGAGCATGTAGGGCGATTCGCGATCCAGCTCGAACCACTCCGCCGCATCCTCCGCGAGACAGCTCGGCGCGAAGGGTCGGAAGGATTCGCGGAATTTGATGCGGAGATTCATCTGCGCCTGCATCGCGGGACTGCGCGGGTCGCCGATGATACTGCGGGCACCAAGTGCGCGCGGGCCGAATTCCATGCGATCCTGAAACCACCCGACTACCTTTCCTTCCGCCATCGCGCGGGCGACGGCTTCGAGCAGCGCGGGCTCCTCCGCGTGGTGGTGATGTTTCACGCCCTTGCCATCGAGAAATGCGCGAATGTCCGCATCCGCAAACTTCGGCCCGAGCAACGCCCCTTGCAGCGAATCCTTTCCGTTCGGTTTGCGTGGCGCGCCGAGGAGTTGGTGTGAAACAAAGAGCGCCGCTCCGAGTGCGCCGCCCGCATCACCGGCGGCGGAGGGAATCCACACATCGTCAAACACGCCCGAGCGCAAAAGAATGCCGTTCGCCACGCAGTTGAGCGCGACACCGCCGGCGATGACGAGATTCTTCGCGCCGGTGAGTTCCTTCGCATACCGCGCCATGCGCATCACGATCTCCTCGGTGACTTTCTGGATGCTCGCCGCGAGATCCATCTCGCGCTGCGTGATCGCACTTTCCGCCGCACGCGGCTCGCCACCGAACAGCTTGTGAAACTCCGGCCCCGTCATCGTCAGCCCCTGCGCGTAGTTGAAGTAGCGCATGTCCATTCGGAAAGATCCGTCCGCTTTCAAATCGATCAGTTTCTCCAAAATCAGATCCGTATATTTCGGCTCACCGTAGGGCGCGAGGCCCATGAGCTTGTATTCGCCGGAGTTCACCTTGAACCCGCAGAAATACGTGACCGCCGAGTAAAGCAGCCCGAGCGAGTGCGGAAAATGGAATGTCTTGAGCATCTCGATCTTATTGCCGCGCCCGAGGCCGATGCTCGCCGTGTCCCACTCGCCCACGCCATCGAGCGTGAGAATCGCCGCCTCCTCAAACGGCGACGGAAAAAACGCGCACGCCGCGTGGCTCTCGTGATGAGGCGTAAAGGCGACCCGCTTTTTGTAAGCCCCGCCGAGCGCCTTTTTGATTTCCTTCGGCAAATGCAGCTTCGTCTTCAACCACTGCGGAATCGCAAGCATAAACGACTGCAAACCCTTTGGCGCATACGCTACATAAGTCTCCAGCAGCCGGTCAAATTTCAGCAGCGGCTTGTCGTAAAAAACCACGTAGTCCACCTCCTCCGGCCCGATGCCCGCCTCGCGCAAACAATACTCCACCGCGTTCGTAGGGAACCGGTGATCATGCTTCACCCGCGAAAACCGCTCCTCCTGCGCCGCGGCAACAATCTCCCCGTCACGCACCAGCGCCGCAGCGCTGTCGTGGTAGTAGGCGGAGATACCGAGGATGTGACGGGGCATGGGTGCAGTAGAACTGGACAACTTCATATTGCCCATGATGATAATATAAAATGTCTCACACATCTGTATCCAATCTCCCTTCTTCCCGTCCACTGTGGCACTATCTTTTGTTTTTAGCTCTTGTTTGGGTAGGCATCCGCATACCGCTATTTATGCAATCGGAATTTTGGCCTCAATGGGAGATGGGGATGGCGCGTAAACTACTCGAATATGGATTTGCTAAACGGGGCGGGGCTCTGATGGCACCTCCATTCATGGCCGGACACTTTCCATATCCGAATGATCTGAACTACACCAATCACCCTTACCCAATGGTTTGGTTGTTTACAGGGCTGTTTGCGATTGGAGGTGAAGCGCTTTGTGCAGGCTACATGATACTGATGCGACTTGCTGGTGCGCTGTGCGTATTCCTTTTTCTGCGGCGCTATTTTCGTTCCTCAAGTGCAATGGTGGGTTCACTACTTTACGGGCTGGCGCCGGTGGCACTCTCATCGGACTTCGAAACCAATATCATCGGCATCGCTGCAAGTTACTGGCCATTTGCAGTATTGCTAGCGGTGCGGGTATCAGAAGGGAAAACACGACCGTCATGGCTCGGACTATTCGTTTTTTTTTCCGCACAAACCTCTTGGTTTTTTCTTACTATTACACCGTGCCTGGCACTGCTCGCTTCGCCTCCGAGCAAGGATTACCGAAGTGCAGCACGCTTATGTTGGTCTATTGGGGCTCGTGCAGTTTGGCTAGGCGGAATTTTAGCTGCACTCGTCTTCTTTATCCAGTTTCTGCATTACACAGCCGACCTATCAGCAGCGTTAGCATATTTGAAAAAACAGATGGGATTACAGCAGGTGGAGATTCCTAGAGCGCGAATGTTTATTATAGTTTTTCTGCGTAATTTGCTTTTTGTCAGCCCCTCACTCTGTATTGGTTTGTTGCTGGGTTTATGGCTTAAAATTTCTTCTAAACAAATTGAGCATTTGCGTCGTGCTTTCGTCGTATTTCTTGTGGGTTATGCCTGTGTAGAATTAGTATTATTACGATTTTGCTATATCGAAGTTTCTCCTTATATGTATTTACTAATGCCGAGTGCGTTTCTCGCCACGTTGGCCGTGGAGCAGTTGGCGAAACGCTGGCTGGTTACCACCCTCATAGGAATGACAATACCTGCAACTGCATACATATATTTGCGAGCCTCTTCGTCAGGAATACCGAAAGCTACTCAAGCGCTAGTGCCCGTGATCACCCGCCACACCCAAAGTGATGACGTGATTCTAACCAATTTACGCTGTCAATTTTTGCCTTTTCAGCCTTGGGATGTGAAAAGCGCGGGCTGCCTTCCGATTCTTGCGGATCGATTTATCGCTTTCAACGTGAATGATAAAGCTACAGAGGAAATTTGGGCCAGTTATCTAAAGCGAAATTATCGAAATATTGTTTTTATCTACAATCCTGAGCAGCCACTCTCAGAAAACCTTCGCGTGAGATTAAAAGCTTCACAGCTTTTCGCTCAGGAAAACCTCGAAATCGGATCAGAGGTGGAACCTCTGGCGGCACGCGTGCGCATTGCTATTTGGAAAATCAGTGGCCGCAATGCAAACCGTGGCGATGAACACAACGCGGAGGCTTACAAAACCCGACTCGATTTTTACCGTTTTTCTGTAGAACCATAAACCGCAATAGGCCGCATCCCATCTGCAACTCTGGCGACACAACCACAAACATCGCTATTATTTTCATGCGTTATTATTTTAATACGTGTAATTTGTCGTGAAGTAGAACTGTTCGCGATCCTGCCGTTTGTGGCTCACCGTCATGGAACGAAAGAAACTGATGACAGCCAGAGTGTTTCTCCTAAAATAATACCATATGAATCTTCAAAGAGTCCCAGAATATCTCATCCGATGGACTGTCACCATCTGCGGCATCCTACTGGCGTTGTTTCTTTCAAGGCAAGCCGGCAGCGGTGGTCTGGGATTGGTCGTCGGTGTATTTTTATTGATGGCCACAATTGCCGCAATACTTCGGTTTAAAGAGAAAATATGGGTGTTGATTCCGATTTTTTGGGCGCTGAGTGGACAAATATCCAGTTTACAAATCCCCTTCGGCGCACGCGATCTCATTGTCCTCTTGGTCTTTATCGCCTTCCTCACTCTCAGGGCGTTTAAGATTGTTCGCTTCAAACCGGATTTCAGTGGTCTTGAAATTTTGGGCATGGTCATGGCGATCTATGTGGTTATTTCATTCGTCCGTAATCCCGTCGGGGCGGATGCATTCAATTCGGATCGCGTAGGTGGACGGCCCTACTTCAATTGCTTTATTGGATGTCTGGCGTGGTGGGTTCTAAGGCAGACAACCCTGCGGCCCGCGAATGCAAACCGCCTCGCTTTTGGAATGACAGCAGGAAGGATGATTGAAGGGATTCTCGCTCAATTCCTCAGTTGGTTTCCAATTTTGTCTGGATTCTTCATGGCCTATTACACATGTGGTTCTTTTGGCTGGGCACAAGGGAGCAATACCACGCCGATCCCGGGTGCCGAATCCACTGAGCGGCTAGGCTACCTCGTAGCCATCGGCCAACCTTTGTTACTCTACCTGTGTTGTCGTCTGCCAATAAAATCGTTTTTTCATCCCAATAAATTTCTTTGGCTGTTGTTACTGACAGTGGGCGTCCTGTGCGTTTTGCTCTCTGGTTTCCGCTCGGTGCTTGCTTTAACCATGGGGTATTTCTTTCTAGCAGAGTTCTTTCGTTATCGCTGGAAAGGGGTAGCCTTTCTTGGAGGTGCGGGTGCCTTGCTTCTGTTTGTAGCCGTCTTAGGCAACGGAACGTTTATTAACCTCCCTCTTTCGGTCCAGCGCGGCCTTTCGTGGCTGCCTGGCAACTGGGATGCATACGCAAAACTGGAGGCATCGGAATCCACTCGATGGAGAACAGAAATGTGGAAAGAAATGCTCACCACCGATCACTACATCCAAAATAAAGTTCTAGGTGACGGTTTCGGCTTCAGTAAACTGCAATATAAAACGATATTAACTCTGCAATTCCTCGGTGCGGAAGGAGGCACTGAAGGACAGGAAAGCTTTATGATAACCGGCAGCGTGCACAGCGGGCCGGTGGGTGCGGTGCGTCACGGCGGTTATGTGGGTCTGTTGCTTTTGCTTTTGCTTTTATTTGCCCTGATGCGCGAAGCATGGCGGTTGATTAAACGTTCGTTTCACACGCCCTATCGTTTGTTGACGATGGTAATTTGCATCCCTGCTGTGATTGAACCGTTTTTCTTTATTTTTGTTTTTGGTGCTTACGAAAACTCCATCCCGGACAGCCTATACACACTCGGCATGTTGCGTATGCTCGCAAACAGCCTTGCCGCCTATGAACGTGAACATGTGCCGGCTATGTCAAAAGTATCGCCTGAAATACACAAACTCGCCCCCGCACCTGCTCGGCTCGTTCGCTCACGCCGTCAGTATTCTCCAACAATTACGACTCTTGGCGGATCAAAAAGTTAAGCCCGCTTGGTCTTGTCTTTCGCTGAACGCTTCTACAGCGAGCCGCCGTTACCCTTTGGTCGCAAAAACATAAAGCGCACCCAAGAGGTTTGGATACCCCGTGCGGCGTAGTGTGGCCAATACCAGTTATTGAAGACGGAATGAGCCAGAAGCGGAGCCAGAACAAAAGCGCCCAAGCCCAATGAAGTGGTATGAATGAGTGTCAGCGAAATCAGGAAGGAAGCGAGGTTGCCGACGACCGCCGGCCACAAAAACGGGATGCGGTTCTCGGTGGAAATCAGCGTTCCCCAGACACTGATTTGCATCTCCAGAAATGAGACTAAAACCAGCAAAGCCAGCCATGGCAAAGGAAGCAGTTGCTTGCCGCTGCCAAACCATTGCAGCAGTGGCGGGCCGCAAAGCAAGAGCATGGCGGCCATGGCAAAAAAAGTCGCGTATTGAAGCCACATTCGCGGCCAAAGGGTGCGCTGGATCGCCGCGTAATCGTGCCGCGCTCGCTGCTGGCCGATGAGCGGCCATTTGACCTGAGTCCAGACGGATGCCATGCCGACGATCACCCCCAAAAGCTGGTTGGATAGTCCATAGCGGGCATTTGCAGCCAAGCCCAGAACGCTCAGGCAGATGAGCGTGTTGGCATTGACTGTCATGTAGGCGGCCAGAGACAGCAGGCCCAGTCGCCAACTGTTGGGCCAAATGATCCGCAAGTTCTGCCAGACATGCGTCTTCGTCGGCGCAGGCTGGCTCCGTAGTCGCTGGAGACAGGTGCGCCGAGCGATGGCCTGCTGGATTAAACTGCCTACGAGGTCGCCCAATGGCAGGCTCATCAAACCAGCGCCGGCCAGCAGCAATCCGGCTGCGAGCACGAACCTCAGCACCGCAATCATAACCATGATGCGGGCCGAAGTGAGAACCTCATTCATGCCGCGCAGAAAGACAGCCGCCCATGAGGAATAAACATTCAGGATGGTGGCGATGACGGTGATGAGCCATGCCACCCGGGTCACGACAGGCGAGGGTGTGTCGTGAATGCGCAGTTCCACAATATAGGTGCCCCAAGTGCCCAGAATCACGAGAACGATCAGTGACATGACCTGGTAAAGCGCGCGGGTGCTAAAGAACAACTGCCAGAGTAACCCGTAGTTGGGGCTGGCACCGGTGCCCTTGCTCACCCCGTGGGCCTGGATCGTTTCCGCACCACCCATAGCATAACTAACGAACCGCTGAATCGTGGGGCTGAAACCGAAATCAATCACTGGTGCCAGAGCCACCTGACTCAGAAAAATATAGTAAATCCCCAACTCTTCAGCGGACAGTTTGAGCAGCACCAGCGGCAGCAGGAGAAGTCCTGTAGCCAGACGGAAGCCGTTGAAAAACCACGACCAGACAATGGTTGAACCATACAGCCGCTTGAGTAACGCGGACCATTGCCTATGGGAGGATGGAAGTGACCATCGAGCAAACATTCGCACTGTGATACACAGTGGTAGAACCTTGCAAAGGTCAAACCCAAGCACGCCCTCCGGCCTCTTTCAGAAAAACTCTTGTGCCCGCTCCGCTGCATTCGATACTACAAATCTTGAATCACTCACCCTCCGAACGCCCTTTTGCGCGCATTTTCATTTTAGAATCATTTTGAAAAAGTTTTTGGCCAGGAAGATCAGTCGTTTGGTTTTTAAGCATCCCGCGCTGATGTTTCTGGCGCAAAATTTCGCGCTGCGGGCTGCTTCCCGTTTCCTGGATTTTGGAAATACGTTTCGCCTCTTGAAGCGCCCGGAGTGGATGTCGGTGCCGAGGATCGATAAAATATTCCGTCTGGATTTCGAGATAGCGGCGGCGGGCACGGAAAGGGAATTTCCGCTGGCAAGGCGCATGATGGATTCCTACGCGCGCGCGCTTGCTGATGAGAAAGAAAACAGCGGCGTGGGGGATGGCACGATCTGGAACGTCCTTTCTAGCCAAAACTATAGACGAATGCACGAAACCGTCCTGTCCGGGGATCCGAAGACTGTGGCGGATTTTTTCTGTCGGGTGTTTCAAAGCGAAGCAGTGGATGGCTTCGCGATGGGGACATTGTATAATGATTCGCCTCACCGTTGGTGGCAGTGGGGAGCCGGAGTGGTCACATCCATCGTCAGTCTGGCGGAGGCGTGTGGTGTGCTTCGGGCTGAGTGTCCCGAACAAGGGCAGATCGGGTTCGCGCTAACCGGGGACGGACTGAAAGCCGTGCTTGAAAAATTGGATCGTCATTTCGGTTTCCGAATCGAATCGCCAAAGGTCGGTTCAACACGCGGGATATCCGTGGATGGCCGGTTCATTTCCCGGGAGACATGTTCCCAGATACACACCGCCATGCGAATCCTACAGGCGTTTGATTCACACGCAGGCAGGAACACACCAATGGACATCGTCGAAATTGGCGGAGGCTATGGCGGCCTGTGCTACTGGCTGCTCAAGTTGTGCGGCAATCGCATTCGGCGCTACAGCATCGTTGATCTGCCCACGACATCTCTCATTCAAAGTTACTTCCTCGGTTCCACTCTCAACGAAGACATAGAATTGTATGGAACACGAAACGCTGGAGCCA
This sequence comes from uncultured Spartobacteria bacterium, assembly GCA_903929475.1. Taxonomy (GTDB): domain Bacteria; phylum Verrucomicrobiota; class Verrucomicrobiia; order Chthoniobacterales; family Chthoniobacteraceae; genus SXWH01. The sequence goes on from CAIYUV010000159.1 coordinate 10,847, forward strand.
GAGTGGCTCTGATTCCTCACTTTGCGCTGAACTCAATCCCTTCGCCCGTCAACATCATGATCAATCAGGATTCGATGCCTGAAATGCCATCATCTGAGGTGACGCGCTATTTGGATTGGGGCGCACGAAACTTGGATGGAGTATTCGTAAGCGTGAATCAGGAAGCTTACTCCATTTTTAACGGAAGCCCGCAGTTGTTCGTCCCGGAGTTTGTCGCGTCCTTTCCAAGCTACCGCAGAATTTCCAGAAACACAGCGTGGGATCGCCGGGGATACGTCGAGGAGGTTTATGTCAATCAACCCGGTATATCTCATCCGCAAAATAACGTCTGAAGTTTGTGTTTATCCACCACGGATCGCGAGACTCAAAAGAGATTGCCACGTTTCACTCGCTAGCTAGGGTGCCGCTCTCAAAAAACCAAGTCCATCGTGACGCGGAAAACTGAATCTCAATGAAGAATCTTTCTGGCAAAGTGATCCTGATCACCGGTGGCACCGGTTCCTTTGGCAATCGCGTAGCGCGTCACTTGTTGAAACAAAAACCGGCGCAGATTCGCATTTATAGCCGCGACGAAAAGAAGCAGTGGGAAATGCAACGGGTCTTTCCACAGTTTCGTTTCATCATCGGAGATGTCCGCGACCCAGACCGGCTGGCGGAAGCTTTCCAAGGAGTTGATTATGCCTTTCATGCTGCCGCGCTGAAGCAGGTTCCCTCTTGCGAAAATTATCCATACGAGGCGGTGAAGACCAATGTCATCGGCTCTCAAAACGTCTGCGCTGCTGCGATAGCCAATGGCGTGAAGTGTCTGGTCGCCCTGAGCACGGACAAGGCGGTGAAGCCCGTCAACGCCATGGGCATCAGCAAGGCGATGCTCGAAAAAATCGTCTGCAGCCAGAACCAGTTTGGCGGAAAAACCACCTTCTGCTGCGTGCGCTATGGCAACGTCATGGGCAGCCGGGGATCAGTTATTCCTTTGTTTCGCGACCAGATTCGTCAGGACGCTCCGTTGACATTGACGGTTCCCGATATGACGCGGTTCCTGATGACACTGGATCAGTCTGTGGACTTGGTTCTCCACGCGATGACCCAATCGCGAGGCGGCGAGATTTTTGTCCGTAAGGCACCAGCCTGCACCGTTCAAGCGCTCGCGGAAGCGATGCGATTGAAATACAGCCCGCGCGGTGCGCGCCATCCGATCAAAGTGGTTGGCATTCGCCCCGGCGAAAAGCTGCACGAGGTTCTCGTCAACGAATATGAGATGCAGCGGATTACCGAGCAGCCGAATTATTACACCGTTCATCCCGAGTATCGCCTGCCAAAAAAAGCTGCAGCCAAGCCCCTCGGCGCCGAATACACTTCTGCCAACACCAAGCAGCTGACCAGTTCGGCACAAATCGGCGAACTTCTGGACATGATGGGGCAGGTCGAGATGTATATCTGACCACTGCAATGGGGCATACTTTGATCCACCAATGCCGCGGCTGTCTCTCGCCGGACTCCGACCACGAGACGGTGATGCGCATGGAGCCAATGCCGCTGGCTGGGATGTTTTGCAACACGCGGGATGAAGCAGTTCAAGCACCCGTCTTCCCACTGACATGGGTCCGTTGCAAGCACTGTGGATTGGTTCAGGTTTTGGAGGACATCCCCGACTCCGTCCTTTTCTCCGAGTATAACTATTCCTCTTCCAGTGTCGCGGGCCTTGTCCGGCATTTCGCCGGCTACGCGAACCTGCTTGGGGAGCGATATTCTCGCACGACACCTCTTCACTTTTTGGAAATCGGCTGCAACGACGGCGTGCTTCTGAATCAGTTACCTCCTGCCTGGCGCAGAACCGGTGTGGATCCCAGCGACGTCGCAGCGCGAGGCGCGGAAGCTTCAAAATCCTACGACCTCTTAAACGCCCCCTTTTCCCCCGCTCTTGTGCGCGAAGCCGGACTGGAAGGCGCTGTGGACGTTATCTCCGGTTCCAACTGTCTCGCCCACATTTCCAATCTCCACGAAGTGTTCTCCGGCGTGGCACTGGCATTGAAAACAGGCGGCGATTTCTGGCTTGAAGTCCACGATCTACACGCACTGTTGCGCGGCTGCCAGTGGGACACCATCTATCACGAACACAGGGCCGAGTGGAGCGAAGATGCCCTGCGCTGCTGTCTGGCTTTGCACGGGTTTGAGCCAGTCGAAACGCAACATATTCCCATGCATGGCGGCGCGCTTCGGAGTTTGTTCCGAAAGACCGATCAAAAACATTCCCTGCCGGACAAATCTCCGCAGTTGGAGCCGGCGATGGCTTCACTGCGTCATGCATACGAAAGACGCGCAGAAACCCCGGCTGTCCGGCGGCTTTTCGCATTGCAGGCACAAGGACATCGGATTGCCGCCTACGGCGCAGCCGGTCGCGCGAACGTCTATTTAAATCAGCTGCCGGAGCTTCACTTCGCATACATCGTGGACGAATCGCCTCTGCGACTTGGCAAATTCATCCCCCGCGTCGGCACACCCGTCGTTCCCAAAAGCCATCTGGAAAACCAACCGGCGGATGCGTGCCTGATCACAGCATGGAATTATCGCGACGACATCATCGCCAAAAACCCCGGACATCAGGGCGAGTGGCTGACCGCCTTTGAAGACTGATATGCGCGTCTGCGTTCTCGGGCACCGCGGAATGTTGGGCCATGTGGTCGCTCGTTACCTGCGCGAACGCGGCTGCATTGTGACCACAGTGAGTTGCAAGTTTAGTGAGAATAATCCGGCCTTCCTTCGTGAAATCGAGACAGCCGCGCCCGAGTGGTGCATCAACTGCACGGGACTCAGAGCCGGCGCCACAGTGCCGAAGGATCGTCTTTTCGAAGTCAACGCACTGCTGCCGCAATTTTGTGCGCAGGCGCTTCGCGGACGCACGCGATTTTTTCAGGCGAGCACGGACGGCGTGTTTCGGCCCGACTCAAAAGATCGCACCGCTGGCGAAAAAGCCGATGCCACCGACGACTACGGCGTTTCAAAACGCATTGCGGAAGAAGCCGTCATCGGCAACGGCGGAATTGTTGTTCGTTGCTCAATCATCGGGCCGGAACTTGGCGAACCCCGGAGTCTGCTCGGCTGGTTTCTAAATCAAGCTGGCGAAGTGAACGGATACACGAACCATCTTTGGAACGGCATCACCACGCTGGAGTGGGCGAAGGTCTGCTGGGAATTAATAAGAGGGAACAACGGCGTGGAAGGCATGGTGACTCAACCGGGAACATGGCCGCCCATTTCCAAATACGAACTGCTGCGCCTCATCGAAAAAGTCTGGGGCCTGAAGGAAAAAGTCCACGCCGTGCAATCGCCGGAAACAATATCCCGGACGCTGATTCCCACATCTCAGCGCCCTGCGCTCGAACAGCAATTGCAAGAATTGAGAACTTGGTATTCGTCAACTGCGCCACTGGGAAAGGCGGGCGAGTTACCTTGATGGCGAACCTTCGTTCGTCGGTTCGCCCACGGGTTGCGCAGCCGGAACCACACCGCGAGCCAGCGCCCACACTTCCGCATCCGTCCGTGTCCAGAGTGGCTTCATTTCGCGGCGACGTTTCAGGGCCTGCGGCAGCTTACAAAGAGCGGTCCACAGACCACGAAAATAGTTCGTATCCCACCGCAATGCCCGCCAGGGGATAAGAAAAAATATCCAGACAATGTGTTGAACGATCAGCGCGCGGTCGGTGATATTTTTCCAAAAGAAAAGGTAGGCGTTGCGACTGCACACGGCTGTGTTTTTTGGATTATGCTGAATGGTCGCAGCGTGTCGGTGATACATGATGCTCCGTGGCTCAAGCAGCAATCGGAAGCCTCGCTTCCAGGCCACATACGAAAGATCCGTGTCCTCCCAGTAAAACGGCCAGTAGATGTCGTCAAAGCCCCCGAGCGCGACGAATTTTTCCCGATCAAACACGGTGCATCCGCCGCCGGCATCAATGGTCGGCCCCGCCTCATTGGTCTGGGTAAACGTGGCACGAAACAGCCCGCGATGTAATTCCCCAAGCGTGCGACTGCGCGTGATCTCCGTGCCTTCCGCGTCCATCAAAGTTGCGGAAACGGCAAATACATCCGGTGCGGAAAAATGGGGCAGCAAGAGGGAAAAACTGTCATCGCACACACGGATGTCGTTGTTGAGGAGCACCACGTATTTGTGCCGGATGCGCTGGCAGAGTTCGTTGTAGGAAAACAAAATGCGGTTGCTCGGGGCAACCTCCACAATGACTTCGGGGTAGTTTTTTTTCAGGAACTCGACGCTGCCATCCGTGCTCAAATTATCGAGCACGATGACATCACATCCACCCTCGACCTTCTGCGCGGCAGAGACGACGGAAGAGAGATTCTCCTCCAGCAGATGACGGCCATTATAATTCAGAACCACAGCCGCGCAGATCGGGTCGGCCATAGTCTAAAAATTTCCGGGGTAATACACGGAGCACGTGAGCAGGTAAGCTGCCGCTTTGACTGTGATTTGGCACCTGCCGAGGTTCATGCGATGGATGCTATTTTGGACAAATGTGGTGTCAAGGTTAGCTCGGTTGCAGTCTTGGAGCGTAGCGCTCAAGCACATTCGACCATCTTTCCCCGTAGCGATCCGCAGAAGAAAATCCTAGTCACTCGCAAATCACTCATTACTAACTCACCCGTATGCAAGCCGTCATCGAAGGACAATTGTCTGGCGAAGAACGCCGACTTCTCAGCGAAGCTATCCTCCACAGCAATCCGAAACCTGAAACCGTCATCGAAGTCGGAACTTGGCTTGGTGGCGGCAGCACCCTGCACATTCTCCAAGCACTGCAACAGAACGGCTGCGGTCACCTCTGGGGCATAGAAGCAGATCACGGAATCTATGAGCGAATGCTCGCCAACATACAAAAAGCCGTGCCCGAAGCGGCCGCACGTTTCACTCCGCTTTTTGGTTTATCCGACCAAGTCATCCCCAAATGGATCGCGGAAAAAGGGACGGGCCTCCGAGTGGATTTTGCGTTCCTTGATGGCGGGGATAACCCCAACGAACAAATCCTCGAATTTCAACAACTCGATCCCCATATCCCCATCGGCGGTCAACTCATGGCCCACGATGCCCGAGTGCGAAAAGGCAAATACTTCGTTCCCTACCTCGCGCTCCTCGACCATTGGCGCAGCCAAGTCCATAACAGTAGCGAAGTCGGCCTGCTAACTGCCACCAAGATTGCCGAAAGCCCTTCCGACGAAAGCCTCGCCGCCGCATCCGCCGCGCTCCGGCGGCTGCGGCGCCAGCCCTCGGAGCTTCTGGCACCCCTACTCCCCAGTAAACTCAAGGGCTTCATCTTGAAAATGCTCCCGCGCCGTTGGTTTCAGGCGCTCATGGGTGGTCATCGTTCTTAAAAACCTGCGACATAGATCGCCCAAACCCTCAATCAGACGCCACCGCTTTTGTGTTCACAGCAGTCCAAAAAATCCAACTCACCCTCCCGTGCGCACGGCAGCGACTGCTCCCACGCCGCCACCTCATCGCAGGGCCTTACACCGGTGAGTTTGGCTACGAACTCATGCAGTGGCAGGGCTATGTCCGCGCGCGGCGCTCCGCCTACGAAAGCGTCCATGTCCTCACGTATCCGGGCCGCGACTATCTCTACGAAGGCTGCACTGTCCACCATCACGATGTGGAACTCCGCACCGCCGGCTACAATTACGGCAGTATGCCCCGCGCGGAAAAAATCGCGATGGCCCATCGGCTCGCTGAAAAAATCGGGCTCGAAAACTACGACATCTTTGAGACCTCGCTGATCTGCACACGCTACCACAAAATGCTTTTCTGGCGGCGGGACTTCCGCCTTTTTCAAGAGCTTCCACGCCCGGGCGGCTTCCGCGATGTTGCATTTCACTTCCGCGCCATCAACAAAACCGGTCCCGACAAAAGTCGCAACTACCACCCCGACCTCGTCCACGAACTCGTGGAAAAATGCCGCGCTGCAGGACTGCGGTTGCTCTGCATTGGCCACCCGAATTACTCGCTGTGCCCCGACGGCGTCGAAGACTGCCGCAGCGTGGATCTCCGCGAAACCATCTCCGCGCTTTGTTCGGTGCGACTTCTCGCAGGCGAATTGAGCGGCCCGTTTCACCTCGCGAATTTGTGCGGCCTCCCCACCGCATTTTTTGCAGACGGCGAGTGGCGCATCGAAAATTGCCGCGGCTGGAACCCCTTCCGTGTCCCGCTCTACGTCATCGCCAACGACACCATGCAGCCGCCCGCTGAATTGGTATTCACCAAACTCCGCGAATCCCTCGCCGACCTCGCGCAACGCACCGACGGCTTCCAGCGCCCGCCTTACACACTCCCCGCACAACGCATCTCGTGGGTATGACAAAAGACACGATCCGCGTAGCGATGATCGTCGGCGACGAACGCGAAGTTCTCGGCCAATGGGAGCGCACCGATCCGTATTTCGGCCCCGCCCCTGCCGCCCTCATCGCCGGGCTCGCGGGCCTCGAAGAACTCGAACTGCACATCCTCTGCTGCACCCGCCATTCACTTCCCGCGCCGGAAAAAATCGCGCTGAATATTTTCTACCACTCCATCCGCGTCCCACGCTGGGGCTACCTCAAAACCTTCTACCTCCCCGCTATCCTCGCCATCCGCCGCACGCTGAAATCGCTCCGCCCGGAAGCCGTCCACGGCCAGGGCACCGAGCGTGAATACGCCCTCGCTGCCGCCTACTCGGGCTTTCCCAGCGCTGTCACCATCCACGGCAATATGCGCGCAATCGCACGTCACTTCCGGGCAAGGCCGCTTTCATTTCATTGGCTCACCGCGCGCCTCGAAACCATCGCGCTCCGCAAAGCCACCGGCGTCATCTGCAACTCCGCATACACCGAGGAACAAGTGCGTCCACTCGCGCGCAAAACCTGGCGCGTGCCAAATGCGCTCGCGTCGGAATTTTTCCAGCCACCCACAGCCGAACGATCCACCGAGCCTGTGCTGCTCAACGTCGGACACCTCGCCGTTCACAAAAACCAACTCGAACTCCTCGAACTCGCCAGCCGCCTGCACGAACGCGGCCTGCGCTTCCGCCTTGATTTCATCGGCGGCATCCATGCCAAAAGCGACTACGGTCGCCGCTTCCTCGCCGCCCTCGCCCCCGCCGAGCGCGCAGGTTGGGCGCGCCACCTCGGCGTATTGAGCCGCGCCGAACTCATCACACATCTCGACTCCGCGCACGCCCTCGTCCACGTCGCCACCGAGGAATCCTTCGGCCTCGCCGTCGCCGAAGCCCTCGCCAGAAATCTCCGCCTCTTCGCCTTCCGCACCGGCGGCATCGCCGACATCGCAGCAAAGCTGGATGACACCACACTCATCACCCCGCTCGACTGGCAGGCTCTCGCCACCTCCCTCGAAAGCTGGCTGCGTGCAGGCCACCCGCCCGCCATCAACACCGCGCAAACCATGCACCAGCGATACTCTCAGGCGACCATCGCCGCCGCGCATATGGAGATTTACCGCGAGCTCAGCCGTGCCGTTTAGCACCGCTTGTCAGCGATAAAATCCTTGCTGCGTGCCACACGCTCCGCCAAGGAACGCACACCCATGCGTTTTTCAATCATCACCCCGAGCTTTCGTAATTCCGACTGGCTGCGGCTTTGCGTCGCCTCCGTCGCGGATCAGCAGGGAGTGGAACTTGAGCATATCGTTCAGGACTCCTGCTCGGACGACGGCACACAGGACTGGCTTCCACACGACTCGCGCGTGAAAGCATTCATTGAAAAAGATAAAGGCATGTATGACGCCGTGAACCGTGGCTACCAACGGGCGACGGGCGACGTGCTGGCGTATTTGAATTGCGACGAGCAATACCTCCCCGATGCGCTCGCCGCCGTGTCGCGTTTTTTTGAGGAAAACCCAAAGGTGGATGCCTGCGTGACAGATACCGTCGTCACGGATCCCAATGGCGAGTATCTCTGCCATCGTCTTGCGCTCACTCCGGGCAAACTCAGCACTTGGGTGCGCTTTCCGGTTGTAACTTCTTCGTTTTTCCTCCGGCGTCGCGTGGTGCATGAGATGGGCCTGTATTTCGATACGAATTGGCGCGACCTCGGAGATTTTTTTTACGTGATGAAGCTCCTAAATCATGGAGTGCGTTTTGGCGCGCTGCCGGTCTTTACTTCGGCATTCACAGATACTGGGGACAATATGAACATGAAGCCGAACGCGATCCGTGAAAAAGCGGAGAAGATCGCGATGACGCCGTGGTGGATTCGGAAAACTTTCATTCTTTGGATTGCCTATTTCGGCTGGCGCAACTTTCTGCGCGGAGCGTATTCGATGAAGAAGTTCGATTATGCAGTTTATACGCGTGAAAGCACCACACAGCGGGTGGTGCGCAGGGCGGGGAAGCCGACGGCATTATGGCCGGGGAGACCGCTTGCCTGGCGCCCTCGCGTGGCCAAAAGCGAAAACTAGTTTTTCCTGCAAACAAGGCGCTGCTTTGCACGATGTCGGTAAATTGTTTCTGAAAGCCTCCATGTCGTTCTATTTCATTGGACGACATCCCCAACGTGTTACCCTCTCCCGCCGTCGCCATGTCCTCCTCTACATCTCAATTCATCGAACATTATTTTCGCGCTCTGGCTGAACATGGCGTTCCAGCCGTCATCATCCACGGCTACGAACATCTTCCCGAACAGTGGGACTCGGATATTGACTACGTCGTGCCCCGTGAGGCTTTGAAAAAGGTGCCCGCAATTTGCGCCGAGGTGGCAAAAAAAAACGGCTGGATCGCGGCTCCCCCAGTATCTGCAAATCTGCACGCGATCTGCCAGGTCGTCTTCCGTCTGGATCATCCAGAGGAATTTCTCCAGTTGGATGCCTGCTCGGATTACGTCCATTCACGCTGCTTCATCGCCAGTGCCGAGGAGTTGATGGCGGGCGCGAAAGAACGTGGTCTTTTTCGCACGTCGGCACCTGCCGTGGAATTTGCCTACCATCTCGGCAAAAATTTTGCGAAGCGGCGGCCCATTGCCCGCGTGATGCCGCGCTTGCGCGAACTGGCCGCACAAGATGTTGTCGGCTGCGAGGCAGCGTTCCATCGGTTGCTAGGCGCGGAAAAAGGCCCGCTTTCAGAATGGCTCCCGCGTGACGACGAGGAGTGGAAAAAACTTGCACCCATACTGCGACGCAGACGCCGTTTCGGAACGTGGCTCCTGTTGCAGGAATCGCTCCGTCTGCTTCGCAGGTGGTGGTCTCCTAGCGGTCTTCGGCTCGTGGTGCTCGGCCCGGATGGGGCAGGAAAATCCACACTCATTGCCGCTCTCTCCCGCTTACTGGGGCCATGCTTCCGCGCGGTGGATTATATTCATTCACGGCCGGGCCTTCTGGATTCAAAGCCGGACGGCGGTGTGGTGTCCGAACCTCACGCGAAGATTCCGCGCTCGTGGCCGGCATGTGTGGCCAAGATATTTTATTACGCCTTGGACCACTGGCTCGGATGGCTCGTCCGCGTGCGTCCTGCGACGGTGAGAAACCGACTCGTGATTTTTGACCGCGATTTTTATGACGTCATCGTAGATCCCATGCGCTATCGCCTGCGAGGCGTAGGCGCGCTCGCTCGCGTCCTCGTCCGTCTGTTGCCACAGGCGGATTTCACCCTCGTCCTTGATGCTCCACCCGAAATCATTCACGCCCGCAAGCCCGAGTTGCCGGTTGCCGAGCTCGCCCGCCAGCGCGCCGTCCTCCGGCTCCTTTCCGCAGGACGAGAATCCTGGCATTTGCTTGATGCTTCGCAAAATTCGGAGGCTGTCGCACACGAAGCGATCTTGACTGTGCTCAAACATATAAACTTCCAGCCTTAGGAAATCGCGACACTGGATGCCGGGTTGACGCGGTTTATCTCCGAAACAAACGATGCAGCGCCTTGGCGACCAGCCTTGGCCCGGAGCAGGCCAAGAAACGCGGCAGCGTGAACATCTTCTCGCCCGCCTTCGCCACGCCCGGTGCGACGGTGCAGGCGCTTGCGTAGCCAGCTTCGCTCACCAGATCTCGCACGCGCTCGTCCCATTTTCCGTGCGGATAGCAGAAGTGCCGCACCTCGACTCCGAATTCATCCTCCAGTTTCTTCTTGCTCGAAAAAATCTCCTCCCTCGCCTCCGCGCACTTCGTGAGCACGGGATGCGTGAGTGTGTGCGAACCGATTTGATGCCCCGCCGCCAGCCACGTTCGCACTTCGTCGTGATTCATCAGCGGCACGGGCGCATCGCCCTTGCGCACGTCCCAATCATTTTTTCCGCCAATCATTCCCGCGACGAGGAACTGTATCGCCATGAAGCCATGCTGACTTAGCGGCTCCAGCCCGTGCTCGATCACATTGCGGCACCCGTCGTCGAAAGTGATCACTGCCTTTCGCCCCGCGTTAGCGGGGTTGGGCACATCGGCGAGCGTCCCGCTTTCCAGCCCTGCCACGCGGAGCGAAGCAAGCTGCCGCTCGAACTCAACGACACCGACCCACAAAAACGGATCGCGTGCTCCACTTACCGCCGGCCCGAGGCTGTGGTAACAAAACACCGGCACTCCCCGCGCGCATAATCGCCGCTGCGCCCTGCTGAGAAATATCCGCTCTAACACGCGAGTTCTCCTTTTAAGTGATCCGCCAGCCTCAGCGCCATCGCCACGAGGGTGAGCGTGGGGTTCGCGTGGCTGCTCGTGGGAAAAACGGACGAACCGGCGACAAAAAGATTGTCCACGCCATGCACTCGGCAATGCGCATCCACCACTCCGCTCGCGGGATCATCGCTCATCCGTGTGGTGCCGATGTGGTGGGCGTTCGAATTAAATTTGCGCACCTCTCCATCGAGCTTCGCGCGCAGTTCCGCCTCATCGTAAATAAACTCCCCCACCCCGCTCGCCGCGAATCGCTCGCGCATGAGCCGGTGCATTGCCAGCACCGTCTCGAAATCGCGCTCGCTGAAACGCACGCGCGCTTCGAGCCGTTGCATCCCGAATGCATCACGTTCGCTGTGCAGCAACACGCGGCTCTCGTGATCGGGCGCGTGCTCGGTCTGGTAGAAAAGGTGAAATTGATTGCCCTTTCGCGGTGCCAGCACGATGGGCAGGCGGCGCTTCGCTAAAAAACGCTGCTGCACCAATCTCACAACCTGCGGCACGAGCGTGGGCGCATTACGCAGCACTACACCGAAGTGTTCACCCAGCGCGCCGCGTTCCTGCCGGATACGCCGGAGACCACCGCTCAGACCGTAACGCTTAAAACTACTCACGAAAAATTTACCGAGAAATGTCGCCGAGAAGAGCGCATTCCGGTGCACAGCGTGGGCGATGGGAGGGCGGAAGAAAAAACCGATACCATTTCCGATGCGATGCCTGCGTTGAGCCTCGGGTGTAATCGCGAAACGGCGGCGGCAATAAACACCTTCGGGATCGCGTTCGAATTCATAGATGAAGTCCTTGTTGGGATCGCGCAGCCGCGCGTAGGCAAGCACACCAAAAAGATGCGCCTGATAGTAGCGCCCGACGCAATCCGAGTGGTTACCCACACCCTCTGCGGCCACGTCGTTCGACGCCAGCAACAGCCGCGCATTCTCCAGCCCCCCACACGCCAGCACATGACGCAGCGCACGCACGGTAAATGTGTGGCCCGGCGCTGTCGTGACCGCGATATGACGCAATGCACCGCCGTGGGTTTCGAGCTGGAGGTTCGTTGCGTGTGCGTGGAGCAGCACGGAGAGGTTTTCTGCGCTGCGTAGATCCTTTTCATAGCGCCTACCAAAGTCCGTCGGCGGCCCCCACCGCTCCAGTGGCCACGTAGCCACGTCCTCACCATCGAAGCCCGCGATCATTTCGCGCTGTGTGTCGGGGAAAACATCGCGCGCATCGTAACGAAAGTCCCCTGTTTCGCAGAGCACGTTTGCGCGTTCGAAATGCGGACGCAGCGATTCGTAGGTGATCGGCCATCCGCTGTGGGGAATCCATTCGCGCTTCTCGAAATCAATCGGATCGTAGGGAACGCAACGCGATCCCCACACCGTCGTCCCGCCGCCGAGCACTCGCGGGCGGTTTTCCTCCAGCGGTTCATGGCTGCGCGGTGGCTCGGCATAGCCGCGATAGAGATCGCGGTAATCCGCGCGCTCGCGCTTCGCCCCACCGACGAGGAGGATCACTTTTTTCCCAGTGCCCGCAAAGTCGCGTGCGATGGAAATACCCGCCGGGCCAGCGCCAATGATACATAGGTCCGCGTCAAGCACGGTTCCGTCCGGTATTTTGTGGGCATCACTGATCATGCGATGGAATTTACAGTTTGAAGCGATTTCCGCAGCGTGGCCCAATCCGGTGCCGGACGTTCCGCGAGCACACGAAGATCGGCGAGGTTTTCGTCAAGATGCACCGGCTTCGTAGTGCCGACAAGTGCGCTGGCCACACCGGGCGCGCCAAGGGCAAAAGCGAGCAATATCTGTCTCGGCGTCAGCCCGTGATCCTGCACTGCAATCTGCACGCGGCGGGCGACGCTTTTTTCCTCGGTATGTTCCGCGAGAAGCCGGCCGCCACGGTAGATTTGGTTCGCGATGACGCCTATGCCGCGCGCGGAAAACTTTTCGAGTAATGGCCACAGATCCGCCGGACGCGCGGGATTGACCGCCGTCTCGATGGCGCCGAGATCTGGCAACGCCAGCGATGCATCGAGGACCGCTGGTTCATTCGAGGAAATGCCCAAGTGCCGCAGCTTGCCAGCCGCGCGCAATTGCAGGAGCACATTCCAAAGGTCGCCATCTTGCACCGCATCCAGCGTGGCTTCGTGGAGAAAAAAGACATCGAGGTAATCCGTGCCCAGTCTGCGCAGGCTTGCTTCGACGGCACTCACGATGACAGCAGGCGCGAAATTTTGCCGCAGCACTCCCATTTGCCTGCTGCCACTGCGTGCCCGTGAAATGGCCCGTTCCGCCCCCGCAAAACGTCTCACCAATCCGCGCAGCAGCGGTTTGACGATGCGAATCAGCGGCCCCGCTGCCGAAAAACGAAAGCCCGCCTTCGTAGCTATCACAAATTTCTCCCGCTGCCCGCGAATGGCTCGGCCCACCGCCATCTCGCTTTCGCCCTGACCGTAGCTGTCCGCTGTATCAATGAAGTTCACGCCTTGAGCCGCAGCATGATGAATGAGCCCCACCGCCTCAGTTTTGGAGAGACCGGTGCTGGCAGACCTCAGCTTCCCCGTGCCCAACCCAATGGCAGAACATCGCAATGCGCTATTTCCGATAGAGCGGCTCGGCAGGCTGACTTCCATGGAATCAAACTGGCAGGCTGATCAGCCAGGATTCAAGCGCAAGAATATCTTCCTTCGCATAACCGCGAAATTCTTTGGCCAGTCGCACGCGACTCAGCATTTCCGCAGGCGCCGACTCGTGCTCTTCCGCGATGATACGAAATCCAGCGGCTTGATGCATGGCGCGGTGATCGGAGACTCGCAGCCGGTTTTGCGGAACCACGGCACTATCCAGCCAGCGCCATGCGGCGGGCGAAAAGCGGAGCATGTTCAGCGGGGTGATATTCCGGTCGAAATACGCGTATATGTCGCGGAAGTTCAGCCGATGGATCATGACTGCGCCGGGCTTGGCCGTGCGGCGAAACTCCCTATAGATGCCTTCCAAACTCAGCTTCGGAACATACATCAGCACCGCGCTCGTGGTGATCAAATCAATGGAGCCTTCCTTCACTTCCGTGTGCTCTGCATTCTGCACGCGAAGGTGAATTTCAAGGGGCTCCAGCAGTTCCTTGGGCGGCAACTCACTTGTATCGCTGGCAATTTTTCTGAGCACTTCCAGACGCTCCGGCTGCCAGTCTGGCAGCAAGGCATCAAGCCGCCCCGCGTCGGCGAACTCGGCAAAAAGCCGGGAGACACGAATCAGCCGCGTCCGGTTGACCAATGGCTCGATGTCATAGGACCAGATGGCTGCCGCACCGCAGAGATACAGCGCGAGCGGAGTGATGGGATTCCAACCCGTTCCGACCTCCAGCGCCGTGAACGCAGCGGGAGCCGTGGGCGCGTTTTGATGCAAAATATCCAATTGCCGACGGGTCTCGTTGATCTTCCGCACGAATTCCTCCGTCTGGAGTTCCACGGAGTGCGACCACTTTTGAAAAATCCTGTTTAAGGCCTGTCGCTGCGGCAACCATGACGCTGCGCGGTGTAGTGCTGATTTAATCAACCAGTGAGGCATAGCAGATTTTGAAGCACGCTACGGAGACGCTGCGGATGGGTCGAGCGTTTATCGTCAAGCTTGCCGTGCTGCTGATTAAAAGGGAGTGTTCGCGCTATCCTGCGCGCGTTCACTTTTCATGGCTTCTACCAAATCAGAACTACTGGTTGCCTTTTTTCAGGAACTAGCTGCGCGTAGTATCCCTGCGGTAATACTTCATGGCTTCGAGACTATGCCGGAGCACTGGGAATCAGATGTGGATTTTGTGGTGCCATCACGCGCCCTTCCTTTATTGGCGGACATTCAGCGCTCTTTGGCGGAGGCGCACGGCTGGCTTTTGGTGGATATCATTGAGGCAAATCTCGACGCTCGATATGCCGTGCTGGCTGAACGGGGCAACCCCGCGAATTGTATCCAGCTTGATGCCTGCTCCAATTACGTGGAACATCAGCATCGGCTTGCTCCTGTCGGAAAATTACTCACTGGAAATTCTACACAACAAAACGGATTGCTGACTGCACCGCCTGCGGTGGAAGCCGTCTATCTTATCGCCAAAACTTTGGTAAAAAATGGCACGCTGATTTCACGCAGAATGCGTCTGGAAAATTTACTGAAAGAAGATCCTTCAGGTGTAGAACTGGCGTTTCAAGATGTGGTCGGTTCGACCAATCGCCGACTCGCAGACTGGCTGGCAACGGAGCATGAAGAACAAAGCGAACTGGCGAAACGCGCACATCGTCGCAAACGATTTGGAGCGGGCGACTGGTTGCGAGAAGCATGGCGCGCTGTGCGACGCATCGTGCAGCCCTCCGGTTTATACATCTCGGTCTTCGGGCTGGATGGCTCGGGGAAGTCTTCGCTGCTTAAAAATCTTTCCCCTTTGCTGGCTCAAGTTTTTCGCCGGGTCGTTTCTTTCCATTCCCGCCCGCGTATCTTTGACCAGCCGGACGGAGCACTGAACACAACCCCTCACGATCAGATGCCTAGAAGCTGGATCGTTTGCGTGCTCAAACTGTTTTATTACTTCATCGATCACTGGCTGGGCTATGTCCTGAAAATTCTGCCCGCCAAAATCTGCGCGAAAGCAGTCATCTTTGACAGAGGCTTCGAGGATGTGCTTGTGGACCCTGCACGATATCGCCTGCACGGAGCGGAAGGCTTGGCGCGTTGCCTTGCAGCACTGCTCCCGAAGCCGGATATCACGTTCGTTCTCGAAGCCCCATCAAAGGTCATTCATCAACGAAAGGCGGAACTTCCACTAGAAGAAATCGACCGTCAGCAAACCAAGCTGCGCTCTCTGGCAAAGCAG
The DNA here is from genome assembly GCA_903929475.1 of uncultured Spartobacteria bacterium. GTDB lineage: Bacteria > Verrucomicrobiota > Verrucomicrobiia > Chthoniobacterales > Chthoniobacteraceae > SXWH01. Next base: position 26,349 of record CAIYUV010000159.1, read on the forward strand.
CGGTCTCACTGGCATATGGTATCCGCAAATCAGCCAACAGAATTTCTCACGCAATCTGTAGCGGATGATATTTTCCAGTTCCTCGCCGATCGTTGTGCAAAACGCCATCCAACAATAAAGTCGTAGCGCCTCCATCTTAATGGTTAATTTGAACATTGACCGTTTTCCCCTCTCACACGCTAGGTATGCTTCCAATGCCGAGCCCAGCCGAACAGCTTCCTTCGGAGCCAGCGTCTCCGCTGGGGGGGCTTTTTGCCTGTGCGGAAGACGGGGCGGCGGGCATCCGTAAACGCTTTCGCATCATTCGCCGTCGCGGCGAGCTTCTGCTGGCTCTGCCGTTCGCTCGTTCCGAGGCATCCATCGCGCTCCGGCTTTATGCACCGCAGCGTGCTGCGGCCCGTGCTGCGGCCGGGCTTCTGAAACTGCTCTTGCGCACCGGCCTTCCAGTGCCTCTGCAGGTGAAAGAGTTTCGTTTTTCTGCCGCGGATCCTTTCTGTGAATTTCTTTCGCAGCTCGAACCCGCGTGGAGTGCGTGTGATGCCGGACTTGGCGTGCTAGCCGGCAATCCCCACACACTCGGCAGACGTTTTGTGCTCATGCTTTTCAAAAACGGGAGCGCTATCGCCGTGGTAAAAGTGGGGGTCGGCAGTGAAGCGCATCGTTTGATTGATTCGGAAATTTCTTTTCTTCAAAACGCCGTCAAGCTCGGCATTGCAGCTCCGCTGGCGGTGTTCGATTCCATCCGCGTGCGGGCTTTTGCGATGGCTCCGTTGTATGGCGAGGCGCCACGGCATCCATCAAGTCGCGACATTCACAGGGTTCTCCTGCCGTGGTTGAATCAAACGATGCGCGTGCCGCTCTCAAAACTTGCGGGCTGGGCCAGAGTCGCCACGGCTTGCGCAGACCACCCGGCCTGGAGCGCGCACTGTGCATCTATTACAGCGCGCGAGGTTTTTTCTGTCGTGATGCATGGAGACTTTGCGCCTTGGAACATCAAAGTGGATCCCAAATCCGGCACGTGGCAGGTGTTCGATTGGGAGCGTGGTGAAATCATGGGCGTGCCCGGATGGGACTGGCTGCATTTTGAAATCCAGACAGCGATCCTTGTTCGCAGGGAGAACGCTGTGACCATCCTCAAAAATTTGGATCGGCTTTTTTCCGACCCGGATTTTTGCGATTACGCACAGCGGGCTGGGATCGCCGGCATTGAGCGCGCGTTGCTGGTGGCGTATCTTTTGCACTGCGCAGCCATTCAACCGCCCACGGAAGGGCTCGCTTCCATCGAATCTCTGCTGCAAGCCTTGACCCTGAAATGAACCGCCGCCTGAAAGTTTTGATTTCCGCATTCGCCTGCCGCCCCGGCAAAGGCTCGGAGCCGGAAGTCGGCTGGTGCTGGGCAATCGGGATGGCGCGCTACCACGATGTGACCGTGCTCACGCAACTCAAGCACCGCCTAGGAATCGAGGCCGGCCTCGCCGCGCTCCCGCCCGATGTGCCGCGACCAAATTTTCGCTACTTCGATGGCGGCGAAAAAATTGCCCGGCTGCGAAAACGTTTTGGAGGCGTGCGTCTTTTTTACATCTGGTGGCAAAAGGCGGCTTGGAAAGTAGTCGAGCAATTACACGAGGAGATCGGTTTCGATTTGATGCACCACATTACCTTTGCGGGATACCGTTACACCACGGCGGTGTGGGGTCATGGTGTGCCGTGTGTATGGGGACCGGTCGGTGGCATGGAGTCCGTCCCACTACGTCTCATGCCTCTGGATAATCCTTTGGCGCTGCTGTCTGAACTGATGCGCAACCTGAGTAATGACATTCAGGCTATGCCCTTCCATGTCTTGCCACGCCGTGCTGCGGATTCCTCGGTTGTTCTGGTCTCAACTCGAGAAACCCAGAAGGTCTTTGAAGCCTTGGGCGCGCATCCAATCCTCATGCCGACGGTTGGCATTGATGAGAAAGTAATCAGCAAACGCCCTCTCAACGTGCCCACAGGAACGTTGGAATTACTCTTCGTTGGCCAAATCATCTCACTCAAAGGGGTGGATCTTGCCCTACACGCACTGCGTGCTTCAGGCACTTCGGCGCGGCTGACTTTCATCGGAAGCGGAAGCTACCAAATGAAAGCGGCGGCGATGGCTCGCCGGTTGGGCATTGAGTCGCAGGTGATATTTCCGGGACGCGTCCCTCGTGAACAAGTCCTGCAGGAATACGAAAAGTATCATGTCTTCCTCTTTCCCAGCCTGCACGATTCCGGCGGGCTTGCGGTTCTGGAGGCGATGGCTCAGGGCCTGCCGGTCATTTGTCTCGACTGTGGGGGCCCTGCAATTTCCGTTCGGGATGGATGCGGCATCCGGATTCCAATGCTTGGGCGCAGAAAAGTCGTGGAGCAGATTGCCGGGGCCATCCAGACCTACGATCAGGATCGTGCACGCGTCGCTGCGGACGGTCAGCGCGCGAGAGAATCCGTGACGGAGCATTACGAGTGGAATCGGAAGTATCCGGAAATGGACGCCGTTTACGCCGAGGCTACCCACGACAATGAGCGGCGCCGGGCGGCGGCCCGCAGAAAACGCTTTCTCCACGGTTCGCGCCATCTGGTCTTTACCACGCGCGGCATCCTGCTTTCGCTGCTGCTCATTCTCGTGATTTCCTTGTTGGAAATTCAAAGCATCCGCCAGCTCAAGGGTGCAGCAACGCGCATCGTCTCGGATACGCTGCCCAGCCTCTCCAGTGCTGCGGTCGCCAATGAAAGCCGCAACAACAGCTTCATCAAACTGCAGCTCTTGCTTCATACCGAGTCTGCCACTGAAGAAACGAAATATGTCGCGGATATCGAACGCCTCTCCAACGAAACCACCAAGGCATTCCATGATTATGAAGAGGTCATCAGCGATCAGGCGGACCGTGAAAACTTCGAAAAGTTGATTAAGGCTCGCATCAGCTACCTCGATATTCGCCAGCAGGTCATCAAGGAATATACGATCGGTAGAAAAGAGGTGGCTCTTGTTCTCTTTGAGAAATCACTTCTGCCAGCGTTTGAAAAATACGCTCAGATTTCCAGAGAAATCACGACATACAATGTTGAGGAGGGCAAAAAAGATGGACATGAGATATTGAGGCAGGTCGAAATGAGTCAGTTGATTCTAGCAGCCCTTGGCATCGGAGTTTTCCTCACAGGCTTTTTTATGGGCGTCAGCAAGACGTAGCATCTTCTCACAACACGCTCAGCCCTCAAGCCACGGCGTTCAGCGCCGTGTGCAGCATCGCCACGTATTGGCGGGCGGTGTAGCTGGCGAGGAAGTGCTCGCGCAGCAGTAGCGCGTCTTGCACACAGACAGCGATGAGTTTGGACGCAACATCGGCAGGATCGCGCGAGGCGCAAAAGCCGGGGTGGTCGGCGGGGAGCATCTCGGGAATTGCGCGCCAGCGGGTGGTGATGATTTGCAGGCCGTATGCCATCGCTTCGAGCAGCGAAACGGGCTGGCCTTCGGCGTTGTAATACGTGGGGAAACACAGGCAGTCGCTCTCAATGAGCAGCCGTTGTTTTGTTTCACCGCTCACAAAGCCTGCGTGTGTGATGCAATGCCCGGCAGCGTTGGCTTTTTCGATTGCCGCTTTGAGTTCGCTCTCTTCCTCGGGGAAAAGGAACGCTCCAGCGAGTGTCGCATGCACGCGCATTTTTGATCCTTGCTCGCGCAGGCGTTCGTTGGCGATGCGCACACCTTCGATGGTGTCGAAGACTCCTTTTTCGCGTGTGCAGTGTGCGAGATAAAGCACCTGGAAAACTTCCGGCTCCGCACTTGCGTTTTCGCTCACGCTGGCTGTGAGTGTTTCTCCTGCCATCAAGCGGCGACGGGCGCTGACTCGTGCTTCACGACGCGGGCGGACGGCTTTGTCAAAATCCGGACAGGGATCCGGGATTCCATTGGCGACGATTTCTACACTCCCGCTGCGAAACCAGAGCGCATCGCGCATACTGGGGATCGCAAGTGAGAGACCGAGCTTTGGCTTTCCGAGCAAGCGATGTGTCAGCCAGCGCTCGAACCAATTTCCCTCGCGCTCCAGCCAGTCGCCGAGGCCGCTTGCGTGCCAGTGGTAGATGCGTTCGCGGAAAAACGGACGGCACATCAGCATGACGATCCAATCGCGATATAGCGCCGCGCGTTTGCCCGGTGCCGGGACATAGTAAAACGCTCGCACGCCGTAGCGGAACCGGCACCAGATGGCCTCGAAACAATAGCGGAAGATGAGCAGCAGTTTCCCAAAGCGAAACGTGCCGATGTCTTCCATGTTGTCGGAGACCTGCGCGTTCACGTGGTAGCATTCGATTGCGGATTGCGGATTTGTCGCGCTTGCGGGCATCTCCGCCGAAACCATCCAGCATCAATTTCACCATGTAGCTCTGGCCATGGTGCGGCGGCGGGATGTGGGCGAAGACGAGGAGTTTCACGCGTTGGGCGTGTAACATTCTACATCCGGCGGCGAACATCCAGTTTGGATATTGCGCTCTGTGTTTTCGCGATTCGCGAAATTATTTCCCGCGATGCACGCGCGATGCGACTTTCAGGCGCAGACCGTTCAGGCGGATGAAGCCGGTGGCGTCGTCCTGATTGTAGGCTTTGGTCGGGTCGGCTTCCATCGTGGCGATGTGCGGGTTGTAGAGGCTCACTTTGGATTTGCGGCCGCTGACCATGATGTTGCCCTTGTAAAGTTTCACGCGCACGGTGCCGGTCACGTTCTTCTGCGATTCCTCGACGTAGGCCTGGAGCGCGTAGCGTTCGGGCGCATACCAGAAACCGTTGTAAACGAGTTCCGCATATTTCGGGATGAGCGCGTCGCGCTGGTGCATGACTTCGCGGTCCATCGTGAGCGACTCCATTTGGCGATGCGCAAAGAGCAGAATTGCACCGCCGGGCGTCTCATACACACCACGCGATTTCATGCCGACGAAACGATTCTCCACCATGTCCACGCGCCCGACGCCGTGTTTGCCGCCGATCTTGTTGAGCGTTTTCATCACGCCGAGCGGATTCATTTTCTTACCGTTCACTGCGACGCAATCACCCTTCACGAAATCGAGTTCGACGAACTCCGGCTTGTTCGGCGCGTCTTCGGGCAGGCACGAGAGCGTGGTGAAATAGTCGCGATTCTTGAGGTCGTAAGAATCAAACCACGGGTCTTCGAGAATGCCGGCTTCGTAGGAGATATGCAGAAGGTTGCGATCCATCGAGTAGGGTTTCTTGGCGCTGGCCTGCACGGGAATCTTGTGCTTCGCGCAATAATCAATCATCTCTTGGCGCCCGGGAAATTCGGCGCGATAACGTTCATCGCGCCATGGAGCGATGACTTGCAAATCCGGCGCCAGCGCGGCTGCGGTGAGTTCAAAGCGAACCTGATCGTTGCCTTTGCCGGTCGCACCGTGCGCGATTGCGTCGGCCTTTTCCTTGCGGGCGATTTCTACCATGCGTTTGGCGATGAGCGGGCGAGCGATGCTCGTGCCGAGAAAGTATTGCCCTTCGTAAATCGCACCGGCGCGAATCATCGGGTAGATGAAGTCCTTCGCGAATTCCGCCTGCAAATCGTCTATGTAGATTTTGGTCGCGCCGGTCTTGATGGCTTTCTTTTCGAGACCGTCGAGTTCTTCCTCCTGACCGATGTCGGCGCAGAAGCCGATCATCTCGGCGTTATACTTTTCTTTGATCCAAGACATGAGGACGGATGTGTCGAGGCCGCCGGAGTAAGCTAAAACAATTTTCATCGGGCGCGGATGAAAGCAGACACAACGTGCGCGTAAATCACGAATGCGTTTGGAGAGCATTTTGTGATTTATTCACAACGTGATCTGGAGATTTAAAGATCAAAGACCATGTTCCTATTCACCTTCTAAGTGTGAATAACTCAGCGCATCCGTGCTCCACGCCCGCTGGCATTGTGTTCCGCAGCGATCCGCGCTTGTGAAAATGTCCGCGTAATTTCGGAAGCAGCGCGCACAAGCAGCGTAACGTCGCAGTTATTCCGCGTTATTGGCAGTTCTTGGCGAATTATTCGCAGGCTTTACAAAGCTCTCATTGAGCACCGGAATTTCCCAGATTCGTTTCTTCAATGCATCGAGCGCCGCCGCCGTTTCCGCTTCTTTCTTGCTGCTGCCCTCGCCGCTTCCGAGATCCAATCCATTCCACACCACACGTGCTTTGAAATGCTTTTGGTGGTCAGGGCCTTCGGAACCGATGATGGGATAACTAGGGCTGATCGGCGTGATTGCTTGCAGGATTTCCTGCAACTGCCCCTTCGGGTTTGCATCCGGTGGGTCCACATCGAGACTTTCCAAATCCTCGCGCGCCTCGGTGAGCACGATGCGCCGTGCGGTGACGTAATCCGAGTCGAGATAAATAGCCCCGATCAGCGCTTCGTATGCATCCGAAAGCGCAGAACCACGCAAGCGGCCACCCGATGCCTCCTCTCCCCGGCCCATCATCAGATGGTTGCCGAGGTCCAGTCGCTTGGCGTGGAGTTTCAGCCCATCGCGCGACACCAATCGCGAACGCATCTTCGTAAGCTGCCCCTCGCTGTCTTTCGGAAAGTGATCGAACAACCACTCGGTGAAAATCAACTGCAACACCGCGTCGCCGAGAAACTCCAGCCGCTGGTTGTCGAAATGATGCCGCTGCGTTTCATGGCCGAGCGAAGGATGTGTGAGCGCCTCCGCGAGCAGCAGCGGGTTGCGGAATTTGTATTTGAGACGCTGTTCGAGCGGATTCATGAACGGACGCGGACGCTAGCAGACTTTCCTACAAACTCCCCAGCAAAATGCTTCTTAGCGACCAAAACGCCGCGGCCCCGAGCGACCCCGCCCCTGAGCGCCACCGCGCTGCGGACGCTGGTGCGTGCGTTGCGTGAAATCACGCGGGCGATCCTCCGCCACTTTCACCGGCTCCGCGTGGTAATTAAAACCCTCCGCTTTCTTGCGCACGATCCCGCGCCCGATGAATTTCTCCAGCGCGCGCAGCGGCCCGTGCTCGTCCTGCGAGATGAAACTGATCGCCTCCCCCACCGCATTCGCGCGCCCCGTGCGACCGATGCGATGCACGTAATCCTCCGACTGCATCGGAAAGTCGTAATTAATCACGTGCGAAATCCCGTCCACATCAATCCCGCGCGCCGCGATATCCGTCGCCACCAGCACGCGCACCTTCCCCGCCTTGAAATCCGTCAACGCCCGCATCCGCTGATTCTGCGAGCGGTTCGAGTGCAGCGTCCCGGTCGTGATTCCGATGCGCTCCAGTTGTTTCGCCACGCGATCCGCGCCGTGTTTCGTCCGTGTGAAAACGAGCACCGAATTCATCGCCGGGTCCGACAGTAAATGCTGAAGCAACGCCGGCTTCATCGTCTTCGAGATCTCATACACAAACTGCGTCACCGTCTCCGCCGGGTTTGCGCGACGCCCGATCTGCACCGTCTTCGGCGATTTTTGAAACTCATGCGTCAGCCCCTCGATTTCGCGCGACAGCGTCGCGGAAAACATCAGCGTCTGCCGCTTCACCGGCAGCGACTTCACGATCCGGCGGATGCTCGGGAGAAACCCCATGTCCAGCATCCGGTCCGCCTCATCCAGCACCAGAAACTCCAGTCCCGAAAAATCCGCGCACCGCTGCGCCATCAGATCCATCAAGCGCCCCGGCGTCGCGATCACCAGGTCCACGCCACTGCGCAGCGCCTCCTTTTGCGGGCGTTCCCCCACCCCGCCATACACGTTCGCCACCCGCAGCGGCACATGCTTCGCGTAGGCCCGCACATTTTCATGAATCTGCACCACCAGCTCCCGCGTCGGCGCCAGCACCAGCGCCCGCGTCCGGTTTTGCGACCCCGCGGCAATCATCTTCTCCAGCTTCACCAGCATCGGCAGCGTAAAAGCCGCCGTCTTCCCCGTCCCTGTCTGCGCAATCCCGATCAAGTCATGTCCTTCGATGACGAGCGGGATCGCAGCCGCCTGAATCGGCGTCGGCTCCGTGTAACCTGCATCTTGAATAGCTTGTAGAATATTGGCCCCGAGGCCCAGTGCGCGAAATGGCATCCGCACACAGTAGTCACCTTCGCAGGGATGGCGACGTTATTCGCGCAGAAGGGTGGGATTGGGAGAAAAGCGAATGCTCAAAAACCGACATCCAAACCGTAAGGACTGATGGAGAAATGATGCCCCGTCAGGTAGCGCTCGGTATAGAATAGGGGTTTGTAGATGGTAATCAGGGCAGTGTTGTTCGGGACAACGAGATCGGGTGAACTGCCAGTGCATTGAAACCGTATCACGGCATAGCCTGCAAAATAGAGCCCGACTACACCCGCGATTGCCGTGACGAAATCGAAATGACTGCCGGATGTATTCTTCATGGGGTCATTGGACTCTCGATTGGCAAAAACTCACTCACTTTCTTTTTCCTCCCCCATCGCGCCGGGCGGGCGCACGTAATCGGGCGCGGTGTAAAAGGGCGCGGCCTGCTGCCAGAGTGTTGCGATGTAGGCCGGGTTGTTTTCATCCAGATGACCGATATCCACTTCGTTCGTGGGCGTGGTGGTGGACTGCACCACGAGGTTCAAGTCGTGGAAAAATACCGCATCCCTCGGGCTCATGAGCACCAGGATCTGATACCTGCGCCCGCCTTTAGCCGTGGGCTGCCCCTTTCCGCGTTCAAAGACCCACGCGGCGCGAAAGGCTGGGTGCTTCCGCAGGATCTCAAAGGCTGGTTGGATGAGATCCGTGGGATAATCCGCCGGATCGATGATATCCAGCGCCATCTCGACTGTCGGCAGCAGTTCCGTGTCCGGCTCGAGCGCGCTCCCGTCCGCGACATCGCGCAGCATATTGGGCGGGAGCCCCACCTGGCCCGTCTTCGGGCATTCATAATTGAGCACCGCCCGCAAATCCAGCTTGCCGAGAATCTCCAGCACCTGCTTAGCCGGCATCGAGCCCGCCGAAAAAGTGCGCGCTGGAAAACGCGCCCGCTTCATGGATTCGCGCAACCGCTCATACGAGGAAAACAGCGGCACAAACACGCCCTCTTTATCCTCGAATTGCGAAAACGGCAGCGGCATCCCGTTTTTCAGTTCCATCTTCTCGCCTTCGACTTCCGGATGATAGGGCACCAGAAACCACAACTCCCCCTCCCCGAGCCGCCGCATGAGTTCAGGCAGCGCAGCCTTGCTTTTGCCCAGAGCGATGATGGCGTGATCCAGATCATTCATAGCGGCTTGCATTGTAAGCACGCGCCCTTCGGTCTTCGAGGAAATTGCACAGCAGGCGTGGGAAAAAACAGGAAATTCATCGCACGGAAAAGCACCGTTTCATAGGGATTCCTGCTCCGCTGGATCGAACGGGTGACGCACCAACCGGATGAGTTCGTCCATGGCGGTCTTGGCCTCCGGGTGTTCCTGCGTATAGCGGTGAAGTGTTTCCAGACCGACGATGATTTTCCGCTTCCAGCGCATCTCTGCATGGCGGGCCGCCGTCGCTGCCTGGATGCGTTCGATTTGAAGGCGTTGCGCACTGTGATCCCCACGGCGCAGTTCCACGATGTGGCTGCAAAGTTCACGGAGCAGACGCCAGCGCTCCGGCCCTTTGGTTTCCGCGATGCGGCGCGTTTCCACTGCGAAACGTGCGGACAGCCACAGTGCAATCGTCTCGGTCAACGATGTTTCTCCTTCCTTGGTCAGCTCCGCAGTTTCTGATTTCAGCCGCCCGGCCACCGCGATGGCTTCCTGCTGGGCGAGCCAGTCGCGGTAGCCACCCTGCTTCCATTCCGAGAGGTTTTGTGCGCGGATCGGTTTGCCGCCAAATTCGGCGTTCACCACCGCTTGCACCTCGGGCAGCGCATTCAGCCAGACGACCAGCTTCTTGCCTTCCTCGCCATTGTGCAGACGGGTGTTGATCTGCTCGCGCACCGCGTGCGGCAGCCGGGCTTTTTTTCCTTTTCGTGTAAAATTCATGGGCCGGATTTGGTCGGATTTGGTCGGATCGAAGAAAGGGCGCGTTTCATAACAGGCCGGCGGCGTGCTTGATTTTTTTGAGCGCTTCCTCGGAAAGCCCGCCCGGTTCCTCAATGCCGAAGATTTCGTTGATCTTGCGCGCCTTTTCCTCCGGAGTCAGTCGTTTGCCGAGGACGAGTTCCAGCAACAGATCCTGATTTTTCGGATCCTTCGCCCATTCCTTGAACTCCTTTTCCATGAACTCGCGGGTTTTCTTCCGCTCGATGGCGAGCCACTCCTTTTCAATCCGCAGGCGTTCCGCGCTGTGGTCGCCCTTCCGAAGCGACACGACATCCGCCGTCAGGTCGCGGAGCAGCGCCGACGGAATACCGGCCCCATCCGCCTCCTTGGATGCCTTCTGTGCTGCCAGCGCGAGATGCGCGCCCACCCATCGCGCAAGCACTTCGGTTAGCGGTTCCGCTCCGGGCTTCTGAAGTTTTGCCGTCTCGGCGGCAAATGCGCGGAGTTGCTGGGCAATGTTGCCCTGCTTTTTTTTGGTGTGCGCTTTCAT
>CAIYUV010000160.1 GCA_903929475.1 uncultured Spartobacteria bacterium
AACCACACCGATCAATCAACTCGACGACAAGGCAGCCGCCGCCCTGCTCGTAAGTTCATACAACAAAATCACGGCCGAGATGGGCAAGTTCATCGTCGGACAGCAAGCTGTCATCGAGGAACTCCTCATTGCAGTTCTGGCTGGTGGTCACTGCTTGCTCGAAGGCGTGCCCGGCCTCGCGAAGACCGCGATGGTCAGCACACTTGCGAAGACGTTGAACATGACGTTCCGCCGAATTCAATTTACGCCCGACTTGATGCCGAGCGACATCACCGGCACGGACATCATTCAGGAAGATCCGGAGACCGGACGCCGCTCGTTTGTTTTCCAAAAAGGCCCAATTTTCTCGCAGATGTTGCTCGCGGACGAAATCAACCGCACTCCTCCGAAAACGCAGGCCGCATTGCTCGAAGCGATGCAGGAACGCAGCGTCACGGTCGGCGGACACACGCTGAAACTGGATCAGCCTTTCTTCGTTCTCGCGACGCAGAACCCGATCGAGCAGGAAGGAACCTACCCGCTGCCCGAAGCGCAGCGCGACCGTTTCCTCTTCCTCGTCAAAGTCGGATACCCCAGCCGCGCAGAGGAGAAGCAAATCGTCGAGCGCACGACGGGCACTTTCACGGCAGTGATTGATGCGGTGCTCAGCGGGCAGGACATTCTCGAATTGCAGAAGGTCGTCCGCAAAGTGCCGGTGCCGGATCACGTCATGGACTTTGTCCTCGACCTCGTGCGCAACACGCGTCCGAACGAAGCCGACACCGCTGCATTCGTGAAGGAACTCGTCGCATGGGGCGCAGGTCCGCGTGCGTGCCAAAACCTCGTCCTCGCAGGCAAGGTGCGCGCCGTGTTGAAAGGCCGCTTCCATGTCACCATTGATGACATCGAGGCCGTAGCAATGCCGGTTCTCCGCCATCGCGTTGTTCCAACATTCAACGCGGAAGCCGAGGGTGTCACGGTTGACGACATCGTCGCCCGCATCCTGAAGACTGTGCCGCGCGGCGAAGCAAAGCGCGCACTCTAATTTCGAGACTCCCATACTCGAATGGCCCACGTCTCGGACTTTTTAGAACCGTCCGACCTTCAACGGATCTCAAACCTGCAAGTGCTCGCACGGCAGGTCGTGGAAGGTTTTACAACCGGTATGCACCGCTCGCCGCACAAGGGCTTCAGCGTTGAATTCAAGCAGCACCGTCAATACGTTCCCGGCGACGAAATCCGTCACATTGACTGGCGTGTATTTGCCCGCAGCGATCGCTACTACATCCGCGAATACGAAGAGGAAACCAACCTTCGCGGAACCATCATCCTCGACCGCAGCGGCTCGATGAACTACGGCGGCGGCAAGCCGGGACAGGTGAGCAAATTTGATTATGCGACCCGTCTCGCGGCGTGCCTGAGCTACCTTATGCTCCAGCAGTCGGATGGCGCGGGGCTTGTGACATTCGACACGGAAATCCGTCGTTACATTCCAGTGCGCTCACGTGTGAATCACCTGAGCGTCATCATGGATGAGTTGCAAAACGGGAAGCCCGGTGGCGAAACGGACATCGGTGAAGTGTTTCACGAGTTGGTGCACAAACTGCATCGTCGTGGCTTGCTGATTATCATCTCGGACTGCTTCGGCGACGTGAATAACTTTCTGAAGTCCCTCGCACATTTCCGTCACGCCCACCACGAGGTTCTCGTATTTCAAATCTGGCATCCCGATGAACTGGCATTCCAGTTCCGCGGATGGACGCAGTTCGAGTGCCTGGAGCGCGATGGTGTGAAGCATCTGATCGATCCAGCGATGTTGCGCGAGGCGTATCTTGCCAATCTTGGAAAATTCCGCGAGGAACTGACGAAGGGCTGCCGTCGTCACAAAGTGGATCTCGTTCCTTTCACCACCGACGAGCCGTATTCCAAGGCGCTCGCAGCATATCTTAGCAGGAGGCTTGCGCGAGGATGAGTTTTCTAAACATCGGCCTACTCAGCGGTGCTGCCGCGCTTTCGATCCCGATCATCATCCATCTGTTTCACAAGAGCAGGTTCAAGGTGGTGAAATGGGGAGCGATGCACTTGTTGGAGCTTGTGCTGCGCACCAATCAACGGCGTGTGAAAATCGAGCAATGGATTCTGCTCGCGATTCGCTGCATTATTCCCCTGCTGCTCGCGCTTGCGATGGCGCGTCCGCTCTGGCAGGGCTCCGGCTCGCTGCTCGGTGACTCGAAAACAAGCACCGTAGTGTTGCTCGACAACAGCTATTCGATGGACGCCAGCCACGCGGGCGTGACTACTTTTTCAAAGGCAAAAGACGAGGCGCAGCGCCTTATCGGTAATCTTCAGAAGAACTCGGAAGTGCAGGTTGTGATGATGGGGCAGGGCGGTCAGGGTTTGCTGGACTCGCCGACCTACGACATCTCGCGCATGACGCAGTTGCTCGGAAAAACCAGCTCCGGCTCCGGCACTGCGCGTGTCCCGGCGGCGCTCGATTTCGCTGCGACCACGCTCGAAAAAATGCACGAGCAGGCGCGTCAGGTGATCATGCTGACGGATTTCCAGCGCACGAGCTTCGAGGCGACCGAGGACAAATTGCTTGCCTCATCCCTCGCCCGCATGAAGTCACAGCCATCGGCACCGGCGGTCACATTTTGGGATGTAGGACAGGATGTGAAGGAGAACATCGCAATTGAATCGCTCGACTTCTCGCGCCTCATGATCGGCGTGGGGCAGAAGATTCAAATTCGCGCCAACCTCCGCAATTTCGGCGATGCCAATCATCGCGACCTCAAAGTAACGCTCAAGGTGGACGGCAAGGACAAGACGACCTCCCAAATCACCCTTGCGCCGCACGCAAAGGCGCAGGTGCTTTTCACACACGCCTTTGATTCCGCGGGTTCGCACGTCATCGAAGTCGCCACGGAGTCCGATGCGCTGGCGGCAGACAACAGTTTTCTCGCCAGCATCGCTGTGCGCGATCGTCTGCCCGTCCTGCTCGTGGACGGTGCGCCCGGCGCGACGACCGACGACATCAAGAGCGAGACCGGCTATTTGCAAATCGCGCTCTCGCCTTTTGCCGCAGGCAAAGTGGAAATGAGCGACCTGTTGCAGGCGAAAGTGATGTCGCCCGAAGCTCTCAGCGCGAAGGATCTCACGGACACGCAAGTGGTCGTCCTCGCCAACGTGCGCAAGCTCAGCGACGAGCAGGTAAAGGCACTTGAGGAATTCGTGAAGGCTGGTGGAGGCCTGCTCCTTTTCCCCGGAGATCGCACGGACACTGCATGGTGGAACGGTGCGCTGGCCAAGCTCGCGCCATTGCCGATCACCGTGATGGCTGGCGATACGAAGGAAGGCTCGCCGAGCGTCAGTATCACAGGGCAGCGTTTTGAAAACCCTGCGCTCGAACTTTTCAACGACCCGCGCAATGGAACACTCAGCGAAGCACAGATCAAAGTCTGGTATAAAATGCGCGGCACCGAGAAAACAGGCGGCCCGCTCGATCCAGTCGTTCTGGCGAGGCTCGACAGCGGTGATCCTTTCCTCGTGGAAAAACCATTTGGAGACGGTCGCGTCATCGCCTGTGCGACGGCATGCGATGCGGACTGGAGCAACTTGCCAGCGCGTCCAAGCTACCTGCCGCTTGTCCAGCGACTCTGCGTCTATCTCGGCTCGAATGTTTTTCCGCCGCGCAATCTCGAAGTCGGTCAGCAACTCATCAGCTTCCTGCCCGTGGATACCGTCGGGAAAAAAGTGGTGCTCACCGGCCCCGATCTCATTCCACACGACGTGGCGGTTGTGAAAAAGGGCGAACGCGGAGTGGCGGAGTATGGGCCTGTGTTTACGCCCGGCCTTTACACACTCGCACCGCCGACCGGAACGCCCTTGCACTTTGTTTTTAATACAGACCGCAGGGAGTCCGATCTCACGAGGCTCTCCGAGAGCGAAGTCAACGAAATGGCCAAGGCGCACGGCGTCGCCATCGTCCGTTCATTCAACGAATACAAGCAACTCGACCACACGCAGCGCTACGGTGCTGAGTTGTGGAAGTGGGTGCTCTGGGCGCTCCTCGGGATGATCTTCCTGGAGCTGTTCCTGCAACAATACTTTGCACGAGTGAGGGGGAAACTATGACGCGCGATTCAGTCACAACGACACTACGATGGGTGGGCGACTGGCCCTGGACCGTGGGCGTCACTGCAGCCGCCATTCTTGGCGTAACTGCATGGCTCCTTTACCGCCGCGACGGACGTGGCAATGCATTTTGGCTACGTATGCTGCTGCCAACGCTGCGTGCGCTCGCCGTGGTGCTGATTATCCTGATGCTGAGCGGCCCGGTTTTACACCACCGCCGCATCGTCGGGCAGCTTGCACACGTCATCGTCGCACTGGATGCCTCGGAATCCATGCAACTCACCGATTCCAGCATGGACGCGGGGCGCAAGATGGCAATCGCATCCCGGCTCGGACTGCTTGACGGTGTGAGCGCGCAGACGGAAATCCCGCAGGCCTCGGAGAAACTCAACAATGCCCGTGGCATGACGCTCAATGTCAGCGCGCTTGATGCGCCGGATGAAGCGACATGGAAAAAGGTTTCCTCCGAATTTTCCGCGAGGGTCACCGAGGCCGACAATCTTTTCTCGAACGCATCGAAGGACAAGGAGATCGTCAACCGCTTCCGCACGGAACTCGTAAAGCCCGCGCAGGAACTCGCGGCTCGCACGCTCAAGGCGGTGGATGATCGCACGCGCGCTGCGTCTGAACTTGGAAAACTTGGTGAAGCCGCAGGGCGCTGGTCCCGCGATCTGGCCGACATTTTCCAAAAGCAGGTGGACACCGATCCCGCGCTTGCTCCGTTGAAGGCAGCGCTGACGAAATTTGACGCGATGCCCCGCTGGCAGCGCGTGCAGGCCTACCTCATGGAAGGCAAACCGGAGCAGAAGATGCTCGCCACGCTCGCACAACAGCACGACGTGCAAGTTGTGTTGCTCGAAAATGGCAACGTGAAGCCGTTCTGGAAACCCAGCGCGAGTGCCGAGATGCCGGGTAATTTACCGAAGGCGGAGGGCGTCGTTACGGATTTGACGAGTGGTTTGAAATTCGCAGAGAGCGAAAACAGTCATTCGGTGGAGAAAGGTGCGGTGATTCTTATCACGGACGGCCAGCACAATGCCGGTGACGCCCCGATGGAATCCGCGCGTGTGCTCGCAGGGCGCAACATGGGGGTCTATTCGCTCGGCTTTGGCTGCCAGGTTCCGCCGCGCGATCTCGCGGTGCTGAAAACAGTCGTCCCCGATTCCGTCTTTTACGAAGACCGTGTGCGCGGCGACGTTGTCCTGAAGGAAGAAGTTCCGGCTGGTCAGCCGTTCACACTTACCATCAAGGAAGGCGACAAAATGGTGTGGGAAAAGCAGCTCGTCACTGAGGGCAAGGCCTTGCGCCGCGTGCCGTTTGAATTTCCTGTAAAAGAGATCGCGGAAGTTCATCTCAAACAACTCAAGGCGCAGCAGGGCTATGATGTTCTGGGCGTGCCGCTCGAACTCACCGCGAGCGTGAGTGGACTGGAAGGGGATCGCGAATTGAGCAACAACTCCGCTGCACTTCGATTCCGTGCTGTTACGCAAAAGCGGAAGATTTTGCTCCTCGATGGACGCCCGCGCTGGGAAACCCGCTATCTGCGAAATCTTTTTGATCGCGATGAAAAATGGGAGGTGAATGCGGTCGTCGCCGGTGCCACGAGCGATGTCGGTTTTGTGCGCGGCGACAAGGCGGGAACTTTCCCGAACGAGCCGAAGCTGCTGGATAGCTATGATCTGATCATCTTCGGCGAAGTGACGAAGTCGCAGCTCAAGGAGGAGGAGATGAAGTGGATTGCTGACTTTGTTGGCAAGCGTGGCGGTGCGGTCATATTCATTGACGGCCCCCGTGGTGCGCTTCGCGGATATGCTGACACGCCGCTCGGCTCGCTGATTCCCGTGGAATGGCCGGGGCCGGGTGTTCGCGGTGGTCTCAAGTCCATCACGCTCACGGAGCGCGCATCGAACATCGGTGCCTTCACGCTCAGCGATGATCTCGCCACAAATGCAGACACGTGGGCGCGTCTGCCGGTGCCGCATTACATCTCGGGTGCGAAGCCGTTGTCCGGCGCGGAGGTGTTCATGGAAGTGGACACCGGCACGCAAAAGCTCGCCGCCGCAGTGATGCGACCCTTCGGCGCGGGTCGCGTGTATTATCATGCGTTCGATGATTCGTGGCGTTGGCGTTACGAGGTTGCCGATTTGTATCACGTCAAATTCTGGAACCAGCTCGCCGGCTACATCGCCGAGCCGCCGTTTGCCGCCCGCGATAAATATGTGCAGCTCGACGCGGGGCAGTTCACCTATCAGGCGGGGCAGTCAGCCGATATGCGCGTTCGTTTGCGCGATGCGGATGGAAAGCCCGTCACCGACGCAGCCGTCGCCACCGTGCTTTACCGCGACGGGCAGAAGGTCGCGACGATCACGCTCAATCCGGATGCGAGCGGACTTTACCGTGGAAAAACCGCATCGCTGGAACCCGGCAGCTACGAAGTTGCGGTCGAGAGCGCGATGGTGCCAGACGGGCAGTTGAAGGCGCGCACACAGTTCAAAGTCGTGCAGCGTGAAAGCGCAGAGCGCGCGCTGCTTTCAATGAACGAGGAACTGCTCCGGCAGGTCAGTGTCGCCGGCGGCGGTGAGTTTTTCCGCGAGGAACAATGCGATGAACTCCTGAAGAAACTTGCGCCCCTCAGCAGCGGCGAAGTGCAGGAGACGGACACTGTGCTCTGGCAAAGCTTTTGGTGGTTCGGGGCCATCGTCGCCCTGCTCACCGTCGAATGGATTTTGCGCAAACGCGCCGGGATGTTGTGAGCGCGTCTTTTCAACGCAGTAAATCAAAGCCTTCTTCAGCCAACTGGTTAATCCTCCTGTAAACACAGCGCGTTTAACTCCAACCGAACAATACCATGAGCATACATCTCGACCCGCTCATTAAAGAAAAACTCAACGCATTTGCGAGGCGGCGCCGCCGATTGATCGTAATGCGCGGAGTTTTCTCCGCAGTCGCGATGCTGCTTCTTACGATGCTCATCATCGCAGGGATTGATCTCAGTGTGAGGATGGCGGACTGGGTGCGCTGGACGCTCAGCGGAACCGCCTACTTAATCGTATTCATCATCGCGTGGCGTCAATGTCTGAAGTGGTTGTTGCACGCGCCGGATGCGAGGCAGCTCGCACGTCTCGTCGAACACGCGGAACCGAAATTGCGCGAAGACCTTTTGTCCGCTGTTGAACTCGGTGAGGCGCATGAAAAGACGTTTGACTCGGAGCAATTCCGCGAATTGCTCCAGCACGATGTGGCGCATCGAATGGAGGGCGTTGAAGTCACGAATCTCCTGCCAGTTTCGCTCATCAAGCGATACATCACCTACTCGGCGGTGATTCTGATTCTCCTCGGAGTCATGGTCGCCCTGACGGGTTGGAAATTTCCCACGCTTCTTCTGCGTGCGCTTTTCCCCGGCGCAAATCTGGAACGAATCTCCCGCACACAGGTCGTCATTCGCGAGCCGAAGGGCGGGGACATGAAAGTGCCCCAGGGCGACACGGTGCGTGTGCGTGTGGAATTGAAAGGTGAGCGGGCGAGCAAGGCTTTCATCATTACCGATTCGCAGAAGGATGGCTGGCAAGCCGCAGAGATGCTGCCGGTCGGGAAGGACGAATTTGCCGCGTCGATCAACGTTGGTCGCGAGAGCGTTCGCTATCGCATCGAGGCGGGCGACGCTGTCACACGCTACTACACACTGGATGCGCGGGAGCGGCCCTTCGTCACGCAATACGAAAAAACCTATCACTATCCAAAATACACCGGGCGTCCTGACAGCACGGTCACGGAAACCGACGGCGGACTTGTCGCTCTCGAAGGCACCGTGGTGGATTTGAAGTTGAAGCCGAACCAGGCGGTGGAGTCCGGTGAATTGCGTCTGGAGCAGGGGAAGAGCAGCAGCACCATCAAGCTTACGCAGGCCCCCGATGGTCGCCTTGTTGCGAGCGTCCCGCTCAATGTCAGCGGCAGCTACCGTGTTCACCTGATTGGCACGGACACCAAGTTCGACAACAAATTTTCACCGGAAAATGAACTGCGCGCGGAGCCCGATCTCGTGCCTTCCGTGGAATTGATTTCTCCGAAGGAGGATCTGCTTTTGCCCAGCAATGAATTTGTGGACATCACCGGCTCGGCCAAGGACGATCTGGGTCTGGCAAAAGTTTCGCAGCTCGTAAAAGTAAATGAGAGCGCATGGAAGGAAACCGAACTCGTGAAGACTCCGGGGCTGAAGGCAAGCATTGAGTATCATTGGGATTTGTATCCGCTGAGCGTGAAGCCCGGCGACTTGCTCACGATGAAACTCGTGGCCACGGATTTGAAAGGCAACAAAGGCGAGTCGCGTCCGCTGCAAATCACCGTGACCGCGGCAGGCCTGGACATGCGGCGTCTGCTCGCTGTGGATTCGATCCGCGAATTGAATCTGGCCACGCACGCGCTGGCGCAAAGTTCCGAGGCGCTGGCGAAGGCATCGTTGAAGACGCGTGACACGATCAATGCGAGCACCAACAGCGATTCCACGCAGTTGCAGTTGAAGCCGCTGGTGGATGCCATCGGGGATTTCGACAGCAAATTTAGTGACGTCTGGGCGTCGCTGGCCTCGGTTCTGCGCGACTCTCAGTCGGGTCACGTCAGCGCGGAGTTGCTGATGCTTGGCCGTGAATTGTCGCAGATCAACTCGCGCACTTTGAGCATGGCCAGGACGAACGTGGAACTGGTGAATGCAAATCCCGCGATGGCCGGCGCGAAGGAACTGCTCGCCGAAAATGCGGAACTGGGCGCGCATCTGCAAGTCAGGGCACGCGCCGTGGAGGCTGCGATGGAGTCGTTCACGACTTCGGAGGAAATCGCAGCGTTCGCCGAAAACAGCAAAGTTGTGGCGCGCGAGCAGAAACGTCTTCTGGAAGTCGCGGCCAAGGCCGGTGGTGATTTGAAAAAATGGGAGCCGCTCATTGGCCGCTTGCGCGTGGCTTTGACCCAAACCAAAGGCGTTGAAAACATCCTGACTCCCATCACTGCGCGTGCGACAAGTGCGGCGAAGGATCGAGCAAAAGGTTCGGTCAACGAATTGATCACACGGCGCGAAGGGATGGAGGCGGTTCTTGCTGAAACACCCATGGTGCCCGCGAAGTTACTCGACCAGACGCGCAACCTCAGCGCCACGATGGAAAATCAAGCAAAGCAAGCCGAGACATGGTATCGCGAACTCGGATTCATTGCCGTGCAGGCAACACAAAAAATTCTCAGCGAAGTCGGACCGACTTACGGCAACATCACCAAACTTCAGGCCGACCTTGCACAATTAAAAACACGGCAGACCCTGACGCCGGAAACGCGCACTGCGCTTGGCGATTCCCGCTGGGCGCTGAGGGGTGAGCTGTTCAAGGCGCATGGTGACATGGAGGAAGTCCGTCCATCAGCGGATGCAGGGTTTGTTGGCGACCTTCGCCTTGCGACCGTGGCGCTTCAGACTTTGCATTCCATCGCCGCCAACACAGAGCAGGCGAAATTGGACGAGAAATTTGCCGAAATCGAACGCAGTCTGCGCATCATTGAAAGCGTCCATAATTTGCAGGAGGAGGTGGACGGGCTGAACAACCTCGCGTCGAACGAGCGATGGGACATCACAAGCCTCTCCGTGCGCACGCAGTCGCCGCGCGACTGGAAATGGCTGGAGACGCGCCTCAAGGCAATTCAGGCGGAACTGGGGCAGGTGCATATCGCAAACGAACCGGATGTCAAAGCGGCATTTGAAAATGCCATCGGTATTTTGAAAAAAGCGCAGGAACTCCCCTCATGGGCCGCCATCAAGGACGAGATGGATCAGCGGATGAAACTCGAACCGCTGCCGCTGACGGAAGTGAAGAGGCGCCTACCCGACTGGCGCGCAAATGATCTGAAAAAGACCGGGCAGCTCAAGGCTGGTGAGGAGTGGATTCCCGTCAGCGTGAAAAAAGACGCGGAGGCTGTCTCTTCGCAGGTGAGGCACGCAATTGATGAACTCCGGAAGTTCGCAACTGACGCGCGCAAGAGGCTGGCGAAAATCACACCGAGCATCTCCGAACTGGCGGCGGCGCTGGCACGGGAGCAGGACTTGATCAAAAAGGAAACCGCGAAGCAGAAGGAGGCGGTCGCAGCACAGCAGGCCGACGCGGCGAAGAAGGAAAACGAACGTCAGCTTGCGCAGCAGCAAAAGCTCAACTCGAAAGTGGAGACGCTCAAGGATCTCATCCGTGCCGAGGCCAACAAGCAGAACATCCTAAAGAAGGACAATCGCGAGGTGATGCGCGACGCGGACGATGCGCTGGCGATGCTCAAGGATCCGCCGCCTGCCGCCGAAAAGGCGTTGCAGGATGCGACGATTGATGAGCAGGGCCAGCAAAAGGACGACCTTGTCCGGGCCAACGATCAACAGCAGAAATTGCAGACAGCGCTCGAATTCATCGCAAAGCACTACGACGCGCTCGAAAACGGAAAGCCGCTCAAGGATACGCGCGATATTTTACGCGAAGCTGAAAAAGAACTCGGCGTGAAACACGAACTCGACGCACAGTATGCACACGCAAAGGCGCTCGCAGAGTTGTCGCAGAAGAGCGATGCGGAAAAGATCAAGGAGCTTGAAAAAAAGCTGCCCAAAAATGAGATCATGCGGGATGAGTTGGCGAACATCACCAAGGACGCCCTTGCGACTGCCGAGCAAAAATTGGAGAAAGCCAGCAAGCAGGAGAAGAATATCGCCTACGAACTCAGCCAGAAGGGCAAGGAGGAACTCGCCAACACCTTGAAGAGCGCCGTTCAAAAAGCGGTGGAGCAGACCAAGGCCGCGACGACCCAGGCGCAGGATGCTCAAAAAGCTGCTGAAGCTGCGAGAGACGCCGCGAAGGCCGCTGGCAACGAAGATGCCGCACAAAAGGCGGACAAAGCAGCGCAGGATGCGGCCAAAACCGCGCAGGCCGCGCAGGAGGCGACTCAGGCCCTCGAAGCAATTCCGCAGGCACCCAGCCCTGAAAAGGGCGTGGAAGCGGCGCAGGCTGCGTTGAAGAAAATAGATGACCTCGCCAAAGATGCGGAGGCTGGGGTGGCCGACGCACGCGCAGCGAAAGTTTCAGCCGAACAGGCGGCAAAAAACACACCCGACAAAGGGCAGAAGGCTGAGGACGAAAAATCCGCACAAAAATCCGAGGAGTCTGCACAAAAATCCAACGCCGCCGCACAGTCAGCTAAGCAGGCGGAAGCTGCTGCACAAATCGCGGCGCAGGATGCGGCGCAAGCCTTGGAAAACTCCAAACCTTCCAACTCTGCAAAGGAGCAGGAGCAGGTCGCGGAAAATACTCAGAGTGCCGCCGAGGACACCAAGCGAGCCGGACGGCATGAAGAACGTCTCGGCAACAAGGCTGGCGAAGAGCTTAAAAAACTCGGCGAGGAAATTTCGGACACTGCAAAAAACGAAGTTGCTGCTGCTGAGGAGGCGCTCAAAAAAGCGCCGACAGCAGAACAAGCTTTGCCCGCAGTAAACGCAGCCGAAAAAGAAATTGCGAAGGAACTCGAAGAATTGAAAAATTCTCAGGACGGCACTCCGCCACAGGGCGCTAAGCCCCAGTCTGGAGAAAAGCCGCAGTCGGGCGAAAAACCTCAATCGGGTGAAAAACCTCAGTCTGGTGAGCAGCCTCAGTCCGGCGAGAAACCGCAGTCGGGTGAGCAGCCTCAGTCTGGGGAACAGCCACAATCGGGGCAGCAACCTCAGTCAGGTCAACAGCCCCAGTCAGGTCAGCAACCGCAGTCGGGACAAAAACCACAGTCCGGACAGAAACCCCAATCTGGCCAGCAACCACAATCAGGGCAACAGCCGCAATCAGGGCAACAGCCGCAATCAGGCGAGAAGCCGCAATCCGGGGAACAGCCGCCATCGGATCAACAACCTGCCGATCAACAACCTTCCGAGCCGCAGGAAAATCAGACGGCTGAAGAAGCGCAGGCCACCCCTGCCGAGCAGCAGGCACTTGCACAGTTGCTTGACGAACTTGATCAAAAACAGAATCCGCCTGCGGAGAAGTCTGATTCCCAGCAGCAAGGCCAGATGCCAAGCGAAGGACAAATGCCAAGTGAGGGCCAAATGCCCAGCGAAGGACAAATGCCCGGCGAAGGC
>CAIYUV010000161.1 GCA_903929475.1 uncultured Spartobacteria bacterium
AGATTCCTTTCATTGGTTCACGTTCAATGGGCAGCTCAACGCTATGAAACATTTCATCCATCCGTTCGCCTTGCTCGCCCTTTACGCTTCCGCCATTGCTGCAGATACAAAGCCCAACATCATTTACATCCTTGCCGACGACCTCGGTTACGGCGACGTTCATTGCCTGAACCCTCAGCGCGGGAAGATCAAGACACCGAGCCTCGACAAGTTCGCGTCACAGGGCATGACGTTCACCGATTCGCACAGTGGTTCGTCCGTCTGCACGCCCACGCGTTACGGTGTGCTCACGGGGCGGTACGCGTGGCGCACGCGGCTTCAAGGCGGCGTGCTCGATGGTTATGTCGAACCGCTCATCGCAGCGGATCGCCTCACCGTTCCGGCGCTGCTGAAACAGAATGGCTATCACACCGCGGCCATCGGCAAATGGCATCTCGGTTTCACCATCGAGGGCGCGGACAAGAGCGGCAAAGGCAAGAAGGTGAAAGGCGAAGGCGCACCACTCGGAGCGGTCACGCACGATGGGCCGACGACG
Source organism: uncultured Spartobacteria bacterium (assembly GCA_903929475.1). Classification (GTDB taxonomy): domain Bacteria; phylum Verrucomicrobiota; class Verrucomicrobiia; order Chthoniobacterales; family Chthoniobacteraceae; genus SXWH01. The sequence goes on from CAIYUV010000161.1 coordinate 536, forward strand.
CGAGGATTCGATGAATTTTTCGGCTTTCATCACGCGCGCATGATGAAGTCCGTCTTTGAAAACGACCGTGTCGCGCAGTTCATCGAACCCGTGCACATTCTGCCTGCGCTGGTGAAGCACACGGACGGACACATTGCCGCGCGCGCCAGGGCCGGGCAGCCGTTCTTCATTTATCTCGCGCTGAACTCGCCACACACACCCATCGTCCCGTCGAAAGAATGGCAGGGCAGAAGCGGCCTCGGCGATTACGCTGACTTCGTGATGGAAACGGATTGGGCGGTGGGTGAGGTGCTCGCGTCGCTGGAAAAGGCGGGCGTTGCTGACAACACGCTCGTTTTTTTCACCAGCGACAACGGCTGCTCGAAGGCGGCCAAAATCACCCAGTTGGAAGAGCAGGGGCCTTACCCGAGCGCGCAATTTCGCGGCTCCAAAGCAGACATCTGGGATGGCGGCCATCGCGTACCGTTTTTTGTGCGTTGGCCTGGCCGGGTGAAGGCCGGCTCGCAGTGCGCGCAGTTGATTTGTCACACGGATTTGTTGGCGACGTGCGCGGAGATTGTCGGCGCGAAAATTCCCGACAACGCCGGCGAGGACAGCGTGAGCATCCTTCCCGCGCTGCTCGGCACGGACAAAGAAGCCATACACGCAGCCGTCGTGCATCACAGCATCAGCGGCAAGTTCGCCGTACGTCAGGGGCATTGGAAACTGGAACTCTGTCCAGGCTCCGGCGGCTGGAGCAGTCCCAAGGACGACGAAGCCAAGAAGCTCGGCCTGCCGGACATCCAGCTTTACGACCTGAGCACGGACATCGGCGAAACGAAAAACGTGCAGTCCGGCCGTCCCGATATCGTGGAGCAAATGAGCAGGCTGCTCAATGAAACCATCGCCAACGGTCGCAGCACGCCCGGCCCGAAGCAGGCCAACGACGCGCCGATTGTCGTGAACAAAGGCAGCATCAAAGGCGTTAACGACTGAATGATCGAATGCAACCAGGGACAGGGTTCAAACAATTGACGTAATGATCACCTGCCACCGCCTGGGTCTGGCCCATTCCCTTGCGAAAACCAAGGCCTCCGCAACACCACCCTCGCTGCCTCTCCGTAACGCCGCAAAGAACAGGCACCATCCCCGCGTAGTGCTCCAGCACAAGCCCATGCACCTCCGCCTCCTCGCCATCTTCCTCCTGCTCTGGCCCCTCACCACCTTCGCCGCAGCCTCCCTCATCCCCGCCGGCGCCGCCTCCATAGACATCACCCCAGACTACCCCGTGCGCCTCAGCGGCTACGGCAACCGACGTGCCCCCAACACCGGCGTCTCTCAGCACATCTTCGCCAAAGCCCTCGCCCTCGGCAGCGATTCAGAAGGCCCCGCCATCCTCGTCACCGTCGACAAC
>CAIYUV010000162.1 GCA_903929475.1 uncultured Spartobacteria bacterium
CGGCTCTCGTCGTCCACGCCATAGACGCCGAAAAGACAGAACGAGAGGCACTGCATACAATTCGTGCAGCGGTCGTAATCAATCACCGGGAACCACGGCTTCCACTCGCCGTGTTTCGCTGCGCCCGTCGTGTCGCGCTCCTTTTCCACGAGCGCGGTAATACCCGCCGCGTCCTGTCCCGCGATGTCGTGAAAGCGAACACTCACATCGGCGGTGGCGCTTTCCGCTAAAGGTGCGCGACCATCGGAAAATTTGCCAAGCACGAGCAGCGAACCGCGTGTCTGCGGTGCAACACTGCCGCCGCTCGTGGTGCGAGTGACAGCGTAGCCGCGTTCTAAAAGCGCAGCCATCGCAGCGAAAGAGTCGTCGAGCGGGGCGGCACCGTCGCCCTCATAGAGAACGACACGGAGCGTGGATTCGGATTTGATGCTCATAGTTATTTAGCTGTCCGTTTGTGTTTCTTCGCGTGGAGTTGCCGCCTTTCCATCGGGAATGTTCGGCTGGATATCCATCGCCAGCAGGCGCGCCATCACGTCCTCCGCAGTCTGCGTGCGCATATTCAGCACTTCTACCTTTGTTGGCTGAAGATCGGCACCGCATTGGTGAAAAAGTCCCTTCACCGCGCGGGGAAAGCACGCAGCGATTTTCACCTCACCACTCGCGCTGAGTTGCGCCAGCGCAGGATCGCGGCGCGCAGCCATCTCGCAAAGATCGGCGACGGCATCAAACGCCACGCCGCTTTCACACAGCTTGCGCAGCACGGTTTCCTTAACGTCTTTCGGGACGACCTGCGCGTATTGGCAATGGCAGTAGAGAATTTTCGGCATATCAGACTGGCACATTGTCCCGATGCGTGGGTTCGGGTTTTCCGGGGCGGAAGTATTCGAGGTGTTCGAGTTGCGCAGTGACGCCACCGATGTTGAGATTCGCGACGGCTGCACGCACGACATCGCGGATTTCCTCGGGCGCGGCTTCGGCGCGGCAGTTGAGGATGAGTTGGCCGCTGGAAACTGGTGCGTCGAGCGTGAGCGAAAGCTCGGGAATGAAATCGGAACGCACGAGGCTGATCGCCGCGATGTCGCCGAGGCCGGTGTCGGGGCTGAGCGTCATTTTTAAATGAGCGATCTCCCCGACCCGCGCAGCGAGCAAATGCTGAATCTCGCTGGCGAATGATTTCAGCACCATCTTGCTATCAAAGGCCGGCTCGCCCGCGAGTTGGATGGTTGCATTCAGCCAGCCGAGCAGCGCCTCGCCTTCGGCATAAAGTTCGTAGTCCACAGCCATCGTCGCACGCGCCTGCTGCTCGCTCGATATGATTTTCTCAAACCACTCCGCGACACCAGTTCCCGCGCGGACGCTCACGGCGAGCACCTCGGCGTGCGGACATTCCTCCGCGAGACGCGCGCGCAGTCGCTCCAGTCGTGAGGCGTCGAGCGTGTCGGTCTTCGTGATGACGAGCAGGTCGGCCTCTTCGAGTTGCTTGCGGTAAATGTAGGCGACTTTATCGGAAAACTTCCCGCCCTCGGCGAAACCGAACAGCCGCTCTGCCCGCACCGGGTCCACGAGCACACTGAGCGGCGCGACTGTGAACGCATCGCCATAGAGCCGTCGCAGCGGATACGTGACGGTGGCGACGAGATCCGTGCAGCTACCGACAGGCTCCGCGATGAAAACATCGGGCCGTGTCGCCGCGCTCAACTTGCGTGCAGCATCGGCGAGCGTGCCAAAGCGACAGCAGAAACAACCGCCGGTGATTTCCTCGGTTTGAAAACCACGCGCACGCAGCATCGCCGTATCCACCAGTTCGCTCCCTTGGTCGTTCGTGATAAGTCCGACGCGCAGCCCTTGCTGGACGAGATGATTGGCGAGCGCGCCGACAGCCGTCGTCTTTCCCGCACCGAGAAAACCGCCGAGCATGATGTAACGCGCCTTTTGCTGAAGTGGTGTCGTCATGGTTGGTCTTCGTCGTGTTTCTGCTTTTCCAAAATCCGATCAATCGTTGCGTCAAGCATCGTGCGATAAGCATCGAGCGGCACGCACTTTTCGTCCGGCGTGCCTTCGATTTCGTAGAGCCAGCCTTCGCCATACGGGTCTTCACCGACTTTCTCCACTGCGCTGGCGAGCGCGGGATTTGCGGCGGAAAAAGTTCCATTCGCGCAGGAGTAGAGATCGCTGATGGCCTTGAAGCCCTCGATGCTTCCGACGATCTCGCCGCTCTCCAGCGCAGCCCCCGCAGTTTTTTCAAACCGCACCTCTACGATCTCGCCGAGCATCCGCGTGGCGAACTTGGTGAATCCCACGCGCCACTTTCCTCCGCCGACATCCGCCAGCCAGAAATGCGACGGGCTGTAGAGACACTCCACGGGCAGGTGGGTGACGAAGTTGCTGCGTTTGTAAAAAGAGGTCGCGTTCATCGCGTGGCACGCAACATCCAACATCCCGAGCCTGACATCCAACAACCAATTTGATTTTGTGAAGACGCTGGCTGGCAGCTTGCCCATCATTGCTGCGACGGCTTTCCTGCACGGGTGCTGTATTTCGATCACAACGCCACGCATCCCATCTCCGCCACGGCAAAACGTGTCTGGCTCGCTGCGGTGGAGAAATTTCTCGCGAACGCCTCGTCGCCGCACCGGCTCGGACAAAGGGCGGAGTCCGCGCTGGACGATGCACGTGGACGGCTGGCGAAGCTGCTCGGCTGTTCGGCGGAGGAGATCGTTTTCACGAGCGGCGCTACAGAATCGGCGAACACTGTGCTGGCGCAGTTTGATGAAAAGTTGGTGTCGGCCATTGAGCATCCATGTGTGATGGAGCCGTCGCGCGGAGCGGGAATGATCCCGGTTGCATCATCCGGCGTGATGGATGCGGCGTGGCTGATTGCTGAACTATCGCGACACCGGCCAGCGTTGGTTGCGGTGATGGCGGCGAACAATGAAACGGGCGTGCTACAGCCTTGGCAGGATGCGCTGGCGCTCTGCCATAAAGCGGAGGTGCCGTTTTTCTGTGATGCCGCCCAGTGGATTGGAAAGCAGCCCGCGAAGGGTCTTGGCGCTTGTGATTTTGTTTGCGGTTGCGCGCACAAGTTTGGCGGGCCCCAGGGAGTTGGATTTTTGAAATGCCCTCGCGATTTCTCGCCGTTGCTGTGTGGCGGACCACAGGAAAATGGTCGCCGAGCCGGGACGGAAAATGCAGCAGGTATTCTCGCGATGGTCGCAGCACTTGAGGAGCGCGAAGCTGCGATGTCCACGATTGCCGCGCGTGCTGCGTGGCGCGATGATTTTGAAAGGGAACTCATCTCCGCATTGCCCGGCGCAAAGGTGATGGGCGCGGAAGTGGAGCGGTTGTGGAATACATCGTCCGTCATCATGCCCGAGCAGCCGGACTGCCGACGGCGCTGGGTGGTCGTGATGGACAAACTCGGCTTTGCCGTTTCCACCGGCTCTGCGTGCGCGAGTGGAAAGGAAAAACCATCGCACGTGCTGACCGCGATGAACATCCCGCCGAACGCCGCCGGGCGCGCCCTGCGATTCAGCGCCGGATTGGAAACAACATCGAATGACTGGGCGCGATTGCTCGAAGGAGTGAAGTCCGCCGCACGGGAAATGGGCTGCGAGTAGTCAGCGTTTCTTGGGCTTGCGCGGGGGTTTTTCGTCGAAGCCGGGGCGTTTAAATCGTCGCGCTTTGGGAAAACGCTTTGTCGTGGCGGTGCGGAGGCGGTCGAGGTGGACGAGGATTTCGAGAACGCTGTCAGTTTTTTCCGGGAAAATGGACTGGAGCGCCGTCCATGCTTCGATGCTTTTGTCTAGGGCGATGAGTGCGACTTTGGCGGAGCCGTCGGAATCGAGCGGGCCGGTCTGGCGATCCTCGGTTTCCTCGACGCGCGAACTGAATGCGCGGCAGAGTTTCACGTAGATGAGGTGCTGATACCAGCGGATGCTCTCCACGCAGTCGTTAAGACGGACGAGTTCGCCCTTGGCGAAAGCGACGCTGACGAGGCCTTGATGGACGCGGCGTTCTAAGTCGCGCACGCGTTGGAGCGGCAGTTTGAGTTCGTTATTGAACCACTCGTCGGCCATGTGCGCGTAGGTGAGGGCGGCTTTTGTTTCGCGTGACCCGACATGGAGCGCGCGGCGCTGGAGGCGTTTTTCCACGGCGACGCCTGCGGCGAGTGTTTCCTCGTCTTCGGCGGTGTTCTTTTTTGCGGCGCGTTCGATTTCGCTGCGCGCCTCGGTGAAGACACGGCTGAGTGCGTCGAACACCGTCTGGCTCGCGCCGTCGCGCATGGCCGAACCTGTGCCGCATATTTCCTCGGTGAGCGTGAATTTGATGCAGCGATGGGAAAATTCGCACCGCTCGCACCAGCGGTCGCAATAGTGGTGGATGCCCTCGATAAAGCGCGGTTCGCTTTTTGGTCTGCGGGTTCTGGTTGCGGGTTTGCGGCGCTTCGCGGGCATGACGCTGTGCTATCGGGCTGCGTTTCCGGGTGCAAGCGGGCTTGTAAAAAATGCACCGCGAAGTTGTGAGTCACTTGCCCTTCCGTCCTGCGATGTGTATGCCTGCGAACTCCTGCATGGAACCTGCCATCAATCCGAACATTTCAAAGTGCCCGACTTGCGGCGCGTTGATTGACGTGTCGAAGGAGGAGCCATACGCAAAGGTGCAGTGCCCTGCTTGCTCGACCAGCATGAGGGTGCGGCAGATGTTTGCAAATTACGAAATCATCGGCGTGCTGGGCGAGGGAGGGCAGGGGATGGTGTATCGCGCGGTGGACAAAAAATTAAACCGCGCTGTGGCCATCAAGCTGATGAAGCGTGAATACAGCGAGGATCCGATTTTTGTCCGGCGATTCCAGAGCGAGGCGAAGGTGACGGCGAGCCTGAGCCACCCCAATGTGGTGAAGGTGTTCTCTTTTGGCGAGGACATGGGGCTGCTCTATCTCGCGATGGAAGTCGTGGATCACGGCAGTCTTGATGCGCTGATGACGGAGGTGAAAAAAGTGCCCGAGGAACGTGCTCTGGATGTGGGGATCCAGATCGCGAAGGGGTTGCAGGCTGGACTGGAGAAGGGACTCATTCATCGCGACATCAAGCCGGGCAACATTCTGTTTTCCGATGCGAACACGGCGAAGATCGTGGACTTCGGTCTGGCGATTCTCGTCGAGAAACAGCACGAGGAGGAAGGCGAGGTGTGGGCGACGCCCTTCTATGTCTCGCCGGAAAAACTGGACGGGCAGCAGGAGGATTTCCGCAGCGACATGTATTCATTGGCGGCGACGCTTTTTCATGCCATTGCCGGGCGGCCTCCGTTTATCGCGGAGACAAATTCGATCAGCGAGCTGAAGAAGATTAAGAGCAAGCCCGTTCGTCTGCAAAGCTACGCACCTCATGCGGCTGCTGCGACCGCGTATGTGATTGACAAGGCACTCGCGGTGAAACGTGAGGACCGATGGGCGAGCTACGAGGAGTTCATCCAGAATCTAGAATATGCCCGGGGCGAATATCGCAAACGCCCGCACCCCGTGGCCGCACCGCGCACCGTCGCCCTTGCGCATGAGCCGCGTGGCGGCGGAGGAATTACATTCGTCATTCTGGCTGCGATGATAGCGGCCGGGGTTTATTTTGCTTTCACGTATTTCGGCAAACAGTCCGTCGCTCCTCCTGTCGTTGTTACGCCGTCAAAACCACAGGCCGACGATGCCGAGGCGCGCTACAATCATGCGCGCCTTCAACTCATCAAAGGCGACTTTCGTCCGGCTGCGGTGGAGTTCCGCAACCTCTATGCTGATGGCCGCCTGCCTGAGCCACGGAATAGCTGGAGCGCAGTCCACGAAGGTCTTTGCGAATTACTCGCCGGGCGTCCCGCGCAGGCTCGGTCTGACTTCGGTGATCTCTCAAAAAGAATTTCGCCCGCCGCGATCGGGCTTGATGCGAAGCTCGTGAGTTTCTTTACGCGTCTCTGCGAACTCGCTTCGGCTTCCGACCATGTATCTGCGGAGGAGGCGGAAAAATTTGACCAAAAATCGCATGAGGTGATCGCATTGCTCGTTCTCGGTTTGAAGGACTGGGAGGGGGGAGATCTCAAAAACGGGATCGAGCTTTTGAAACAATATCAAGCCTGCTCGCTTGCGGGAGATGCAGCATGGGCGGGTGAGTATCGCGCTCTCGCCACACCGTATATCGAGGAGTATTCGCTTTTCTCAAAAACCGCCGAGACGTTGAGAAAATACGAGACGGAACCTGAACTTGTCATCGTTGCGCTCAAGCATCTACCAGAGGTGAAGGACAGGATTAAATCCAGCGCGCTGCTCGGACAGATCAATCAAATCGAGCGCGATGTCGCGACCAAACTCACCGACATGATCACCGCGAAAAACAAGGACGCGGCCAGAAAAAAGGCTGCCAATGACGCGGCTGACGCACAGGCGATCACCGATGCTAAAATCAAAGTTAAAAATCTTTGCGACCGATATCTGTTCAAGGAGGCGTTCAATCTGATTCATGGACTCGATTTGAAAGGGGACACACGGCGCAAAGAGCGCGATATGATCGCGCACCGGGTCGAGTGGCTCATGCTTTTCAAGGACAAGCTGATGTTCGACATCAACTCGCTCGCCTATAAATCCCCGATCCTTCGCAGGAATGGCCAGCAGATCATCGGCGGCGTCGTCCACGCAAACGAAGCCAATGTCGAAATCCAATTTACCTATGGGACGGTGCCTGTTCCTTGGACTGAACTGGCGCCGCAGTCCGTGCTCACGATGGCAATCTTTTACATTAATCCCTCGAAGCCCCCGAAAAGCATCGCGGATCGCAAGTGGTATGCAGGCGTCTTTTGTATGTTCTCGCAACTTTACCCCGAGGCCCGCACGCTGATGGATGAGGTGGCCGGCATGGACGAGCAATACCGCCTGCTGAAAGATATCTATTTTCCTCCGCCAGCAGCCGACACAAAAAATCCGCCCAGGCAGTCCAATGGCGCAAAATCGGAAACGGGATTCAGCAACGGCACCGAGAACGCAGACAAGCCGCTGAACCCTTCGAGGCGGGGTTTCAACGATCTCATTCGTGGGCAGCAGTAGCGCCTACTTGATTTCGACCTGCATCCCGCTCGTCACCATCTTGCTAATGCGTGCGATGTCCCAGTTTGCCGACCTCATGCAGCCGTGGCTCGCCCATGTGCCGATGCTGTAGGGGTTGTTCGTCCCGTGGATGCCGATGCCCGCTTTGTTCAAGGCGATCCAGCCGACGCCGACCGGATTGTTCGGCCCGGCGGGGAGCATGTAGAAATTTTCTGTCCGCACGCCGCGGTTGAGCACGCCTTCGTCCCATCGGAAAGTGGGCATCGCCGCGACGCCGAGGATGCGCCATTTGCCCGGCGGTGTGGGATGCGCTGGCGAGCCGGGAGCGATGGGGACGCTCGCGATGAGTGCGTCTCCTTCGTAGAGTTCGAGGATCGTATCCTTACGGTTGATCACGATGTGCCGGTTTTTGAATTCGGGCTTTTCGGGAAAATTCCCGGTGTCCGGCACATCCTCGATTTTGAAAGGGACGACATTCGGCACTCGCAGTTGGTCGCCGATTTTCATCGTCTCGAATTTCACTCCCTTGTTCAGCCGTTGGAGAAACTCAATCGAGCAGTGGTAGCGCTCTGCGAGAAATTCGGTGTAGCTTGCATAGGGTAGCCTTTTTTTCTTTGCCTGCTCGCTCGGCTTGCTTGGCAAATCGCCGCACCACTTGAATTCGTCCTTCGCAATCGTGTGAAAAGTATAGACGGGATACACGGTATCGAGCGGCACGTTTTCATCCACCACTCCGGTCTCCGGCAGACCGTGCGCACGCTGCCAGCGGCGCAGCGCCATCACGGCAAACTTCGCCGCCTTGCCATCAATCATGCCCGGGGAAAAAAGTTGCTGGTCGAGGAAGATTTGGAGCTGTGCACTCAATTCGCGACGATCCACGAGGATCGCACGCGCGGCCTCGGGCTCGGGTTCGAGCACTGCCAGCGGGCCGGGCTTGGCTGTCTCTGCGGGCGCAGTCTCGGGCTCGGCGGCGAAAGTGAACGCGGTGAGCGCGAATGTGGTGATCGTGATTGGCGCAAACGTGAAACGGTCTAGCATGGATTTGCTCTACGTATGCAACCCGCCGCTGGAAACAAGCTCCGCATCGCACAAATCGCTCCGCTCTGGACGCCTATTCCGCCAACCACCTACGGCGGCATCGAGCTTTTGCTCGCTTTGTTGTGCGATGGATTGGTCGCACGCGGACACGACGTGACGCTTTTCGCCAGTGGTGATTGCCGCACAAGCGCAAAACTTCGCTCAGTGATTCCAGCGAATCTCAGCGCACTCATGGCGCGCGGCGATGCGCTCATGCACGAATACTACCTCAACGCCGCGATGGCGGATGCACTCGCTGCGCAGGATGAATTCGACGTGCTGCATTTTCACCTTTCGCCCACGCTACTCCCGCTCGCAGCCGCTGCGCGAAAGCCGTGCATTTTCACCTACCACACCAGCCCCCATGCGGACGACGAATGGGCGCTGCGCCGTTACCCGCAAGTGCCCGTGGCCACGATTAGCCGCGCGCAATTTGCTCAAACCTCCGTGCGTCTTGGGCGCGAGTTTCCGGTCATCTACAATGGCGTGGACTTCTCCGCATACGCGCCGTCGTTCGAGCCGGGGAAATATCTCGCATTTCTCGGACGCATGTCGCCGCAGAAAAACCCGCTCGACGCCATCCTCATCGCAAAGGCAGCGGGACTGCCCATCGTCCTCGCGGGTAAACCGCAGAACGCGGAGGAGGAGCATTACTTCGCGGAGAAAGTGCAGCCGCATATTGATGGCGAACGCGTCCGCTGGATCGGCCCCGCCAACCACGCGCAGAAAACTGAATTGCTCCGCCACGCCGCCTCGCTCGTTTTTCCCATCGCTTGGGATGAGCCTTTCGGCCTCGTGATGATCGAGGCGATGGCGTGCGGTTGTCCCGTCCTCGCTGTGCATCGTGGCAGCGTCGGCGAGGTGGTGGACGAGGGCGTCACTGGCTTCACCGCCGCAACACCCGATGCACTCGCCGCGCACGTCCCCGCCGTGCTCGCGCTCGATCGCGCGAAGGTGCGCGCGCACGCTGAGTCGCGTTTCAGTCATATCAAAATGGTGGACGACTATCTTGCGCTCTACCGGCGCTGATTTGCGCTGAGTCGTTGCGCCACGCGGGGGAACACGCTACACGCGCGGGCCATGAATCTCACACGACCCGCATTTGCCCTGCTGCTGACGCTCATTTTCACCGGCTGCGAAACGACCGGCGGTTTCTCCAGCAACTCGGCTGCGCGAAAGGCGATGGTGGATGCAATTTCGAAGGAGCCTGCGGGGGCCTACTACGTGGGGCGTCGTTTTTACAAGGTGGACTATAAATTCTGGGGCTACGTGCGGCGCTCCGGCGAATCGTGGGCGAATGCGAAGATGGTGATGATGAATGAAAACTCGAAGTTCGCGCCGGATCGCGAGGGCGGAAAACTCGGCTCGGACAACAACTATGAATACAAGCTGCTCGGAAATTTTTCCAACGACATGGTGTATGAGCCTGCGAGCAACAGCTTTTATCCCGAGTTTATGCTGAAAGGCGCGGAGCTTCTCTCTGCGACACCGGGGCCGATCTATCGCGAGGCGGGTGCTACGAATCCCGAGCGTCGCGTGATTCCGCATCCTTACTAGCGGGTCCATCGGGAGCCACGGGCTCGTCGGGAACTTCGCCGGTGTGCTCTTCGAGTTCTTCGCTCTCATCGGTTTCTAGCTCTTCGGCTGGCTCGGCATCTTCGACGATGTCGAGATCGTCCTCTTCTTCCTCGTCATCGAGATCCACGGGCGGTGGCGGAAGCGGGGCTGGTGGTTCGGGCGGCGGAGGCGGAAGATCGCCACTGAGTGCGATGCCTTCCGCGCGCAGCGTGGAGAAGACACTGCGGATCAAGCCGCGGTAGTGTTGCTGCACGATCAAATCGGTCGAGCGGCTTTCGAGCGCGATGTAGTCGCTGTAGTCGTCCTGCAATTTCAGCGCGAGCAACGTGCGGAGCTGTGTGAGGGCATCGGGCGGCGGGGCGTCCGTGCCTGCGGCCATGCTGAGCGCGCGGGTTTCGCTGTCGGCGAGCAATTCCTCGACGCGCGCCTTGAGTTCGGCGTTGCGTTGTTCGAGCTGGTTGACGAGGCGCTTGAGTTCCTCCGGGCTGAGGCTCGCTTCTTCGTGGGAAAGAACGACGCCCGTTCGACGACCACCTTCGCCGCGCTTCAGTTTGGCCTGTGCGTTTGCGAGTTCGTTGCGGAGTCCCTGCACGTAGTTTTCCAACTGCCGCACAGCATTGGTGAAATTGAAACTGGCGCCCTGCTTGGCGGCTTCCTGTTCGCGGGA
>CAIYUV010000163.1 GCA_903929475.1 uncultured Spartobacteria bacterium
CGTATTTTCCACCGGGAAACCCGCCTCCCGCCCCCAAGCTGCCGCTTTTACAATGCAGGCTCCCGCTTGCGCCGGGACAACGGTCACTTCCTCAGCGCCAAAGCCTGCCCCAGCGGGGCCTCGATGAACATGGTTGCGTGTTCACGGCGTCAAATTCCCCGCACCTGCCGCGTGTGCAAATGAAGCCGCCGTTTAGAGGAAGGAGTCATCAGCCCCGCACTTTTCCCCCACGGCCTGCGTTTCGCATTTCGCCTCGTGTCTTTGCGTCCGCTACTCCGCGACGTGAATAAGAAAGGAGACGTTTCGAATTTTGGCCTTTTCGATGGCGATCATTACCTCTTTCACCTTTGCATACTTCACCGCCCTGTCGGTATCGAGAGCTACGGTAACTTCAGAACCCGCCTTCTTCTTTTTGAGCATGGTGAGTGATTTAGACAATTCAGCCAACGAAACAGCCTTGCCATAAAGCAGGATGGTTCCGTCCTCTTTGACAGTGATCACAACTTCGTAAACAAACGCCGCCTCCTTTACCGGGCGCGCAGGGGGCAGTTTCACGTCCCAGCTAAAGTCTATATCATACATCGCCTTTACCTCCTCCTCTGTGTTGCTAGGAAACCCGGCTGATTGACGAAAGCGCGCGAGGGCGGCGAGGATGTTTTTGATGAGATAACCCTCTGTGATTCCGTTGGCGGGCTCGCCCAGCAATTTCGCCAGTTCGGGGTCTTTCGGGGGATGCCGGTCTTTCTTCTGCAAGGGAGCATTTTCGCTCGCGTAGGTGTATGCGCTGCCGAGCAAGTGTGCCGCCACCTGCAAGTCCAGCCTCTCGCCGGCAAGGTGGATGAAGTTGTCGCACTTGGCTTGAATCTCCGGGATGGATTCCTTCGGAAACAACGAACGGGGGTCTGCTACACCGCTCTCTCCCATTCTTCTGAATGTCCCACTCAGCGCATCCTCCCAATACTTTGCAAACTCCAGCGCGGCGGAGCGCAATTCCGGCGACATCGCTTTGGCCGGAGCGGCAGTCTGGGCAGCCGCGCGCGGGGAAAAGGAAGCCATGCAGAAGGCGGCAATCATCATCCAGAGAATTGCGATGGCGGAATGGGGCTTTGTCCTCGTCGGCATGTCGGCAGCCTGCCCCACCCGCCGGGTCTTTGTCAGTCCAAAAACGAAGACTGCTGCGAAGGGCGTGGAGGTTCCCATGTGGAAAGAGGCGGACGCTGCTCCTGCAAAAGATGAAGCTGTTCAGAGGAGGAAAAAATCAGCCCCGCTCTTTTCCCTCCATGTCTGCGTTTCGCATTTCACTCGGTCGCTCTCCGTTTCGGTTTGCTAACGAAACCCAAAAGGTCTTCCATTCGTCCACCATGCCAATGCACCAGCTTATCCATGGAATGCCAAGCATCTCTCCCATCCGTCTATGAAGCATACCGTTTTTCTCCTTCTCCTTTCAGCGCTCTCGTTGCTCGCGGATGAGAAATGGCCCGGTGTCGCGTTTACGGAGGTTCGCGCTTACGCTTGGAAACAGTCCGAGAAGGAAGACTACAGGGCTCTGATTCTCGAAGATAAAAGTTTTGTGCCGGGCGTCATCAACCCGGAAGGTGCGATCCTGACTCCCGAAGAGGTCAAACAGCTTCTTGCCGCAATTACCGGAGAGCATCCGCGCTATTCACGCGCTAGTTGTTACGTTCCGCACAACGCCTTTGTTTTTTATGATGCGGCAAAGAAGCCCGTGGCGTTTTACGAAGTTTGTTTCGCCTGCCGCAGACGCCGCGCTGAGCCTCTCAAGGGCCTCGCTGGCTATCTTGATTTCCCGGCACTCGCCGCTATCCTCGCCGCCCACAAACTTTCTTGGGGCGCAGACGAAGATGCGACGGAGTTCAAAAAAAGGTTCGATTCCGAACTCATCAAAGAAGAAGCCGAGCCACCGGAGAAATGACCGCCATGCGCCGCCATTTACGCAACGTAGATGGCGTTCATATCAAAGAAGAGGAAGAGGGCGACCTGCGGACTCGTTGTGGTTTCATCACCCGGAAAAGCGCACCAGTCACCATTCACCATTCACCAGTCACAGTGCCCCGCACTATCCGCTCCATGCTTGACGGGAGGTGCGCTTCCCTTCCTAGCTTGCGGGATGATGAAAACAATCTGGTTCGCGGTTTTGATGATGTTGTCCGGCGTGGCGGTGGCGGAGGAGCGTCCTCCGCTGCCCGAGCGCGTGGTGGTGCTGACTTTCGATGACTCGGTGGCGAGTCACGCGACGTTCGTGGGGCCTTTGCTGAAGAAGCTGGGGTTTGGCGCGACGTTTTTCATCACCGAGGGCTTCGAGTTTGCGACGGACAAGGTGCATTACATGACGTGGGAGCAGATCAAGGGGCTGAACGATGCGGGTTTTGAAATCGGCAATCACACGCGCAATCACACCGCAGTGGGCGGCCAACCGTCGGACCAGCTTTCCGCAGACGTGGAATACATCGAGAAGAAATGCGAAGAGCACGGTATCCCAAAGCCGATCAGCTTCTGCTATCCGGGCTATCAGACGGGGCAGGTCGCGTTGAAAGTGCTAACGGATCGCGGTTACAAGTATGCCCGCGCCGGAGGAGCGAAGGCTTTCGTTTTGGGAAAGGATAACGCGCTCACGCTGCCGCAGGCTTTCGACGGCAAGCCCGGTGCGACGCTGGAGCAATTCAAGGCTGCCGTGGCGAAGGCGAAGCAGGGGGAGATTGCGGTGATGACCTTCCACGGCGTGCCGGACATCAAGCACCCGTGGGTGAATACGACGCCGGAGGTGTTCGAGAGTTTCATGAACTACCTCAAGGAGCAGGGCTGCACGGTGCTCAGTCTGCGCGACCTCGAGAAATACGCCGTTCCTGCGAAGTAGCAGGCGGGCAATGCGTCCCGGGAAAAAGACGGAGGGCGCTTAGAGCTTGGAATGGCTGCCGTCGCAAAGCGCGCCGTTCTTGCTGTGCTTGCAGGCGCAGAAATAGACGGTGCCGTCTTTCTCGGCCTTGTAGGCGACGGGCGCGAAGCCGCTGCCTTTGTGCGAGCCGTCGCAGAAGGGCTGGCTCTTGCTTTGTCCGCACGAGCACCAGTGGTAAGTCTGGCCGGCCTGGACGTTCACGGGCATGGGGGCTTTTTGGACGATGATGGGATCACTCATAATGGTTCGTAGAATTTTGCCCCGCCATCCTCGCCCGCTTCGCGCGGAGTGAAAGAACAAAAGTCCCCTTCGCAAAAAACCGTCGCCGCGCCCGGCTACCTCGCCTGATTCGTCCGGGCGGCGTTGGTCGTTTTCAACTGACGCTGGCCGCGGTCTTCGCGGATGTCGCGCGACTGTTTGAAATTCGCGTCGTGCTTGCGTGCTTTCACGGCGGCTTCCTTTTGGTTTGCGCCGAGTTTGTGTGGAGTTGCTTTGGGTTTCGCTTTCATGGGCATCACGATAGACGCAATCACCTCCGCGTCCGCCCACAGTTTGTTCAATGTGAACCCTCACTTGCTGTGGCGTCCGCCGATTGTTTCGCCCGCGCACACACCGCACAAACGAAGGGTGACATTCGGCAAGTATTGTAGAGCACTTGCGGACGAATGGACATAGAATGCCGTGTATATGAAAACCACAATTGTCCTCCTCGCCACCCTCGCCCTCGCAAACGGCTCTTCTTTCGCCAGCGAGAAAAAACCCGCCTCCCCAAAAACCGAGACCTGCGAGAAAGGACTGCCGCCCGGCAAGTATTCGGAAAAATCCCTCTACCGTCTCGATGCGACCTGGACCTCCGACGCGGGAAAAGAATTGAAGCTGAGCGCGCTCCAAGGCCGCCCGCAGGTAATGGCGCTCTTTTTTTCCAACTGTCAGCACTCCTGCCCGTTCATCGTGGCGGATATGAAAGGCGTCGAAAAGGCGCTGCCGAAAAGTGTGCGCAGCGGCGTGGACTTTGCGCTCGTGAGCATTGACCCCGCCCGCGACAGCGAGGAGGCATTGCGCGCCTTCCGTGCAAAACACGAATTGAATGCGAAACACTGGCGCCTGCTGCGCGGAAGTCCCGAAGCGGTGCACGAACTCGCGGAAAAGACGGGCTTCAACTACTACCCCGGCTCGACAACGCAATTCGCCCACTCACTGCTCATCTTCGTGCTGAACGACTCAGGCGAGATCATCTTCAAACAATCCGGCATCGGCAACGACCGAAAGGAACTCGTCGCAACCCTCACACGCCTCGTTTCAAAAAAGTAGGCGCGTTATGAGTGAAGCACGAAAGCTATTTGAATTGCCGCCTTGCGGGCAGTCGCCATCCTTTGCGCAATGAAGAACACCATTTTCCAAACTCGCTCCTTCGTCATCGCTTGCGTGTCGGCTATGGC
>CAIYUV010000164.1 GCA_903929475.1 uncultured Spartobacteria bacterium
AATCGATGGCCATCCTGAGTGCACGCAGCGGATCAGGAATTTGCTGACGGCCCCCAAGACGCATTCTGATTTCCTTCCAGAGTTCTTCCATTGCCAAGGCCGTGTCGTCCGCTCTCCCGACTGCTGCCAAGATATTCAGCATTTCGTGATTGAGAATCGGTGGGGTGATCCAGTCTGGGTCCCTTCGATAGAGTTCCCGAACCGTTTCGGACACCTCTCCCTCGAGAAAAAGGAAGCTTACCAGTGAAGCGTCTGCAATGATCATCAGCGAGCCGCCTTTCTGATTTCAGTAATCCAGTCGCGCTCGATCGATGCTCTCGATCGATAGATCGGAGGCAAGGGATTCTGCCTTGTTGGTACTCCTCTTGCCTTGAGTCCATTCCTTAACAATTCTCCGATGAGATCCTTGAGGCTGGATCTCTCCTGCGCAGCAAGAATCTTGATTTCCGTAACCAGCTCATCGGGAAGGTCTAGCGTAGTTCGCATACTTATGCTTTTGCATTTTACCATATTTATGTCAATAGATTTCCTGCTTCAGTCATAGCAAAGGCATGACCTAAACACCCTAAGCGACTTTGTCTACATAAAAGAGAGATTTTCATGAGATGACAGCGGAGGGATGTCCCTTAAGCGAGGAATGAGCCTCCTTCTCCTGCGGAAAAGTCGCACCGAGAAGTCGCACGAAAAGTCTTGAGGACAGGAGTCGGGACAATAAGAAACCAAGTCATCAGTCGATAACTGACCGATCCAGGCATCACCTCTTGTTGTGCGTTAAAAAAGAAGGATGGTCTTTTTTTGTTAATGGCATTAAGCATTTGTCTCCTAACTGCTTCTTTTATTTTATTTCATGAGCGACGATTCTCCCTCTTTCCCCCGTCACACCGATCTGCCAATCCCGGCAACCGCGCCCGGCACCCTTGCCATGCATGAGGAGCCGACCCCGCCAAAGCGACCTAAACTCATCGTGTTTTTGGCGATTCTGGGAATGATCCTTTTGATCGCCGGCATCGCGGGGTGGAAGGACATGCAGATCTCAAAAGCCATCGCGATGGGAAAAGCCTTCAAGATGCCGCCTGATGCCATCACCTCGCTGAAGGTTAAACAGGAAACTATCTCCCCTGTTCTCGAAACAGTCGGCTCGCTCGCATCCCTTCAGGGAGTGATGCTCAGCGCCGATCTACCCGGGATCGTAACGTCCATTCAGTTTGAGTCGGGTTCCCATGCGACAAACGGGCAGTTGCTGGCTCAACTCGATACCCGTCAGGAAGATGCCCAACTCCGCACCGCAGCCGCCAAACTCGATCTGGCACGACAGAATCTCGAACGGGCACGGGACCTGAGCGCAAAACGCGTAATCGCCCAATCCGCCTACGACGAGACCAAGAGCCAGTACGACGCCGCCCGAGCCTCGGTCGACGAGACACAGGCCACGATCGACAGGAAGACCATCCGGGCCCCTTTCGACGGCTTTATTGGAATCCGCCAGATCAATGCCGGGCAGTACCTGAAAAGCGGCGATCCCATCGTGCAACTCGAGTCCCTTGACCCGATCTATGTGAACTTCGCTCTTCCCCAGCAACACCTCTCGAATTTGCATGTCGGACAGCCAATCCGCCTGCAGGCCGACGGAC
>CAIYUV010000165.1 GCA_903929475.1 uncultured Spartobacteria bacterium
CCTCCTCTTCGTGTGCTTGGTGCCTTCGTGGTGAAATACATACGGCGTTTGCGGGAGCGGGGGCGGAGTCGGCAGGGAGGATGGGGGCATTTTCCATGAACGGGATGCAACCATTCTGGAGCGAATCGCATAAAACGCACGGATAGAGAGGCTAGAGGAACATGAAGCCGGGAAAAATGCTCCGGCAGACTGAAAAAACACGCCGACAGCGGCGAAAAATGAGCCGTCAGCGACGCCAAATGAGCCGGAAGTGGCGATATTTGATCTGTCAGCGACGTGAAATGAGTTGGAAGTGGCGATATTTGACATGACAGCGACGCCAAATGAACTGGAAGTGGCGATATTTGATCTGTCAGCGACGATATATGAAAGCGCAGTCACGATAAATGAGTTGGCAGCGACGATAAATGAGTCGGCAGCCGCGATAAATTTTCCGCCAGTGGCGATTTTTGACCATCCAGCGGTGCTCTTTTCGACGCCGGAGACACCCGCTGAACCGGCGGCGGCGCTTCGGAAACCGGCGGCGGGAATCGGTGTTGCGGGAGGGGCGTTTTATTCATCCGTGGATTTCATCGGGGGAGCGATTGGCGTGTTCCGTGAGGCGGTGATGGCGATCTGCAAATTGTCGGACTCGGAAAAACAGGGTTGGATCCCATGAAGGCCCGGGGTGGCTGCTGTTTGTGGGATGGTTTTCTGGATTGTGGATGGGGAGAGAGTGGTTTTTGCGGGGAATGGGAGTGGAAACATGGAGAGGGGGATGGCGGGAGTGATGCCTTTCATGGCTGGGGCGAGGCAGCGGCGTTGCATGGCGGGCGGGCACGGTTCGGGGCAGATGATGCACTTTGACTTTCACTTTCGCGGGCGCTGTGTAGCGTCCGCATTCTTTTCCATGGCAATCGAACGCAAACGCATCGTCCTGAAATTCGGCTCCGGCATCCTCGCGACGCCGCGCGGGACGAATCTGGATCAACGGCAGTTCACGCGTCTCACCAGGGAAGTGAGCGCGCTCGTCGCGGCGGGGCACGAGGTGCTTGTGGTATCGAGCGCTGCGGTTGCGGCGGGGCTGGGTGCGCTTGGGCTGAACGAACGCCCGGCGGAGCTTTCCGCGCGGCAGGCCTGTGCGGCGGTGGGGCAGGGGAGGTTGATGACCACTTACACCGAGCATTTTCAAAAACACGGGCTGACGGTCGCGCAAATCCTCCTCACATACGCGGATCTCGACAGTCGCAGCGCCTACGCGAATGTGCGCAACACGATTTCGCGTCTGCTCGCGAGCCGCGTGGTGCCGATCATCAACGAGAACGACACGGTGGCGGTGGAGGAGTTGAATTTCGGCGACAATGACCGGCTGAGCGCGGAGGTGGCGATTCTGGCCGAGGCGAATTTGCTCGTGTTGCTGACGAGCGTGGACGGGCTGCTCGATGCGAAGGGAAAAACCATCGCGCGCGTGGACGACATCAGCGACGTGGCGAAATTTGTGCGCGAGGAAAAGGGGCGGCTGAGCGTCGGCGGGATGTCGTCGAAGCTCCAGGCGGTGAAGGCGGCGGTGGAGGCGGGAATCCCCACCGTCATCGCCAGCGGACGCCGCGCGGGAGAGATCGGACGCGCCGCCGTCGGCAAACCGGCGGGCACTTACTTTCCGCCGCTCGTGCCGCTGCTAGCGCAGTGATTAGCGGGAGAGCTTTTTGAGTTGCCCGGCGGTTTCTTCGAGAGCGTCGAGCGAGCGCAGCACGCCGTCCTTGTCGAGCAGCCATGTGGTGGGAAGAGCGTTGATGCCGAGGGTCTGGATCAGCGGGCTGTCCCAGCCCTTGCCGTCCCACGCGATGGGAGTTTTCACATTTTGCTCCGCAAGAAATGCGTCGAGCAACTTGCGATCGCTGTCGAGACTGATGCCGATGAAGACGACGCCGGCGGAGTCGCGTTGCAAATCGGCGAACGCTTTTTTCGACGGCGCACTCCACGTGGCGAAGAAGACGATGACGACCGGCCTGCCGCGCCAGTCTCTGGCGTCCACGCGCTTTCCATCGAGTGATGTGAAGCGCAGCGGGAGCACCTTTCCGAAAAGCGAAAGGCGTTTCAGATCGTCCGTGATTTGCGCGAGCGTGCCGGGGTCTTTCGTGAGTTTCTGCGCGGAGAGCAGGAGGGTTTCCTTGGTTTTTGGCTGGCTGTCGAAAAGGCGGGAGACTTCGGCGAGCATCACGCCGAGCCTGTGATCTCCGCCATGTTTGCGCTGGAAATCCTGCGCCGCGTCGAGCAGCCCGTCGCGTTCGATCTCGCTGGGGCGTTTGCCGCGCAAACGGCGCATCTTTTCGGAAACTCTCGCGAAATCCACGTCCGCCTGCTGTGCCGGAGTGGTGGCGAGAATCTGTGCATCATTCAGCAGGCGGGCGGCCTCTTCCGGCGCAGCCTCGCCCTTCAACTCGGCACGAAGACCGAGCAAACGCGAGAGCCGCAGCCGGGCGTCGCACGCATTTTCGTCGCCAGTGTGTGCGGCGATGTAGTCGCGCAATGCACGCTCCTGTTTATCCAGATGAGCGAGGGAAAGCTGGCGTGCCTCATCGGCGGTCTGCGGCTGCACACCGGGGCCGGCATCGAGCGCGGTGACGCGCGCCCAGTCTTCGCGCACTTCACCGGCGAAGGCGGACGATGCGATGATGAGAAAGAGCAGTGTGCGCATCTTGCAAAGATGCCGGATGCACGGAGGAGGATGCAAGACACGGGAATAAGTCCGCGATTATTTCCTCCCAACTTTGAACGATGTCGGCATTCTCCGCGTCGCATACACACCAACTCACCAAATATGAAAAAATACCTCGCACTACTCGCAGCCGCCGCTCTTGCGTCCGGCCTCACTCAATCCTGCACCGCCGCGCCCAAGGACTGGGTCGGCAAACCACTGCCCGCACTCGGCGTCGAATACCTCGGCAAGGCGGCGGACGTAAAAGGCCACGTGGCAATCGTGGAATTCTGGGCCACATGGTGCCCGCCATGCCGCAAATCCATTCCGCATCTCAATGAGCTGAACAAGAAATTCAAGGACAAGGGGCTCGTTGTCATCGGCATCACGGACGAGGATAAGAATAAGGTGGAACAGTTCCGCAAGGGCACGCCGATGGAATACAACGTGGCGATTGATAAGGATGGAAAGCTCAGCCAGCAGTTCGGCATCACGGAGATTCCGCAGGCATTCATTGTCGGAAAGGACGGCAAGATCGTGTGGGAAGGACACCCGCTGGAATTGAAAGAGGCCACCATCGAAGAAGCACTCAAATAGCCCGCGCAGATTTTCACGACGCCCGTCCTTGCATCCGCAAGGGCGGGCGTTTTGTTTAGCGCGATTTTTCCACGGGCACGATGGTGACGTAAATCGGGCGGTGATCGCTTGCGTCATACCAATTTGGCGAACGATAGACGGTCGCGGTGTCACGAAGCGTCTCCGGCCAGAGTCCCGTTGAGACGAAGAGGTAATCTATGCGCGAGTATTGGTCGGCGAATTTCCAATAGTGAGTCCAGCGGTCGCCGACGGAGTCCTTCGCCCACAAGTCGCTCATGTGGGCCGGCGTGCCTTTCGCGCCGGTGATCTCGGCAAACATCGGCTCGTTCTTCGTGTCGTTGCAATCGCCGTAGCAGATGAGGTTCGTTCCGGGCGCGGCGGTGAGGATGGCGTCGAGATGCTCGCGGAGTTTCGCAGCCTCGTGTCGGCGGATGAGCGCCTCGCCTTCGGGAGTTGGAAGCTTCGATTTCAAATGCACGCCGACGCAACGCAGGCGGTATGCGGGCGTGACTTGCACGGTGGCGTCGAGGATGCCGCGCTTCATTTCGAGTTCCTTGCCATCGAGCGTGAAGGTGACGCGCTTCGCGGAATTGCGCTCGACGATGGGGAACCGGCTGAGCAGCGCGACGTGGCGGTCGGGGTCGCCTGCTTGAAGATACTCGCTGTCTTTGTAAGCGAGGCCGGCTTTTTCCAGGCGCGCCTTGAAGTCATCAAACATTTTTGGCGAGCCCATCTCGGAGACGCCGAGGATGTCCGGGTTGATTTCCTTGATGACCGAAATGAGCGCCTCGATTTCTTTTTCCGACTTCGGTTTTGCGCGATGCTCCGCTGGTGCGGACTGATCGTTGCCAATATAATTCCGCACATTGTATGCACAAAAGATGATGCCTTTTGTGGGATCGCGTTCTTCAGCGTGGAGGGTGATTGCGAAACAAACGAGGAGCAGGAGGCGTTTCATGGCTGCGCACAAAAAAAGACAGGCCCGCCGGTTTGGCGAGCCTGTTTCTGTGAAAATTGGAGAGCGTGCGATTAAGCGACAGTTCCCGAGTTGTGATCGGTTGTCACTGGCGCGGCTGGCTGACTGGTGACGGGCTGCGTGCCGGGCACTGCCTGCGTTTGCACAGTCTGTGTTTCAATCTGCTTGGGCGGCTGAGGCGCAGGGTCGCGCATGATTTCGTCCTGAATGTCATTCTTTGCCTTCGAGAACTCCCGGATGGCCTGGCCGAAACCGCGGGCCAGTTCCGGCAGACGCTTGGCACCGAATAGAAGCAGCAGGACGAAGAGGATGACAAACGTCTGCCCTCCCATGAGATTTGCGAGCGCTGGTGTGAATGAGATGTTCATAGTGTTTTTTGTTGCAGTCTGTTTAGCACCCATGCCGGCTGGCTGCAACTGATGATTCGTTACAGATGTTCAACCCGGATTTTCAGCAGGACTTAGAAAATGAACGGAAGAAGATGCGCGCGTCGGTGCTCGACAGGGCTGCTGGTTTTTTGAAACTCCACTCATGGGCGACGAAACATTGAACACTCATCAAAAGGCGCTGCGGGTGAATCTCGACAAGCGGTGGTATGGAAGTTTTGCCGAAATCGGCGCGGGGCAGGAGGTGGTGCGGTGGTTTTTCCGAGTGGGCGGGGCGAGCGGCACGGTGGCGAAAAGCATGTCGGCCTACGACATGGCGGTGAGCGACGCCATTTACGGCACGGCGGATCGCTACGTCTCGCGCCCGCGTTTGCAGTCCATGCTCGATCATGAGTTCGGACTGAACATCGAGCGCCTCTCGGCATCGCGCGGAGACAGCACATCATTCTTCTCGTTCGCAAACACGGTGGCGACGCGCAACTTCGCCGGAACGAACGAATGCCACGGCTGGCTCGGAGTGAAATTTCAAGCCCAGCCGCGCGATGAAGCCAGTCAGGTCATCATCCACGTGCGTATGCTCGACACGGACGCTGCTGCGCAGCAGGAGGCGCTCGGCATTGTGGGCGTGAATCTTTGCTACGGCGCGTTCTTTCTCCATCACGAGCCCGAGGCGCTCGTGGAAAGCCTGCTCGACAGCCTCACGACCGGGCGCATTGAGATTGATATGATCGAATTCAGCGGGATCGAATTCCGCAACGTGGACAACCGCCTCATGGCGCTGAAACTCGTGCAGGTCGGTCTCAGCGGTGCGGCGATGTTCGGGCCGGATCGCGTCGTGCTCCAGCCGAGCGAAGTTTTTTACCACAAAGCCGTCCTCGTCGAGCGCGGCAGCTTCCGTCCCGTCACGCACGTGAACGTGGACATGATGCGTTGTGCGATGGAGAAATTCACCGCCGACGAAGCGCTGCAAGGCAAGTCCGTGGTGCAGGTGATGGAACTGACGATGCACAATCTTCTCGCGACCGGTGCCATGGATCGAAAGGACTTCCTCGCCCGCGCCGACGTGCTCAGCGCGTGCGGAATGACGGTCATGGTCTCCGACTACAGCGAATTTTTCCGTCTGGCCGCGTATCTCGCCCGCATCACGAAGGAGCGCATCGGCCTCGTGCTCGGTGTTCCCACTCTCGTCGAAATCTTCCAGGAAAAATACTACACCCAACTCCCCGGCGGTATTCTCGAAAGCTTCGGACGCCTTTTTAAAAACGATCTCAAGCTCTTCGTCTATCCCCTCCAGGAACAGATCGGCGGCACACTCTCCACAGTGGACACGCTGCAAGTCGCGCCTGATCTTCAAAAACTTTTCGAGTATCTGCGTGACCGTGGCAGCTTTGTCGGGCTCGACAATTTCAAGCCCGAGTGTCTCTCCGTCTTCAGCCGCGACGTCCTCTCCCGAATTGCGGCGCGCGATGCTGAATGGGAAAAAATGGTGCCTGTCGCAGTGGCGGAGTTAATCAAAGCCCGCGGCTTTTTTGGCTACGGAAATGGTGCCCGCAAATGAGCGACGACTGGCGCCAGCGCAACAACATGACCGGCCGCGAAGCCATGAAAGCCGCCGCCGCCATCCTCGGTCTCCTCGCCGCGTGTATCCTCGTTCTCTGGGTGCTCACGCGCTTCATGCGCTAGGAAAAACGGTTTTCACATTTCGTTTCCGAATGCTTTACCCAAAGGGAGAAAGATCTGCCGCATTTCGACGGTAACTTTCAAAATACTACTCGAGCTGCTTAGGCGGTCTTGACGATGGGAGAGCGGAAAGGCGGCCTTGGATTTCTTTCAGTTGTAGTTGCAAATTTGTTTGTTCGTCCGTGGATAAGCTCGGCGCACGCAGGCGTGATATAACTGAGTCACGGCGGCGGGTGAGGTCGCGGCGTTCCAATTCATGCCAGCAGTCCTCGGCCATCACTTTCGCTCCGGGAGGGACGGGGCGTTCGAGCAGGGAGCAAAGTGCGGCTTCTTCCGCAGTGCCGAGGGTGGAGAAGAAGCCGTTGAGCGAAGCGTTGTCATCGGGGCGCAAGTCGGTGCCGAGGATTTTGGCCAGCAGCGCGGAACTTTCCGTGCCGTCGTCGAGCACGCGCTCCCAAGGCTGTGCTTGCAGCCATGCGCGGGAGACTGCGTGCCGCAGCGCGAGAAGCACGAGCCACTGGTGGGTGGGGGGAAGTGCCAGGCGCTCGGGCTTCGGTGGCTTTGTTCCATCCGCGTTGGTGTCCCCCGTGTTTTTTGGGCGGACAATTCCGCGCAAGATTGCCGCGAACGTTTTTTCCACACGCGACTTGAACTGCTCCGGCAATTCCTTCGTTGGGCTTTTCTCGCCGGTGTGGACGAGCCGCGTGTATTCGGTGCGCCCGATTTCCAGAACGTCGGCGATTTGGCTCATCAGCGTTTCCTTTACGAAGCCGTCTTTCAGCATTCGCGCATAGCCCGTCAGTTTCTCGGCAGCCGCCGCGCGTCCTCGCGGTGTGGAAAAATCGGATCGCTGGCTGAGTCGCGCGATTTGGAAATCGAAAAAATCCTTCGCCTCGCCGATGCGTGACGCAAACGCCTCGCCGCCGTGCTTTCGGATCAACGAATCGGGGTCCTCGCCCGGCGGCATCTCCGCACAGCGCACCAACAATCCCTCGCCGAGTAACTGCGACAGCGAACGCTCCGCCGCCTTTTCGCCCGCCGCATCCGCATCGAAACACAACACCACCTCCTCCACGTAGCGCTTCAAAATCCGCGCCTGCTGCTCCGTGAACGCCGTGCCCTGCGGCGCGATCACATTCTGCACGCCGTTTTCAAACGCCGTGATCAAATCAATCTGCCCCTCGCACACAATCGCCTGCTTCTTTTCGATGAGCGCGCGCTTTGATTTATTGAGGCCGAAAAGCACTTTTCCCTTCGTAAAAAGCAGCGTCTCCGGTGAGTTCACATATTTCGCGGGGCTTTGCTCCGCATTCAGCACGCGCCCGCTGAAAGCGATCACTTCGCCCGTGTCGTTGCAGATCGGAAACATCACGCGCCCGCGAAACCGATCATACAAACGCCCGCTGTCTTCCTTTTTTGCGAAGAGCCCGCTCGCCTCCAACTCCTCCACGTTGAACCCCTCGCGTTGTGCGTGGCCGAGCAGCGCGTCCCACGACTCGGGGGAAAATCCAATCTTCCACGACTTCGCCACCTCCGCCGACAGCCCGCGCATTTTCAAATAATCGCGCGCACCCTCCGCCGTCTTCCCTCGCATGAGTTGCGTGTGAAAAAACTCCGCCGCCACCGCGTGCAACGCCAGCACCCGGCGTCGCAAATCCGCGCGCTCTAAATCCTCGCCACTCATCTGTGCATCGGGGATTTGAATGTTCGCTTTCTCTGCCAGCTTCCGCACCGCCGCGATGAATTCGATGTGCTCGTAATCCATCACAAACCGGAACACCGAGCCGCCCGCGCCGCAGCCGAAGCATTTAAAAATCTGCCGCTGCGGATTCACCGTGAACGATGGTGTGCGCTCCGTGTGAAATGGGCACAGCGCCTTGTAGGCCGGCCCCATCCGCTTCAATGGAAAATAGGAGCCAATCACCTCGACGATGTCATTCGCCGCGGCGATCTGCTCGATTATTTCCGGCGGAATCATTGCCACGCCGTGAGTGGGCTGACGCGCGCCCCGCCTGTCAAGATTCCCCTCGATACGATTGTAAAAGAGCAGTGCGCGCAAAGTCGCTTGCGCAAGGAGCGGCGACATTCCTGTCGCCGACCTTCATGACGCGAAGCGCCTGATCTCCATGGCGTGACCTTTGGGAAAATGGGCGCTTCGCGTTTCGTGGCGGGCGACAGGAATGTCGCCCCTCCTTGAACTACGTTGCATCCCACCAGCGTCGCGCGGCGTCGCGCCAGTCACGCGTCGAGACGGACAGGATCGCCGCCTCGCACATCCGTGCGCGCAGCGTGGAGTCGCCGACGAGTTGCGTCACCGCCTTTGCAAAATCCTCCACATCATTTCCCCTCGTGATGAGCCCGCTCACGCCATGCTCCACCAAATCCTTCGGCCCGCCTTGATCGGACACGACGCACGGCAGCCCGCACGCCTGCGCTTCGATGACCACATTTCCAAAAGTGTCCGTCGTGCTCGGAAAGACGAACACATCCGCGCTCGCGAATGCACATGCGAGTTCCTCGCCGCTGAGATAACCCGTGAAAATCGCGTCGGGCGCGAGCCTCCGCAACTCGGCGAGATATGGGCCGTCGCCAACGAATGCGAGCGCGAGTGATTTCCGATTCTGCATCCGCTCCCACGCCGCCACGATCACATCCAAATCCTTCTCCTTCGACACGCGACCCACATACAGCAAAACCGTCGCGCCCGCTGCCGCTCCACGCTTTTGCCAAAAGGAAACATCGCGCCGTTTCGCACTGAAGAGTTGCGTGTCGAGTCCGCGCGGAAGAATACGCAATTTCTCCGCCGGGATTCCGTTTTTGATCCAGCTCCCGCGATAGCTCTCGCTGTTCACCCAGACCGTATCCATCTGCGCGTAGAATGTGCGCATGAACGTCCACGCCAGCGTTTCCCATGAGCGGTCGTCGGTGAGGATGCGCACGTATTGTGGGAAGTCGGTGTGGTAGATGCCTGCCGTGCGCAGTCCGAGCAGTCGTGCGGCGAGCAGCGCAGTGAGGCCGACCGGACCTGGCGTGCTGATGATCACCTCGGTGAAACCTCCACGCTGGATGTAGTCGAGCATTTGCAAGACAGGCGGGAAGCTCAGCTTTTGCAGTTCGTATTCCGGCAGCTCGAACTCGCCGACAGGCTCGAAGTTTTTCAGCGGGATGCCCGTGATCGTGCTCGCCATTCGGCTTGTCACGACAGTGAGCTGGTCGCCGTTTTCGATGGTTGCGGCAGTCATGCGGCGGATGGTCGTTGCCACGCCGTTCACGTCTTCGAGCGTGTCCGTGAACCACGCACGCTTCGAGTTTTGGAGCATCGGCGCGGGTTCGCTGGAAAAAGCGCGACTGATTTCGCCCAGCCATGCGCGGTCCGGTGCGAGCTGTCGAAACGCGACAAAATACGGCGCTATGGAGAGCGCGACGGGCACAAGCATCGAGACATCCTGAATTGCTTCGACGAGCTTTCCGCTGCTCAGCTTTTTCACAAACGAAGTAAAGAACCGATAGAGCAGACGGTCGGCAAACATACACGCCGTGATGAATGCTCGACGCTCCGGCTCCGTCACCCCGCTGGTCGCTTTGGCTAGGAGCGTCTGCACTTCGCTATCGCGAAAAGTCGCCGCGAATTGCCGCCAGATGCTCGCATTCTTCGGCTTCGCCATCTCGAAGATTTGGCCGTTCATGATTCCCTGCGCGAGGAACCCCATCTTTTCACCAAGCGAAAACTCCGTCGGATTCGACCCCTCCATGAAACGCGAAAACGCCTTACCTGCGAGACCGCCGCCCTTGAGAGCCGAGACTTTTTCCGATGCAAAGCGAAACACAGTTCCGTAAAGCCCGTGCGCATGCGCCAGTGGCGTGCCGCCCACGCCGCCCACCTTGCAGCGCCCTTCGCGGATCTCGCTGAGAAAAGCGGACGCATCCGCGACGTTCGCAGTCTCCGTCCACGCGTGTGCTGTGAAAAGCCCGCTGCGATCATTGCTGCCGCCGACGAGCACTTTCTCCCACGCTCGATCGTGGGTCGGCGCGAGGTTGTGTCGGTTCGACAACTCTTCGATTTTTCCCGGAGTCAGTCCTGCGAGGAGAAAGCGGGCCACTTCGCTCGTGAGCGCGTCGCGTGTGCCATTCACGCCCTCGAAATGCCGGAACAGCAACACGAGTTTCTCGATGTGCGCAGCGCTGATGCGTCCATCACCACGATGCAGCGGATGCGCCACTGCGTGCGCGAGTCCGCGTTCGGCGAGGTATCGCTGGAGGTCGTAGATGTTCTCGCGCTGCCGTTGAATTTCCCGGTGCTCCGCCTCGTTCAATCCCCACACGAGCAGATGCACCTTCGCGCGATCCTCGGGGAATTGCGCCGTCACTTCCTCGCTCAGAAAAACACCCGGCTTTCCCGCAACAGCGAGGCAGCCATCCAGCGTGTCGCGATCTGTAAGCGTAAAATAATCCATCCCGCGCGCGCGTGCCTTTTCAAAAAGTGCCGCCGGCTCCGCATAGCTCGCAGGCAGACCGACTCGCCGGAAAAGCCATTCTGCCGCCGGGCCGCTGTGTTTCGAGTGCAGGTGCAAATCAGCGCGCATATCTCCGCGCACTCTGCGCGAGCGCCTGCACGTGGTGCGAGAATCTTCAGCGCCAATCAGCCTCGGCTGCTCTCGACGGCGATGACTTCGCCCGCTTCGCACTCGATGCGGAGTTCGATGGGGCGGCAGCAGACGGTGCAATCCTCGACTGTGGTGTGACTGCCTTGCGAGGTGTCGGCGGTGCTCGGAAATATTTCGCCGCAATACGGGCACTCGACTTCGATCTCGACGACGTAATCCACGCTCTTATTTGAGCTTCAAGCGCGGCGCGTCATTCCACAGGTCTTCGAGGCGGTAGAGTTCGCGTTTGCTTGGGTGGAATATGTGGACGATCACGCTGCCGAAATCCGCGACGACCCATTGGCTGAGCGGGAAGCCGTCCACACCGAGCGGGCCGACACGGTGTTTCTTTCGCAACGTCTCGGTGATTTCACCGGCTATCGCCTTGAGCTGCGGCTCGGATGCGCCGGTGCAGATGACGAAGAAATCTGTGAATGTGGAAATGCCCCGAAGGTCCACGACGATGATGTCTTCGGCTTTTTTGTCGGCGGCGATTTGTGCGCTGAGACGCGCGAGTTGTTCTGAGTTAATGGTTTTCTCCTTGGTAGATTTGATGTGCTTCGATGATCGAGCGCACGGCTTCCGAAACGAAGTAACGGATGCTTCGCCTTTCGGCAACCCGCTTGCGCACTTCGGTCGCCGAAATATCGAAACGACGCTGGATACGCGGGAAGTCGTGTGGTGGAGAATTTGCCGCATCGCGCTCGAAAACGACGAACTTTACGAGCGTGCTCAGTTCCCCGATGCGCCGCCACGCGGGCAGGTCGCGCAAATTGTCCTGGCCGATGAAATAGAACAGTTCGTCGCCCGGCGTGCGCGCGCGCCATGCCTCGACAGTCTCCACGGTGTAGCTCGGCCCTGCGCGGTGGACTTCGGAGTCGTCACATTCAAAGCGTGGCTCGCCTGCGATGGCAGCGCGCACCATTTCCAGACGCAGTGCTGGCGATGCGTGCGTGGCATTTTTAAAAGGCGAACACGCGGCGGGGATGAAGATGACGCGATCCAGCGCGAGCTGTTCCATCGCCTCGCGGGCGAGAATCAGGTGCCCGTGGTGGATGGGATCAAAGGTGCCTCCGTAGAGCGCGGTGCGCATGGTTCGTAGTCTTGGCGGATGCGCGGTTGCTGTCGAGCCGCCGGGTGCGCTATCCCTCGAAGGCGCGGACGACGAGCGTCACGTTGTGGCCGCCGAATCCGAAGCTGTTGTTGAGGGCGACGCGCACTTTGGCCTCGCGGGCGGTGTGCGGGACAAAGTCGAGGTCGCACTCTTCGCCGGGGTTATCGAGGTTGATGGTCGGCGCGATGATTCCTGTCTGGATACTCTTCACGCAGACGATGGTTTCCACGACGCCCGCAGCTCCGAGCAAATGGCCGGTCATGCTCTTGGTGCTGCTCACGGGGACGCGCTTTGCGTAGTCGCCCATCACGGCTTTGACGGCGCGGACTTCCGCCACGTCGCCAACCGGGGTGGATGTGCCGTGTGCATTGATGTAGTCCACTTCGGAAACGTTGATGCCTGCTTTGTGGATGGCGATGCGCATGGAACGCTGGGCCTGCTCGTGGTTAGGGAGCGGTGCGCTCATGTGGTAGGCGTCGGTCGTCATGCCATAGCCGGCGACTTCCGCGAGGATGTTTGCGCCGCGCGCCTTCGCGTGTTCGAGTTCCTCCAACACGACGATGCCCGCGCCTTCGCCCATGACGAAGCCGTCGCGATCTTTGTCCCACGGACGGCTGGCGCGCGTGGGGTCGTCGTTGCGGGTGCTGAGTGCCTTCATCGCGGCAAAACCCCCGATGCCGAGCGGGACGATGGCGCTTTCACTTCCGCCTGCGAGGAAAACATCGGCGTCGCCTTCGCGGATGAGCCGCCAAGCTTCGCCGACCGAGTGCGCGCTCGTGGCGCAGGCGCTGACGGGTGCGTAGCTCGGGCCTTGCAAGCCGTGCTCCATTGCGACCATGCCGCCCGCCATGTTGGTAATGAGCATCGGGATCATGAAAGGCGAGATGCGGCCCGGACCTTTCTCCATGTAATTGGTGTGCTGATCCTCGGTGGTTTTCAGTCCGCCGATTCCGCTGCCGATGATGCAGCCGAAACGCTCGGGGTCTTTCACCTCGGAAAAGCCAGCGTCCGCCATCGCGCCCTTCGCGGCGGCGATGGCGAGATGCACAAAGCGGTCACTGCGGCGCACGTCCTTCGGCACTTTGAAAAACTTCACGGGATCGAAATCGCGCACCTCGCCCGCGATTCGGCAGTCGAACTTCGCACAATCGAAAAGCGTGATGGGCCCGATGCCGCTTTTGCCTGCGATGAGGTTGCTCCAAAGGGTCGGCACATCATGCCCCAAGGGCGTGATGGCTCCCATGCCAGTGATGACGACTCGACGATTGCTGCTCATAAAGTCCGCGCATCCATAGCGGCGAGGCGTGGGGCGGCAACTGCAAAGTGTGCGGACGCGCTTGCCGCCAGCCGATGATCTGCACACGCTCCATGCGTGCAGTCCTTTCAAAAAGACAACCTCCTCGCCGAATACGCGGCCATCGAGCAGCGCGTGCTGGCTGCCTTGCGCGACGATTTACGCGGGGAGGAGTTCGGCGCGCTCGCGCTGGAGATTCATGCTTTTCAGCTTCGCTGGAATGAGCCGCTCGCCCGCTGGTGCGCGACTTTTCCCGCGCCGAAAAACTGGCGTGAAATCCCGGCTGTGCCGCAGGCGATGTTCAAGCGGTTCCGCGTCGCGTGCTTTCCGCCGGAGCTGGCGGGAAAAACTTTCCTCACCAGCGGCACGACCGGCGAAACGCGCGGCGCGCATCATTTGCACAACACGACGCTCTACGACGCGGCGGTGCTTGCGGGCTGGCGTCGGCTTGCGCTGCCGAAAGCGGTCCCGCTCATTGTGGCGCCGTCGCCCGCCGATGCGCCCAATTCTTCGCTCTCGCACATGATGGGCCTGCTCGCGGGTGAGGTGGGGCAGTTCATCGCTCGAAGCGACGGCTCGCTCGATTTCGCACGCGCAGCGGCTGTGCTGGAAAGGAATTTTTCCAACGGACAGCCCGTCGCACTGCTCGGCACCGCGCTGGGCTTTCTGAATTTAATGGAGGGTTGGGGAAGTGCGAGCCCGCGATTGTGCGATGGTTCGTTTCTCGTCGAGACGGGCGGTTTCAAAGGCAGCGGGCGGGAGATTGAAAAGAGCGAA
Organism: uncultured Spartobacteria bacterium; assembly: GCA_903929475.1. GTDB lineage: Bacteria > Verrucomicrobiota > Verrucomicrobiia > Chthoniobacterales > Chthoniobacteraceae > SXWH01. The sequence continues at coordinate 14,145 of CAIYUV010000165.1, forward strand.
CTTTACGCCCGCCTGAGCGAGTTTTTTGGGCTAAAAGAGGGCGCGATTTGGAATGAATACGGGATGTGCGAACTCGGCTCGCAGTTTTATACCCGCGGCCTCGGCGCTGCGCACACGGGCGGACCGTGGGTGCGTGCGATGGTCGTTTCGCCGGAGAGCGGGCGCGAGGTTACCGTTGGTGAGCGGGGTGTGTTGCGCATCTTCGATCTCGCCAATCTCGGCAGCACGCTCGCGGTGCAGACGGCGGATTTCGCCGTGCTGCGCGATGAAGGTTTCGAGTTGCTCGGACGCGATCCCGCTGCTGTCCCGCGCGGCTGCTCGCGTCAGGCGGATGAAAAGCGCGGCGCAGCCTCGGCATCGGTCGTAGTTCAGCGTGCGTCCGAACACGCTCCGCTCGCGGGCGGAAATACGCAGGCGCGTTGTGTTGCGCTCGCGGCGGCAGTGAACCGCTTTCCTTTTCTCGGCGAAGTCAGCGCCGATTCCCTGCGTGCGCTCATCGCCGCAGAGCTTGGCCACGCCGAGGCGCTCGACCGCTTTATCCCGCACGGCGCGCATCATTCCCGCGCCGTGGCACCCGCGACCATCCTCCACATCCTCAGCGGAAATACTCCCGCCGCTGCGCTCCAGTCATTGCTGCGCGGTCTGCTCCTCGGCTCGCGCAATCTTTGCAAACTCCCATCCAGCGGACTGCCGGAGGTCGCGCAATTCCTCGCCGCATTGCCGCCGGAGCTGTGCGCGCTCGTCGAAGTATCCGCGCAACTCCCCGACGACTGGCTCGCGCTCGCCGACGCGATCATCGTCTTCGGCAACGACGAAACCATCGCGCATTTCCGCGCGCTCGCGCAGCCGTGGCAGGCCTTCATCGCCCACGGCCACAAGCTCAGCTTCGGCATTGTTTTCGATGACCCGGCTTTCGCCAGCGCCGCCGCCGCCGCGCGCGATGCGTCTGTTTTCGATCAGCAGGGCTGCCTCTCGCCGCACGTCATCTACGTTCGGGAAAGCGGCACTTTCACCGCGAGGGCATACGCGGAACGAGTCGCAGCGGAGATGGCCGTTTTTGAAAAACACACCCCGCGCGGCCCGCTCACGCTCAGCGAGGCGAACAGCATCCGCACCCTTCGCAACGAGACCACATTCCGCGTTGCGAACGGCGAGCCGCTCGCGCTCTTCGCCAGCGCTGATACCGCGTGGACAGTCATCGCCGATTCCACGCCCGGCTTTCCCTCATCTCCGCTCAACCGCGTGCTGTTCATCAAGCCACTCCCCGCCGACCTCGCCGACACGCTCGCGCCAGTCCGCGCCCATCTCAGCACATGCGGAATCTGCCCCACCACGCACGAACACGCGGAATTTGCCGCCAGTCTCGGCCTCACCCGCATCTGCCCGCTCGGTAAAATGCAGCAGCCCCCGCTCACATGGCATCACGACGGAGCCCCCGTGCTCGCCCCCCTCGTGCGCTGGGTGGATTGGGAAAATTAAACTCGGGGCATAAAGGGGGACGGCCCCTCTCCTTGCCGTTACTGCGGCGGGCTGATGCTGCCGTCCGGGAAGGTGATGATGGTCTTCGGTAGGGCGGCGCGCAATTCGCGCAGCGCGGCGGCGGGGATTTTGTAGCAGCGGTAGAGGTCGAGATCTTGTAGGCTGGTGAGGCCCTTGAGGGCGTCCACGTTTTGCAGCGCTGGGCAGCGGTCGAGGTAGAGCCTTTGAAGGGTGGTAAGGCCCTTCAGGCCGTCCACGTTTTGCAGCGCGGTGCAGGTGCTGAGGGCGAGCGTTTGCAGGGCAGTGAGGCGCTTGAGGGCGTCCACGTTTTGCAACTCGTCGCTGTCGGTAAGGTAGAGCTTTTGCAGGTCGGTGAGGCCTTTGAGGGCGTCCACGCTTTTCAGCGCTTTGCAGTTGACGAGGCCGAGCTCTTGCAGGCCGGTGAGGCCCTTGAGGGCGTCCACGTTTTGCAGCGCGGTGCTGCCGCCGAGGTCGAGCGTTTGCAGGGCGGAGAGGCCCTTGAGGGCGTCCACGTTTTCGTCCTTACATTTCGTAGCATACAATTCCGTGGGATTGAGATGGTGGAGCATTTCGCGGTAGCGGCCAATGTCGGGGACTTTTCTCATTTCAAGCACGCGGGGGTGCTCGCCCCATGTCTCCTTTTTGAGCGCATTGTGCCAGTCCTGCTTGATGAGGCTGAGGGTGTCTTCGCACTCCCACGTGAACCCCGCCTCCTTCGCCTCGCGGACGGCGTTGTTGTAGGCGTTTAGCTTCCACACCTGCCAGCCGATGCCGCCGAGGAAGAGGACGATGAGCACGCACCAAAGCTTCTTCCCAAAGCTGCTCTCGCCATGCGTGGTGTGCCCGTCTTTCACGCCCGCCTTGTGCCGCGTGCGGGGAGTGTTGGCAAGGCGGGGATGGGCGGGAATGTGCCCTGCGTGGAGCACCAACGGTGCGCGGACAAGCCAGCCCAGGGCATCGCCCTGGGAACCCGGTCGTAAAAAAACCAAAGCCCCAAAGGGGCGGCCACAATTGTCGCGCCCCGTTGGGGCTTTGGTCATCGTGGGCGGGGGACCCAGGGCGGCGACCGCGCGGCGCGCGGCCGTGCCCGGGGCTGGCTTGTGGATGGGCCGTTGGCCCGCCACACCACGGATCGTCCGCTGCCTCCGGGGCCCCCGGCTCTGCAAAGCAAAGCCCCCCTGAGGCTCATGCGGAATAGCTTTGTTGGCGGGGATGAGTCTGCGCTTTTCAAGAGGGGAGGTGGAGGTCGGAGTAAGACAGGTGCTGATGGGAGGAACTGAGGTGGCGGTCGGGAGGACGGAGGTGGTGCTTGGAAGGGGGCGGTTCCTGGTCGCGAGGATGGTGTTCGCCGTCGGGGGCGTGGAGGTGGCGGTCGGGGAAACGGAGGTGGCGCTTGGAGGGGCGGAGGTGGCGGTCGGAGGGACGGAGGTGGCGGTCTGGGGGACGGAGGTGGCGGTCGGAGGGACGGAGGTGGCGGTCGGAGGGACGGAGGTGGCGGTTTCTTTAGCCTCAACGGCTGTTCCGTTGGCCCCAACGCTTCATCCGTTGGACCCAACGCTTCGTCCGTTGGCCCCAACGCTTTGTCCGTTGGCCCCAACGGAATCAGCGTTGGGGCTATTCTGCCTGATTCCAGTGCTGGGTTTCCTCAGAGTTGAGGCGCTCCTTTTCCCAAGAATCGCCTTCTTTTCTACCCGAGGCCCATTGGGGAGCAGACCGGCTCGCTGGAGCAGTCCGCCAATGCTCTGGAATCCTGCGCTGCCACTCCCGGAATCGCGCCCGCCGTTGCTGCGGAGCCGCTGAATCCGCTAGTAGCTCTTCGCGAAGAGCACGCGGCGTTTGCTGGGCTTGCCGCTCCAGACGCAGGGGCCGTCCTCTGCGGGGGCGTCGGCGGGGATGCAGCGGATGGTGACTTTGAGCTGCTCTTTGATTTCCGTCTCGGTCTCGGCGGTGCCGTCCCAATGGGCGAGGGCGAAGCCGCCGCTGATCTTGCTGTCGTCCTTGGCGGTGAAGAATTTCACGAAGTCCTCGCGGGTTTCGATCTTCACCGTGTGCGTGTCGCGCAGTGCGGTGGCGCGGGCGAGGAGTGTGTCGTGGATTTCCTGCAAGGTCGTGGCGATGCTTGCGAGGAGATCGGCATTGGTCGGGAAGGTTTTTTCTTTGTGCCCGCGATCGCGGCGCGCAAAGGCGACGGTTCCTTTTTCCAAATCGCGGGGCCCGATTTCCACGCGCACCGGGACGCCTTTTTTGATCCACTCCCAGCTTTTCACGCCGCCGGTGAGGTCGCGCTTGTCCACTTCGACGCGGATGGGCTCGCCGGCAAAAATGGTCGCGCGCAGTTGCGCGGCGAGGGCGTCGCACGCGGCGAAGACGGCATCGCGCATGTCGGGCTTCGGCACGATGGGCAGGATGACGACGTGCGCGGGTGCGATGCGCGGCGGGAGGATGAGGCCGTCGTCGTCGCCATGCGCCATGATGACGGTGCCGATGAGGCGCGTGCTGACGCCCCAGCTCGTTGTCCACGCGAACTCTTTTTTGTTTTCGCGCGAGAGAAACTCGATGCCGCTCGCCTTCGCGAAATTCTGCCCGAGGAAGTGCGACGTGCCGGCCTGAATGGCCTTGCGATCCTGCACCATCGCCTCGATACAAAGCGTCTGCTCCGCGCCGGGGAAACGTTCGCCCGCGCTCTTCTCGCCGGTGAAAACCGGCAGCGCCAGCCAGTCGCGCGCAAACGTGGCATACACGCCGAGCATCTGTTCCGTTTCGGCGATGGCCTCGGCTTTTGTCTCATGCGCGGTGTGGCCCTCCTGCCACAGAAATTCCGCCGTGCGCAGGAAGACGCGCGGGCGCATTTCCCAGCGGACGACGTTGGCCCACTGGTTGATCAAAATCGGGAGGTCGCGATACGACTGCACCCATTTCGCGTAAGTCGCGCCGATGATCGTCTCGCTCGTGGGCCGCACGACGAGCGGCTCCGCCAGCTCCGCAGAAGGCGCAGGCCGCAGCCCGCCCTTGCCGTCGCTTTCGAGGCGATGATGCGTGACCACCGCGCACTCCTTCGCAAAACCCTCCACATGCTGGGCCTCCTTCGCCATGTAGCTGAGCGGAATGAAGAGCGGGAAATACGCATTCTTGTGTCCGGTCGCCTTGAACATCCCATCGAGCCCGCGCTGCATCGCTTCCCAAATTCCGTAGCCCCACGGCTTGATCACCATGCAGCCGCGCACGTCGGAATTTTCGGCAAGGTCGGCGGCTTTTACGACTTGCTGATACCATTCAGGAAAGTCGGCGTCGCGTGTCGGAGTGATGGCGGTCTGTGGCTGGCTCATAGTTTTGGAAAAAGGGCGCGCAAACTATCCGCGCACCCGCCGAGCCGCAAGCTTCACGGGCGATCTTCATTTCACGACGTGCGCTACTTGCCGCCGACGGCGCTGTGTCTATGCTCCGCGCCCGAATGCAACTAGCAGTCCTCAATCCCGGTGGCCGCGATCCCGAGCAGCACTTTACAAATGGAGCGGGCGCGCCGGACGACAGCACGCACGCACCCGTGAACTACCACGCCTACGCCGCGTGCACGAACGGCGCTTTCTACGATGACGCCGCGCGAATTCCCGAATCCCAACGCCACGTGCTGCTGCTGCGCCGCGATTTAAAAGCCGCACGCCGCGCGCTGCGTGAGCTTTTAGCTCGTGGGAAAAAGGTGGCCGTGTCGTGGAAAGAGAGCGGCCAGCATCAGGTGGCGAAGCAACTCGAAGGTAGCGACGCGCTCCTGCTCTTCCGCGAAATCTGCGCCGAGGCAAACGCGGCACTCAGCAGCACGCCCGAGTTGGTGCCGCTTTATCGCACAGCGGGTGCGCGCGTGGCGGAGTTCATCCCCACACCGTATGCGGTGGACGACGCGCGCTGGGATTTCTCCGTGCCGCTCGATCAGCGCAGCGGAATTTTCGTCGGCACGCGCGAGTGGGATGTGCCTTCGCGCAACCACGCGGTAGCGCTCAAACAAGCGTGCGCAATGGGCGTTCCGGTAACGGCGTTTAATTGCGATGGGCGCTCCGGGCGAAAGAAACTAGCAGCTCTCGGTTGTGAGCAATTGCGCGTGGTGGAAGGGCCGCTGAAATACACGGAATACCTGCGAGCGATGGCGAAATGCCGCGTGGTTTTTCAACTCGATTCGAGCGCAGTGCCCGGCCAGGTCGCCGGCGACGCGCTGCTGTGCCGGATGCCGTGCATCGGTGGGAACAGCGCCGTCGAGCGGCTGGCGTTTGAGGGAATGGAACTGGAGCCGCTGCTGCACGATGACGCCGCTTGGCGCGAGGCGGTGGAGACGTCGCAGACAAGGGCGCGTGAGTCGCTCAGCTTCACTGCGGTGGCGCGAAGGCTCGGGGAGTTTTTTGGATCGCTGTGAAAAAATTTCTCCATTGGTTCTGGCGTTTCTCGGTGTATGGAGCCGCAGTTTTGCTCGTTGCGGGGCTGCTGCTGCGGCTCACAGTGCGGGATCGTTTCGATGGATTGTCGTTCGTTTATTACGCTACACCGTGGGCGCTGCTGATGTTTGCCGGTGTGGTGTGCGCGATCCATTGGAGGAAACACCGGCGCGTCAGCAGAGCATTTCTCATGGCCGCGATTTTCTGCGCGTCCGTGTGGGCATGGACGAGTTTCCGCTTTGCGCCGAAGGACACCGGTCGCGCGGAGTTTCGCGTGGCGTATTGGAATATCGCGCGCCCCGGCTGGCGCATTGACAGTGTGCTGGAGCGGTCGAAATCATGGCAGGCGGATTTGCTCGGCTTCGGCGAATGCAAGGCGGGAGGGTCGTTGCAGGTGAAGTGGAACCAGCAACTCGCGCCGAAATTAATCACGGAGCTTCACCGCCAGATGATGCTCGTGTCGGCGGAGCACGCGGATTTGGTGGAGACCGGCTCGCTCAACAAAGCAGGGGAATACGAACTTCGCCGCGTGAAGCTAGGTGGTCGCCGTGCGCTCGTGCTGGCCGTGGATTTCGACGGCGACCCACGGCAGACCCGGCGCGCGCCATTTGAGCGGCTCTATCAAATCGTGAGAGCGCACGCGGACGAGCCATTGATCGTGATGGGCGATTTTCAACACGCCGATTGACTCGGTCTATTTTGAAAAACTGCGCGCATTGCTGAACGACGCGTTCGAGACTGCTGGCAGTGGTTACGCAGCGACGTGGCCGATGGTCGCGCCGGTGTTGAGCATCGATCACATCTGGCTGAGCAAACACTTCCGCGTCGTGCGCTGCGAACACCGCACATCGCTCTACTCGGATCACCGGGCCGTCGTCGTGGATCTCGGCTGGCGGTAGCGAACGCTACGCGAGCACCTGATCGCGGGGGATGCCGTAGAGATCGAAGACCCGGACAATGGTGTCTTCGATTAAGTTATTCGGGCAGCTCGCACCTGCGGTGACGCCGATGGTGACGGGAGATTCCGGCAGCCAGTCCTCGGTGACGACTTCGTGTTTTTTGTGCTGGTCGAAATGCGTGATGCGTTCGCGCGATTCGAGTTTTCCGGCGTTGCGGATGAAGTAGGTCGGCAACACTGCCTCGCCCATTTCTGCGAGGTGCGAAGTGTTCGAGCTGTTGTAGCCGCCGATGACGAGGAGCAGGTCGAGCGGTTCTGCGAGCATGTCCTTGAGTGCATCCTGCCGCTCCTGCGTGGCTCCGCAGATCGTGTCAAAAAATCGGTAGTTGTTCTTCGCACGCTCAGCACCGTCCCGCGTTTGCACCGCTGCCATGATGCGCCGCTGCACCTCCTCGGTTTCTCCGCGCATCATTGTGGTCTGGTTGGCGACGCCGACGCGCTTGAGATGTTCGTCGGGATCAAAGCCGGGGCTCATCGCTCCAGCGAAGCGTGAGAGAAACGCCACCTTGTCGCCGCCTTTGCGGATGTAGTCGCAGACGTAATCGGTGTCATCGAGCGTGAGCACGACGAGGTAGTGGCCGCGTTCGCCCGCGATGGCGCGGCTGGCGGTTGCGCGCGTTTCCTCGTGTGTGGCCTTGCCGTGGATGATGCTCGTCATGTCCTCGGCGGCGTTTTGTTTCACGCGCTTCCACACGCTCATCACGTCGCCGCAAGTCGTGTCCACGATTTGCGCGCCGCGCTCCTTGATGCGTGCGAGCGTGGTCACATCGGTGCCAAAGGCGGGGACGATCACCACGTCGTCGGCAGTGATGGTGTCCACATCCGCCTGCGAATCTTTTCCGAGCAAATTGCGGATTCCGAGTGCGGAGATTTGCTCGTTCACCTCGGGGTTGTGGATGATTTCGCCGAGGATGAAGAGGCGGCGGTCGGTGAAAACTTTTGCAGCCGCGTAGGCGAGGTCTATGGCGCGCTCGACGCCGTAGCAAAAACCGAACTGCTTCGCTAGCCGCACGGTCACTCCATCAACTCGGAGCACGCCGCCGTTCGCGCGCACGCGCTCGACGACTTCGCTGCGGTAGTGCGTCTCGACCTGCGCCTGCACGGCGGCCATGACGTCGGGCGTGCGAAGGTTGACGCGTTTCGGAGCGGTTGGAGTTTCAGCGGACACGATGCGGTATGATAGGCGGCAGACGCGAAATGGCGAAAGAAAAGGCGCCCGCAACGTGAGTCGCGGGCGCCTTTACAAAGAGCAAACGCGTTACTGTTGGATGAGCAATTGTCCGGGAGGGTCTTGGAAATAGCTCGACGACATGAGGCGTGACGAGGACGGATCGGGATCGTTGCGCTGGTCGAGACGGCGCACGGTTTTACCGATGGTCGCGTCCTCGGGTTGCGAAGAGGCGATATTCACGGGCGTGCCCACGTGAACGAGTGCGAAGAAACGCGCCGCCGCCTCGCGGTGCATGCGGATGCAGCCGTGCGTGCGCGGGATGCTCCACACAAAGCCTTCGTGGAATCCATACGATGGCGCAAACTCGCACCAGAATCCCATCGGATAACCCACGGCGACGCTCTGGCCGTGGTGGATGTCTGCGCCATTGCCCTGCGAATCAAACCCAAAGCTGCCCGAGCGCTTATTGCGGATTTTATTGCTGATGGTGTGATTACCCGAAGGCGTGGAGTTGTGTTCGCCTACGCAACCTTGCACGGCCATGAGGCAGCGGTCGCCTTCCATGACGTAGATGTGCTGCGTGCCATTGGAGACTTTCACGCGGACGTTGGCGGGATTTTTCGGAGCATAAGCGGTGACGCTGTAGCCGCCGGAACTGTTGACGCACGCACCGAGCGTGAGCGCGGCGAGGGCTGTGAGGAGTGAGAGAAGTTTTTTCATCGGCGGGGAGGAGAAACGGACGGCGATGCGCTGTCAACGCCGTCGGCGGCGAATTATGCACCGAGTTCCTTGCGGCGCAGTTTTTCAAATGCGCCGGATTCGTTGGCATAAAAGGGATACGCATCCGAAGTGCCGCGCGGTTTGTAGCGGAAATGTTTGTAGGGCCACAGCCACAGGCCGGGCCGGGCGCGGATGTGTGGCTCGAAATGATCCCAGCACATCTGCGAGATTTGCTGAAGGCTCGCATCCGCCGGGAATTTCAGCGGGGCAAGATAGTGGATGGTCGCGCCGCCGTCCGCATCGGGAATGCACATTGCGGGAACGATGGCGGCCTCGCCGCGCTGCGCGAGCACCGCGTGGAGCATGCTCACACACATTTCCATGCCGAACGCGCGGATGACCGTGCTCGCCTGCTGCGGGCGAAGCGAGAGGTCGGTGAGCAGCGCTGTGCAGCCGCCGCGCTTCACGGTCCTGAGCATTTTCATCATCGAGTTTTCCTGCGGGATAATTGTCTGGCCGGTCCTCTCACGCAGGGAACGAAAGATTCCGGCCAGCGCGGGGTTTTTGAACTCCTCCGCGACCGCGATGCAAGGGTGACCGCCCCACGGGGCGGAAAGCGACGCCCACTCCCAATTGCCGAGGTGCAGCGTGAGCAGCACAGCGCCGCGCTTTTGCACATCGAGAAGTTCGACATGACCCTCCCAAAAATGGATGCGCAGCCAGTGGCGGTTATCCGGGCGCGCGAGGGCGGGCGCCCAAAAAAGATCGATCATCGTGCGTGCAAAATTGCGGTAGCTCGCCCGCACAATCTCCAGTCGCTGCTCCGTGGAAAGTGCAACGCCGAGGGCGCACTCGACATTTGCCAGCGCCACAGCGCGTCCGCGCCGGTCGAGGCGGAAGGCGATTTCACCAAGCGCATTCGCCAGGCGGACACATCGCCCGCGCGAAAGTCGCGGGATGAGCCACGCGAGCAGCCGCACGCTTGCGGCTTCGATGCGGTGGCGGATGCGTTTCCAGAGTGACATGGGCGGTGAATGCAGCAGCAGGCAGGGGGCGGAGTGCAAGCGCAAGTGTCGTCTTCCCGCACTTACGCTTGCACTTTTTGCCGGGGCACGCGCTTTCTTCCCGTATGAAAACCGACGCGTATCTCGATCTCGCCTTCTCCATCCTCGCGCAGCCGACTGCGCCATTTCACGAAGACGCAGTGCGTTACGAAATCGAACGGCTGCTGGAGGACTGCCCACATGTGAGCGTGCGGCGCGATGCGTTTGGCAACGTCATCGCCCACTACCGGCGCGGACGTGCGAAGGCGCGATTCGCCTTCGCAGCGCACATGGACCACCCCGCGTATGTCGGGCGCGAATTTCTCGGCGGCGTCCCCGAAGTTTATCGGAAAAAGAAACCCACCACGCAAAAGTTTGGCGCGTTTCGGATGTGGGATTTGCCAGCCTTCGAGGTGCGCGCCGGGCGGATTTATTCGCGTGCGTGCGATGACCTCATCGGTTGCGCATGCATCGTGGCGATGCTGCGGGAACTGGAGCAGAGCGGCGCGGAATGTTCGGCATACGGGATTTTCACACGTGCCGAGGAAGTGGGTTTTGTCGGAGCGATCCAGCTCGCGCAAAGCGGCGCGCTTCCCAAAGGCACCACCATCGTCTCGCTCGAAACGAGCAGCGTGAAAGGCGGGCCGGTCGCGCTCGGCGCGGGCGTGATCGTTCGAGTGGGCGACCGCACGAGCGTCTTCGACAGCGCTGCGACTGCGGAAATTCAAGACGCCGCCGCACGCGCAAAAATCCCGCATCAGCGTGCGCTCATGCAGGGCGGCACTTGCGAAGCGACGGCTTACGCGCTCTACGGCTACCGCACCGCCGCGCTGTGCGTGGCCCTTGGCAATTACCACAACTGCGGCCCGCGCAACCGCATCGCGCCGGAGTATGTGAATGTTGCCGACGCCGTGGGCATGGCGCAGCTCTGCGTGGAAATTGCAAAAGCCAAACCCTCCGACCCACACGCCGATTTACGCAAACGTTTGGAAAAGCGGATGCGCGCGCATCGGCGGCATTTTTAGTCGGATACCACGATAGGAAACGCAGATACGCGCAGATCTATTTGGGTAGTATTTTTCTGGGTGCGGTCTTTGTAGTCTTCGGACGCGATGATTGAGGGCCAAAGGCCCGAATTCATACCAGCCTTGGGCAACGCCCAAGGAAAGCTCCCCACACGGACAAAGGGCTGAAAGCCCGGCATCAAATCGTAAGCGATTCCGTCAGCGAATAGATCGGGCCTTCAGCCCTTTTGCCGTCTTTGGATTCAAACCTAGGCCGACGCTCGTTCCTCGCTCTGGCCTAGGCTGGTATGGATTCGGGCCGTTGGCCCTCGGCCCGGTGTGCGGGTTTAAGCGGCGACTTCGATGCGGGGGAAAAGCGGGACGGGTTTGCCGAGCACGTGGCCGTCGGGCAGGCCGCCCCAGACGGCATCGGCGAGGCGGAAACGCGTGTCCTTGCCGGCTTCGTCGAGCTTCCAGTTGAGCTGGTCGAAAATCCCATGCGCCGCTTTCGGCAGCACCGGCGAGATCAGGATGGCGATGATGCGGAGGGATTCGGCGAGGGTGTAGAGGACGGCGTCGAGCTTGTTAGCTTGTGTAGGGTCTTTGGCGAGTTTCCAAGGAGCAGAGCTTTCGACGTATCCGTTAGACAGAATGCAAAGGGACAAAGCGCGTCCCAGCGCTGAACTCCAAGCATGAGCATCTGCACTCTCAAAATAATGCTGAACTTCAACCTCTATCCATGTCGCTGGATCAGAGCTTACAGGCGGCATTTCAGGAATTGCTACAAACCATGCCTTGCGCGCTTCTGCGGTTGGTGGCCCGATGATTCGTCCCTCTCGATACTTCGCCGCCATGTTCAGTGAACGGTTCAGCAAATTGCCGAGCGAATTTGCGAGATCGACGTTGTAAGATTGGACGAGCCTTTCCTCGCTGAAGTCCGCGTCTTTACCCGTGGCGATGTCGCTCATGAGGTAGTAGCGCAGGGCTTCGGGGCCGTATTTGTCGGCGAGGAGGTCGGGGTCCACGACGTTGCCGAGGCTCTTGCTCATCTTTTCGCTTTCGCCGCCTTTGCCTCGGATGTTCCACCAGCCGTGCACGAGCAGCGTGGGCATTTCGTCGTCGGTGAAGCCGAGCGCTTTGAGCATGATGGGCCAATAGACGCCGTGGGCGGGGATGAGGATGTCCTTGCCGATGACGTGGAGCGGGGGCCAGAAGTCCGAGAAAGAGGGTGACTGGTGATTGGTGACTGGTGACTGGTTGCGCTCGCCGTAGTGCGGGTCGTGACCGGGGGCGAAGGTGATGTAGTTCACGAGCGCGTCGAACCACACGAAGGTGACGAAGCCAGCGCCGAAGCTCTCGGGAAACGGGATGCCCCATTTCAGTCGCGAGGCGGGGCGGGAGATACAGAGATCGCCTTCGAGTTTTTCCACGGCGTTGCGAAGTTCGGAGACGCGGAAATCGGGAACGACGAACGGCTTTCCGTCGGCGCTGCGTTTATCAATGAAATCGAGGAGCCACTGTTTGGGGTCCCAACCGGGCAGTCCGGTCGCGGGGTCTTGCGTGAGGCGGAAGTAAAAATTTTCCTCGTCGCGCTCTTCGACGACGCCCCACTCGGGGCCGAATAGTCCGTCCGGGCCGCGCTCTTTGTCGGTGAGGAATTGTTCCTGCCGCACGCTGTAAAAACCGCGTTGCGATTTTTTGTAAATCCACCGGCTCTGTCCCGTCGCGGGGTCTTTGTCGTCCCACAGTTTTTGCAGATTGGCGCGCACGCATTCTTTGTGAAGCGGGTCGGTGGTCGCGGCCCACGCGTCGTATTTCACGTCGAGTTTCTCCCACAGCACGCTGAACTTTTTTGTGATGCCGTCCACGTATTCCTGCGGCTCGATGCCGGCTTTCTCCGCGCTCTGCTGCACTTTCTGCCCGTGCTGATCCACCCCGGTGAGGTAGAAGACTTCGTCGCCTTTCAGCCGATGGTAGCGCGCGAGCACATCGGCGAGCACCTTTTCGTAAGCGTGGCCGATGTGCGGTGCGCCGTTGGTGTAATCAATCGCGGTGGTGATGAAGAAAGACATGAGAAAATTTTCGGGCCGGGAAGATGCGGGAAGCGGCCTTCGCTGGCAACTGCGCTGTGATGAGATTCCTGCTCTCACTCGCTGAACTGAAATGCACTTGCCGGTGTGCTCTTCAATTTCGATGAAGCGGAGACGAAGGAGCAAGGCTCAAAACCCTTTTAAAAAATGAAAGCCGTGCGATCCCCACGACCGCACGGCTTTCGTTATTGGAATCCAGGTCACCTTCAAGAAACCTGAACTCGCGCTCCCGCCGCACCCACCTTCAATAGACGCGGCGAAAATTTTGTGTTTTTCCTCGGCGAATTGCTCCGCCTTGGACTTACGCGAGTGGGTTGTAGCCTATTTCCTGCAAATCTGTCCCCCACTCAAATGAGTGGTTTTTTAACGGGGCCTGAAACGGGGGAAATAACGCCCGTCACCCATTTTTGGTTCGTGAAGTGGACGAACCACGAACGCGGAGAAATTTGTGCGCTGCCTCGGTGCGGGAGCGGACATGGAGCTTTCCGTAGATTTGCTTCAGGTGCCAGCGCACGGTGTCGAAACTCACGTTCAGCCGGTCGCCAATTTCTTTGTTCGAGAACCCTTGTGTAAGCTGCTCCAGGATTTCCTGCTCCCGGCGCGTCAGGTTCAAATCGTCGGTAGTCGGCGGGGCGGGGACCTGAAAGGTCTCGATTACCTTGCGGGCGATCTCGCTCGTCATGGGTGCGCCGCCTTTGCTGACGTCGGTGATGGCTTCGAGAATTTTTTCCGGGTCTGCGCGTTTCAGAAGATAGCCGCTGGCTCCTGCGCGCAGGGCTTTGAATACGGTTTCGGTGTCATCATACACGGTGACGATGATGACGTGGAGCGACGGCAGAGTTTCTTTCAGTCGCGCCGTGCATTCGACGCCGGACATATTCGGCAGATGGAGGTCCATGAGCACCACGTCGGGGGGATTTTCCGGGATTTCGCGCATGGCGTCCTCGCCGCAATCGCACACGCAGATGCAGGAAAACCCGGGCGTTTCGTTGATGAGACGCTGGAAGGCGCGGCGGATGCCAGCGTTGTCCTCGACGAGGGCCACGGAAATCACAGACGTTGGTGCGGCGGATGGCATGGTTAACTACTAACGGACTTCATCGCCATTGTTACTACTTAAATGAGCCGCTGTTTCCTTTCCGTTTCGGCCTGAGTCCGAGAGAGGCAGCGTGAATTCAACAATCGTCCCATTTCCCGCTGTGCTCCGCACGTGGCAGCGACCACTCATACGGGTAAGGCGCATCCGCATATTAAACATCCCGTCGCCACCAAGACCGACGGTTTTTTCCGGGAGGCCGCATCCGTTGTCTTCGATCACCACGCGCAGCGTCCCGTCCTGCACGGAAACCCGCAGCAGGACCTCGGTCGCGGAGGAATGCTTCGCCACGTTGCTGAGTGCTTCTTTAAACGCGAGGAAAAGCTCGTGCCGCTGCTCGGAACTCATGTGCGCGGATGGAATATCCGTCGCCACATCGAACCGGCAGTGGATCGGCGTTGGTTCAAAAAAGCGCTCTGCGTAGTGGATGAGATAGCTCGTGACCGAGGGGATGTCGTCCCGCTTGGGATTCACCGCCCACACGATTTCGTCGAGCGCCTCGACCATCTCCCTCGATTTGCCGACGACCTCTTTCAAATAATCCTGCGCCTTTTCCAGCGATGTCGCAGGGCGGACGCCGAGTGAACCAATCAAGCTGACCTCGGTGAGCCGTGCGCCGAGGTCGTCGTGGAGATCCTCGGCGATGCGCGCACGTTCTCGCACCAGCGCCTGCTGCTGCCTGAGCCGCTCCGCCTGAGCGCGCAACCTGCTACGGGCAAAATACATGATCGCGCCGACGATCAGGAGCAAGACAGCGAGCATTGCCCCGATGCGAAACCAGATCGTCTGCCAGTAAAAAGGCTCCACTTTGAAGGCGAATGCCGCACCGGCCTCGTTCCAAATCCCTTTGTTGCTGCAAGCGCTCACTTGGAAGCGATATTTGCCCGGCGGTAACTGGCTGAAAAACGCCACGCGCTGGTCCCTCGCATCCACCCAATCATCATCCAGCCCTTCCAGACGGTAGCGGTAGTGCAAATTCTCCTGCCCCAAAAAACTGATGACGCCGAATTCCACTCCCAACTGGCGCACGCCCCTGCCCAGCGAAACTGGCTGATGGAGTTCCTTCAAATTCACCAGCGGCGACGCTTGCGGTGTTGCTGAAATGAGACGGCTCTCGTAGGCGGCGAAAGGTTCTCCATTGAGATTGACACGCTCAATCAGCACCGTTGGACGCAACGGATTTTCCGCTCTGCATTCGGGCCGAATCACCACCAGACCCGCAGACGTTGCCATACAAATCTCCCCTGCCCGGCTTCGCATCGCACGCGGCCAGCATTCCACGCTCGCAGCCACCCTCGGCCAGCCCTCACCGCGACCGAGAAACATGGGTTCAAGTTTCTCCAGCCTCCCATCCGCCACCGCCTCTAAATCCTCCAGCTTCAGGCAAAAAACATTGGTATTCCCGCCGCACCACAGCCAGCCGCTGTCATCCGACTGGATTTGCGAAATGGACTGCTCCTCGATTCTCTGCTCCCTCCCAAATAGTGTGAACCTGCCCTGCTTGAGCCGCCCCAGCCCTCGCGTCGCATAGCCGATCCACAAGCTACCATCCGGTGAGCAATGCAGACTGCATATCTGTTCCCTCCATGCAGAGAGTTTTGGTGTGAGATTCAGCAGCGTATCTCCATTGGAACGCAACACCATCCCGGCATCGGTTGCCACCCAGACCGTGCCGCTGGCATCCTCCGCCATGGCGCAGACGTTTCCGTGTCCGGGTGGCAGCGGGAACGTTTGCAATTTTCCATCGCGCAAACGGAACAGCGATTCTGCGGAGTCCATGCCGACCCACAAATCCCCATTGGCAGCAGAAAGAAGCGCCTGAACCACTCGCAGGGACATTTTATCAAATGCAGAAATGCGGGAGAATTTCCCATCGATCCACCGGAATACCCCGTTTGCATGCGTTCCCAGCCACGCCCCCCCTTGCGAGTCAGCCACCACGCTTGTGCACCACACACCGCCGGGCCATCCGTGCTGTGGCGTCATCCGTTCCCACGCCGCGCCGCGCCAACGCGTCAGCATTCCAAAATTCCCGGTCGCGAAGAATGTGCCTTCACCCGTCTCACAGAACGACTGCACGCCCGGCGACGCGTCAACGATGGGTTGCACAATCTTCGTCAATTGCTCGCGCACCTGGATCAGCCCCGCGCGACGCGTGCTGAGCCAGAGATTCCCCTGCTCATCGTCGGACATGCTCACAATCCCCGGGCATGACACCGGCACCTGTTTAAAACTCCGCCCATCGTAGTAAAACAGCACCGCCTCCGGTTTGTCCTCGCTCGCCGGGGCTTCCTTGGCGGCAGCCACCCACAGCCTCCCGCGCCGATCCTCAAAGAGCACCTTTAGCTTTCCAAACGGAATCCGTCCCAATTTCTCCACAACCCCGCTTTCCTCACATCGCCACACCTCATCGCCATCGCTACACCAGACTCCACCTTTGCGTGCCATTTCAATACGGATGACCTCCTGTTTAAACTTGTGCAACGGAAGCAATCCCTCATCGCGCAAAAAACCAACCTCAAGTTCCTTGGCAAACCAAATCTGCCCATTGGAATCGCTGGCCAGAGCGGTCGCATACTTGGCACTTGGATGCGTCTCGATGGTATGCACGCGCCCATCTTGAATCCGGCGAGGATTGTTTAAACCGGTATAGGAAACCCAAATCGCCCCGTCCTTGTCCTCAACGATGGAACGGAAATTCCCGCCTCCCAGCCCATCCTTCGGGGTGAAAACCCGGACGCCCGCATCATCCACACACGCCACCGTGCCGCCCGTCTTGCACAGCCATAGACGCTTTCGCCGATCCATGAGCGTAGCGGGCGTAAACACATCCGGTGTAATATCCGAAACAATCTTCGGAAGGGCCTCAAATTTCACCCCTTCAGAACGAAACACCCCCGTGCGAGTGACCACCCACAAATAGCCATCCGCCCGCCGCACGACACTCATCACACTATTGGCCGTCGTCCCATCATCCACCGGCCACGACCGGACATAAAATGACGGCTCTCCCGCAAACGGCTCGGGCAGTCTCTCCGCGAAAGCCGCTCCCGTCAGCGTCCATATCGCGACCAAAAAAACCAGCCATCGAAAGCATCGCGACGCATTAAGACATCCAGACGATGGAAGGAAAAGGAGCATGAACTCGCATAACCTGCCAAAGCTCTCAAGTTACAGCAAGCCAGACGGCAAAACCCTGAATGTATCGCGCCCTATTTGGCCGGATGCGGTGCTGCCAGATAGGCGTCCACGTCTTTGGTGACGATGAGTTTGCCCCACATGATGATGTAGTGGCCGGGGACGGTGCAGACGTATTCAAATTCGCCTTCGTCGTAGATGGCGGCGACTTTGAGAGTCTGTTTCTGTCCGGGCTCGATGAGCTTCGTAGCGGCGAGGATGTCGTCGCTTTGTGGGATGAATGGACGGCCTGCTTTGTCGAGTTTATCGGGCGTCATCGTAGAGGATGCGGTGCCGACTTTTTCGTGGGTGCCGGGTTTTACGACGGCGAGGTTGTGAGACTGCGTGTCCGCATTTTCCAAAACGATCTCAAAGGGCTTGCCGGCTTCGACGACGAGCGTTTTTTGATCGTAGCTCATCTTTTCGTGGACGGTGTGGAGGACATAGACGCTGACGCTGAGGGCGCGGAGTTCCTTGCGGATGCGCGCGGCGTCGGCGGGGGCCATGAGCGCGGCGAATTCGCCTCCGAGCTGGGCGGTCTCGATGTAGTCCTGCTTGGTGCGGTCGCCTGCGGGGACGGTCTTTGCCCATGTGAGGATGCTTTCGGCGACGGGGCCGGCGACGGCTTTGTCCCACGATTCGCGCGGGAGCTGCAGGATGGCGCGGACGGCGACGGTGCGGTCATTACCCTCACGAACTGCGGCGGCGAGGGTGGCGAAGTTGTGCTTTGCAAAATCCGCGCCGGTGAGCGGGAGTTGCTGCATTGCCGCGGCGTGGAGGGCAGGAATTGCGATTGCTTTGGTCAGGATGGTTTGGAATTTCGCACGCAAGGCCGGGTCGGCGATTCCGGCGATGGAATTGAGGACGATGGAGCGCGTGTCGTCGTCCTTGGCTGCGGCCCAGACTTTGTCGGGCTGGCCGTCGGCAACGACGAGTGCGCCGACTGCTGCACGGCGGACACCTGGTTGCTGGGCACCGCCTGCGAGCGTGCTCAAGGCAGCGCGCGCTTTGCCGAGTTCTGCGGCTGTGGAGGTGGCGAGGATTTTGGCGAGTTCATCAGCGGCGCCACCGCCATTGGCATCGGCGTGCTGGAGTGCGGTGACGAGTTCGGTGACTTTGTCGGTCTTGCGAATCGCGGCGAGATTGGTGAGCGCGTCCATGCGTTTTCCGAGGTCGGTGCCTTTGCGCTCGATGCGCTCGATGAAGACGGGCTCGGAGTCCGGCGCGCCATTGAGATCTTTGTCCGAAAGTTTCGAGACATAGGCGGCGAGGATTCTCGGATCGCTCGGGAGGATGTTTTCCTTCGTGAGCGAATGGAGCTGACGCATCGTTTCTTTATAGACGTAGTCGAGGTAGTAGTCGTTGCGTTGTGCTAGTGAGGCGTAGGTGATCTGGAATGCCTCGGGGACATTCTTTCCATCGAAGAAACTCGCAGCACGCACGGCTTGCAGGCGGACGCGCGCGTCTTCGTCACCAGCGGCAACTTTCAGCAAAGCAATGGCGTCCGGCACGCTGTTGCGCCAGTAGCAGAGGACGCGGGTCGCGGCGGCACGGGCCTGCGGGTTTGGGGATTTGAGGACGCGCTTGAGCAAGTCCACGTCCACGACGTTCTGCCATTGGTGAAGCCACAGCGCCTCGGTGAGGTGGTGTTCAAATTCCTTGTCGGTCTTGTCGAGCCCGGCGACCCATGTTTTCGCGGCAGCGATGACATCCTTCACGGGATGTTTTTCGAGTTCGATCTTGGCGAGCATCCGAGTGTCATCAATCGGCGATTTCAGCAAATCGAGCAGCGCCGGGATGGGCTGGCCGTCTATTTTTGCAGGCTTGGAGAGCGGGCGTCCCTCGTAGGTGATGCGGTAGATGCGGCCATGTTCGTGGTCGCGATTCGTATCGCGGAGATGATGCTGGAGATGGCCGATGATCGTCTGCGACCAGTCGCAAAAATAGATCGCACCGTCGGGCCCATTGCTCACGCAGATGGGGCGGAAAGTCGGCGTCTGGGCCGGGTCGCCGGAGACGAGATTTTCGATAGTCATGCCCTTGAGTCCCGAGCCGTCCTGTGTGACGCGCACGCGGGTGATGGCCTGGAGACCGATGACGTTGAGATTCAGGAAATCACCCTGCCAGTCCTCCGGGAAATGCGCGCTGCTCACCATGCCGGTGCCGGGGCACGGACGCGAAGGGCGGTTCCAGAAATGCTGCATGCCGGGATGTTTGCCCGAATCGAGACGTCCGCTGATCGCGGGTGCGAAATAGGTCTCGTTCATCGTCGCGTTCGTCACGAGGTCATTGCCCCAGCGGTCAAACACCTTGCCGTGCGCGTTCACGAGTTCATAGGCAGCGTAAAGCTCCGTGTTGCCCGTGTTGAAATCAAAGCGCCAGAGGCAGCCGTCCGCGTGACGGATCGGGCCGTTGGTCGTCTCGATCTGTGTGCGGTGAAACACGCCGTCGCTGAAGAACGTCGCGCCGCCCGGCTCGCGCACCATCGCGTTGGTCGAGTGATGCGAGTCCGCCGAATCAACGCCCATCGCAATCCGCTCAAACGTATCGGCCTTGTTGTCGCCATTCGTATCGCGTGCATACCACAAATCGGGCGCCTGCATCACCGCCACGCCGTCTTTGTATAAAGTGAAACCGGTCGGCGCATTCAGGTTGTCCATGAACGTCGTGCACTTGTCCGCCTTCCCGTCGCCATCCGTGTCTTCCAGAATCAGGATCTTGTCGCCGTCCTTGCTGGTGGGTTCACGCTCGGGGTAATTTTTCCACACCGCGACCCACAGGCGGCCCTTCGTGTCCCACTGCATCTGCAAAGGATTCGCCAGTTCGGGGAACTGCTTCTCGTCGGCAAACAGGTTGATTTTGCAATTGGGCGCGAGCTTGAGTTTGGCCATCACTTCCTCACCGCTCGGGTAAGTGTGCGAGAGGTCGGGCTTGTCGCCGGGCTTGTTGGTGAAAGCGGAAATCGGCTCCGGCAAATTGTCATCCTTCACCACGAGGTCGCTGCCCTTCGCAATCGCCCACACGCGCTGCTCGCGGTTCGCCGTCATCACGTCGCGAATCTGCATTTCGCGCTGCATGACCGTGTAGTTCAAAATGGGGCCTGTGCCCGGCTTGTTGATGATCTTCGAGGGCTCCTTTTCGTCTCGCACGCGAGGCTGATACTTCTCTTGGGAACGCCCGCCATACACGTTATAGCCGTCCACTGTCCGGTAGCGCTGGTGGAATTCCCAGTTTTTCTGATTCACCGCGACACGGAGTTTTTCGTTCAGCGTCTGCGGAGACTCGCCGAAAAGCCCCTGAAACATCGCCGGTGCGAGCGCCTTGTCGCCCGCTTCGCTGAGAAACCAGCCATTGATCGTGAGCGACTGCCCCTTTGCCGCCGCCGCCTGATACGCCGCCTGCGATGGTGCAAACAAATCCACGAACTGCGCGCCAGACTCCTTCGCCACCGCCTCCACCGCCGCCGCGTAGAGTTTCACATTCTCGTTGATCGATTTTGGGTCGGCGAAATTTGGATCGCTCATTTTCTCCGCAGCGATGGGAGAAAACAGCACCACGCGCGCGCCAGTCGCCTGCGTGTCCTTCACAAATTTCTGCAACGTCCCCTTGAATCCATCCAAACCGGGCGCGCCCTTGAACGACTCGTTATAGCCGTAGAATGCAAAGACAACGGTCGCGCCCGTCCGCTTGAACCACTCCTCGCGCGAACCGAAATTCTGCGAGCGGTGCCAAGTGCCCACTTCATCCGCTGCGACACCGAGATGGCGGAAAACAAGTTCCTTCTCCGGAAAACGCTGCTGGATGAGCGTTTCGAGATAACCCGTGTGCTGCATCCGATCCGCAATCGAGCCACCGACGATGGCGATGTGGTCGTTGGGTTTCAGTTCAAGTTTCTGCTGCGCCTGCGCGAAAGCACAGGTGGCGACAAGGGCGAAAGGGGCAAGGTAACGAATGTTCATTTTGAAAAGGAGCGCGTTGGTGTGGGGGAAAAACCTTTCCACGGCAAGTGCGTTAGAGCGTGTTTTAGTTTTTTTCACCCGCGCCCGGCGCGATTCGCCAGTTTGTCTCGCTCCCGACGACATCCTGGGCGAGAAACACCGCGCTCCCAGCTTCACAATTCATTATGTCACTTCTCGAACGCCTTTTGTCCGTCGGCTGCGTCCGTAAAACCATCTGGCGACTTTGGTATCCATTCCTCACGCGGCGATTGCGCGGCGAAGAAGTGCTGTTTCTCAACTACGCCTTCGAGACCGACCCGCCTGTCTCGCTACCGCTCGCGCCGGAGGACGAGCCGAACCGCACCTGCGTCCAGCTTTACTACCACGTCGCATCGCAAGTGGACTTACGTGGGAAAAATGTGCTCGAAGTGAGTTGCGGACACGGCGGCGGCGCGTCGTGGATCACCCGCACGATGCAGCCCGCGAGCTACACTGGTCTCGATCTCAATCCGACCGGCATCCGCTTTTGCGAACAGCGACACAACGCAGCCAGTCTTCGATTCGTGCAAGGCGATGCTCAGCGGCTCCCGTTTCCCGACGCTTCACTTGATGCAGTAATCAACGTCGAGGCCTCGCACTGCTACCCGGACTTTCCCGGCTTTCTCGCCGAAGTCGCACGTGTGCTGCGCTCCGGCGGCCATTTTCTCTACACCGACTTTCGGTTTCGCGACGAAATCGCCGCATGGGAATCCGCCATCGCCGCCGCCCCACTGGAAATTGTGAAATCCCGCGACATCGGTCCCGAAGTTCTTCGCGGAATGGGCTGCAACGCCGCCCGCAGCCTCGCATTGATCCACGAACGTCTTCCCCGCTTCCTCCATTCACTCGGGCGTGATTTTGCAGGAGTGCCCGGCTCCCGCGTCTATGTCGCGCTGGAAACGGGCGAACTTTCCTACCGCTCCTGGTGCTTCCGCAAACTCTGAGCGCAGAACTTTCCGCGCTCTGATCGGCGAGTGGAAAAAAATCATGTGTGCTTTGGCAGACATGATGATTTTCTTGCCTTGCGCCGGAAAAATCTCCAGCTTCTGCCCGTCAACTCTAACCGACCATGAACAAAACACTATCACTCCTCACCATCGTTCTCACCCTCGCCTTCGCAGCCTGCAGCACGCAGAGCGGATGCAAAAAAGTTGAAATGGGCCAATGCGGCTCCACGGCCAAGGGCAAACATGTTATGCTACAGAAAAACGCCTTTGCTTCTGGCGGTCACGTAGTGCGCCTGGCCAATCCTTCCCACTAAGAAGGGCACACACTCAAAGTGCGTTGAGTGACTTTTGAAACTGCCCGGACAACTGACCGGTTGCAGATTGTTATTTTGTCGCTGCAAAGGTGCGGATGCTTTCCGCCACCACCTCGTCCCATTTGTCGCCATCCGTTTTGAGCGAGGAGAAAGTCGCTATCACGGCTTTCTTATATTCCAGCCTGATCTGGAATGAAATGAACCGGAGATCCCGATCCTGTTGCTTTGCTTCGAATACACTGCGGTAACAAAGCAGACCCGAGTCCAATTTGAAAATCGCGGGCTCCGTGGTGATCTTTCCTTTCAAAACAGACTCAACCCCGCGCATCGCTTTCGTCATGTAGCTTTCAAAGCTCCCATCGAAGGCCTCATCCGAAAAATTGATTTTCGGTGCAAAGCCGTCCCCGGTTGTCGCCGCGTGATGGATTTTATATTTAAGCCCCGGGAACTCCCCTATCTTCCACCCTGTCGGCGGCCGGAATTCAAATTTCCCATCTTCCTCCGTATATAACGGGCCAAGCTCGGCCCATGCTGCCGTGACAATGAGCAACAGGGCGAGCAGGGCAGGGCGCATGATATTTTTTCGTTTTTAAATATGGATCGCGTGGCCGTAGGCGACTCCGGTGGCTTCGTGCACGGCTTCGCTGAGCGTGGGGTGCGCGTGGATGGTCGCTTCGATTTCGTCCTTGGTGATCTCGGCGGTGATGGCGAGGCCGAGTTCGGCGATCATTTCGGTCGCCTCGGGGCCGACGATGTGCGCGCCGAGGAGTTCGCCGTGCGGCTCGCCGTAGATGAGCTTCACGAAGCCCTCGAGTTCGCCGATGGCGCGGGCTTTGCCGCTCGCCATGAACGGGAACTTGCCGACTTTGAATTTCTTCCCCGCTTCCTTCGCCGCGCGCTCGGTGAGGCCGACGCTCGCGACTTGCGGATGGCAATACGTGCAGCCCGGAAACACCGTCACCTTCTTCGGCTTCGCGCCTGCGACGAACATCCCCTCGACCGCCTGCACGGCCTCGTAGCTCGCGACGTGCGCCAGCCACGGCGGCCCGATGATGTCGCCCGCTGCGAACACTCCCGGCACGCTCGTCTCGTAGCGGTCGTTCGTCTTGATGTAACCGCGCTCCGTCTTCACCAGCGAAATTTTCCCGCAGGGCATGAGCGGCTGCACGCCGATGGCCACGAGGCACACCTCGGCTTCGAGCACCTGCTCCTTGCCGTCCGCGCCTGCTACGGTGACGCGCACGCCGTTCGCGGTCGTCTCGGTCTTCGTCGTTTTCGTGTTCGTGAGCACTTTGATTCCCTGCTTCGCAAACGACCGCTCCACGACCTGCGAAACCTCGGTGTCCTCGACAGGCAGCGCGTTCGGAGCCATTTCGACCATCGTCACCTTCGTGCCGAATGCGTTGTAAAAATACGCGAACTCCACGCCAATCGCACCCGCGCCGATGACAATCATCGAGCCGGGTTGCTTCGGCAGCACCATCGCCTCGCGCGAGCCGATCACCGTCGTTCCGTTGAAAGGAAGCCCTGGCATCGGGCGCGACACGCAGCCGGTGGCGACGAGCACTTTCGCTGCGGTGTGCGTCTCCACTTTTCCATCCGCGTCCTTCACGGAAACTTCGCCCGCCTTGTCCATCGAGGCCTCGCCGCGAATGTAGTCCACCTTGTTTTTCTTGAAGAGAAACTCGATGCCGCCCGCGTTCTTGTCGCTCACGTCGCGGGAGCGCGCGATCACTTTGCTCCAGTCGTATTCCAGCCCGGTGAAAGTGAGGCCAAACTCCGCGGCACGATGTTTCATCAAGTGATACAGCTCGGCGTTGCGCAGCAGCGATTTCGTCGGGATGCAGCCCCAGTTCAGGCACGTCCCGCCCGCGCGTTCCTTCTCCACGCACGCGACGCGTTTGCCGAGCTGCGCTGCTTTGATTGCGCCGACGTAGCCCGCAGGCCCGCCACCGATGACGATGAGGTCGTAGTTTGCCATAGAAAAAAAGTGAGCGCGGAAGATGCGGGCGCGACCGCCGATGCGTCAAAGGGATTCTCAAACCAGCGCGCCGACGTGCGCGGTCGCGGCGCTCGCCAGACCGGCGAGATTGTAGCCGCCTTCGAGCATGCTCACCACGCGGCCACCGGCTGTTTTTTCAGCGATGCCGCGGACGATTTTTGTGAGGTCGGCGAAATCTTTGTCCGTGAGCAGGAAATTTCCCAGCGGATCGCCTTCGCGGGAGTCAAAGCCCGCGCTGATCATCACCAGCTCCGGGCGAAACTTTTCCATCGCGGGGACGAGTTTCGTTTCAAATGCGCCGAGGATTTCTGCGCGTCCGCTCCCGGCGGGGAACGGGCAGTTCAGCGTCGTGCCCCTGCCTGCGCCCGCGCCGGTTTCATGCGCCGCGCCGGTGCCGGGATACCACGGCGACTGATGGGTGTTGAAAACGAATACGCTGCCGTCTTCGTAAAAAATATCCTGCGTCCCGTTGCCGTGGTGAACGTCCCAATCCACGATCAGCACGCGCTCGATTCCGAGCCGACGACGCGCGAACCGGGCGGCGAGGGCAACGTTGTTCAGCACGCAAAATCCCATCCCTTTCACCGCGTTCGCGTGGTGCCCCGGCGGGCGGATGAGGCAGAAAGCGGTCTTCGCTTCGCCCTTCACCACAGCCTCCGTCGCGGCGACCGCGCAACCAGCGGCGGCGTTCGCGGCGTCCCAGGATTCCGGCCCGATGTTCGTGTCGCCGGTGCTGAGGTGATCGTATCCGCCACGGATTTCGCGTTCGGCGATTTCGAGATAACGCGCTTCGTGAGCGAGCAACCGGTCTTCGTGCGTAAGCGCGCGGGGGCCGATCACCTTGGCCTTCGCGACGATGCCCGCCGTGTTCAGAGCGCCATACACAGCGGCATACCGCGCGATTTGCTCCGGGTGTCCTTTTCCGGGATTGTGCGTTTTGCAGACGGGATCGGTGGCAAGAATCATGGCCGGATATTTCACGAAACCACCCCGCAGCGCAACCGCCCCAAGCGTCATTTCGCAAAGGGGTAAATGATCTGCCTGCCCTACTTCCTCCATTTCAAAATACCCCGTCGCCATCGCAATCTTGCGCAAACGAACGCCGCCCATCAACCCGAAGGGTTTCGAGCCATTAGCCGGAGGTTGAGCGAAGCGACACCACCGGATACGATGCGCGCGAAAACCAACGCATCCCGACGGGATGCCAGCCACTCACCGTTATGCCTTCGACATTTCTCGCCCTGCATTACCACATCGTCTTTTCCACCAAGGATCGCGCGCCTTTGATTGATGCGGCGTGGCGTGAGCGGCTTTACGAATACCTCGGCGGCACGGTGAACGGGCTCGGCGGTTTCACCCAAGGCATCGGCGGCGTGGCGGACCATGTGCATTTGCTCGTGGGGTTGAAGGCGACGCATTGTCTCGCGGATTTCATGCGGGAGTTGAAAAAGGCGTCCTCGGTGTGGGTGCATGAGGAAATCAAGTTCGGTGCGTTTGCGTGGCAGGAGGGATACGGCGCGTTCACGGTCAGCCCGACAGCGCGGGCGAGCGTTCGCCGATACATCGCGAACCAAGAGGAGCATCATCGCACGAAGACGTTTCGCGAGGAATTGGTGGAGTTTTTGGTGAAGGCGGGGGTGGCGTTTGAGGATCGGTATTTAGATTGATGCGCGGAGCGTGGAGGGCTGGCATCCCTCCGGGATGCGTGGCGTGCGGGGACGGTGATCCGGTGGTGTCGCTCGTTCCTCGCTCAACCACCGGCTAATGGCGGGCAGTCCCTCCGGGACTTATCGCGCCGAGTTGCCTTTCGCATGATGTGAAACGATTGGAGACGCAAATAATTTACCTGTTTCTTGTCCCTCCATGAAAAATTTCGGTGGTTGCGGAAGCCCCGCTGCTGGCAATAGCAGCGGGTTTTTTGTATGAAAGACTACCAAGTTTCTCTCGGCCCAAGATCCCGAATCTGGGAGCTACGGGCGTGAAATCCAGCAAGCCGATACGCTTTCGCGGCTTTTTTCTTGTCGCCAATTTGGGCATACAAGTCACCAAGTTCTTCGAATGCACCAGCGGCACGATACCATCTTGCTGCCTGTGTCTCACTCTGAGCAACGCCAATACCCAATTCATAGCAATAGCCCAACATTCGCATGCCGTCCTCATGCCCTTGCTCCGCCGCCTGACGATACAACCTTACAGCCTGTTTGTTTCGGGATCCCGGTGCATTCTCGCTCGGTCGGCACGAATGAACCCAGCCATGCCTGTAAGCATGTCCAAGTTTGACCATTGCTTCCAGATCTCCCTGTTCCGCGGCTTTCGCATACCAAACGGCTGCTTGGGCCAACTCAGATTTTTTGAATACTTCCTCGCGATCGTCCGCAACGGATGAGAAAAAGAACGCCGGATCGCAGCGGAGAGCAAAGGCGACCACTTCGTCAATACTGCAACCGCACCGCGAGCAGAAACCGTTGTTGAAAGGATGCTCAGACAACAAACCATGCTGTTCAGGATCGCAATCAGGTTCTTCCACATGAATCGCGTTTGAGGTTGTCTCGCACACATAGATATGAAGATCGTGCCATGCAGCCCGTCCTGCGGACCAGTAATCGCCAAGTTTTGTTTGTGAATTTGGGTGCCCACTTTTTGCAGCTCGATAGAACCAATCGAGTGCGACGCGTTGACCGTTCTTCAGATCTCCGTGGTCCCAGTGCAGGCACGCCAATTTGTATTGGGCATCTAAACTCCCTTTTCCCGCACACTCCTTATAGCACTCAACAGCTTTTTTGAATGCAGCCGTCCCACGGCCGCAGCCTTTACTGTAACAGTCCCCTAGCCGTTCAAGCGCGTTGACGCTGCCACGTCTTGCCGCGCTTTCATACCAAGTCAGTGCCTCGGACGAGTCGGAACAATCGCCCATAGCAACGAGGGCCTCAATGTGCCCTTTCTTGGCCGCCTGTGCGAAAGCGGCTCTTGCTTTGGTGCTATCTCTTCCGAATTCACCGGTTAGATAGTGAATGCCGAGTTTGTATAAAGCGATCGGATCTCCGGTCGAGGCAAGATCTTCGAGCTTTCGGAAGGCTGGATAGGCTGGGAGTTGGGAGATAAGCGACTGCCGCTCATGCTCGATTGCAGCCAATTCCCTCGAGAAGGAATTCTGAAACTTAGCGATAACGCCGGCGATCGCCTTCTGAATAGGACTCGGATAGAGTTCGATATCTCCCGAATTGGCTGCGACCGCCTTGATGTGCCGCATGGTGATCTTGCAGCCTGCCGGAATGAGAATTTCACCCGTTGCCGCATTGCCGACATCGAGAGGAATTCTTTCTCCAAGCAGAATTGCCGCGAGGTTCTCGATAAGGGGCTGCCTCAAGGTCGCCAATTTCTCGCGACAGTAGGCGTTGATTGCTTCGACTTCCATTCTCTCAGTCTGGTCGTTGCCGCAGGGAGTTCAATTCTGAAACGTCAGTGTCGCTCACGCTCAAGCCCCCTGCGATCACACCCGCTGCCATTGCGGTTTGTTATCGAAGACCCAGCGGTAGTATTCGCATTTTTTCAGGCGCGCGGCGGCGGGTTCGTCCATGAGGCATTTGGCGACGGGGTGCATTTGCAGGATGCTGGCGGGGTTCATCGCGGTGATGGGGCCTTCGACGGCCTCGGCGACGGCCTGCGCCTTGCCTGCGCCGAATGCGAGCAGGAGGACGGCGCGCGTTTCCATGATGGTGCCGACGCCCATCGTGATGCAGTGGAGCGGCATCTTCGCAAAGTCGCCGCCGAAATTATACACATTGTCGGCGCGCGTCCGCTCGGTGAGTGTCTTGATGCGCGTGCGCGAGGCGAGCGAGGAGGAGGGTTCGTTGAAACCGATGTGCCCGTCGGAGCCGATGCCGAGGAGTTGCAAATCAATCCCGCCCGCCGCGCGGATGGCCGCCTCGAAGCGCGCACATTCCGCAGGCACGTCGGCAGCCATGCCGTCGGGGATGTGGATGCGCTCGCGGGGGATGTTGATGTGGGAGAAAAGCTGCAAGTCCATGAAGGCATGGTAGCTCGCCGGGTGCTCCGCTTGCAGTCCCACGTATTCATCGAGGTTGAAAGTGGTCACGCGCGAGAAATCGAGTCCCTCTTCGCGATGGAGGCGGATGAGTTCCTGATACGTGGCGATGGGCGTGGAGCCGGTCGCGAGGCCGAGGACGGAGTCGGGCTTTTCGCGGACTTGCCGCGCAATCAAACGTGCCGCGATGACGCTGGCGGCATTGGCTGTTGGCTGGATGATGATTTCCATTTTTAAAACAAATCACTTGCCGAGCTGGCGCTGGAGTTTCTCGGTCACGTCCGTCTTGAACCGCTCGATGGCGTCGGTGACGAACTCCACGATGTCGAGCGAGTCGTTGTGCGCGAGCGGCGTGAGGTCCATGGCGAAGGCGAGGGCGTCGCACCGGTCGGTCGCGTGGCTGGTGAAGAAGGTGGCGTTGGCGCGGCGGCGGCCCATCACGGCGAGGTCGTAGCGTTTGCCGCCGCCGATCTGGCTGTCGAAAATTCCGTTGAGCGCGGCGGCGAGGTTGTCGTGTCCGCTCAAGTCCTGGATGGCTTTTTCGGCGTCGCCGAGCCAGTCGAGATCGCGCCAGACTTCGCAGCCGTGGACGACTTCGGGACGCTCAGCACGCGGCAGCGCGCGGATGGCCTGAATCGCAGCGATGAACACGGCGATGTGCGTGTCGTGTTTATCGGCGGGATTGTGCGTGTAGATGACGCGCGGACGCGTCGCGACCAGCAGTTCGACGAGGTCTTCGCGGAGCCGCGTGTCGGCGGGGTTCTTGATGGCGGCGCTCGGGTAATCGAGCTGCACCATCGCGGCGTAGCGACCGATGATTGCAGCCTCGCGCTGTTCCTCGCGGCGGACGGACTTCATTTGTTCATCGGTGAAATGCGCGTATTTCCCCGTGCGCGAACTGCCGCCGCCATCGGTGCAGGTGACGCCGCCAAAACGCTCGGCTTCATTTTTAAAACACCCGGCGATGCCGTGAAATGCCATGAATTCCAAATCGTCCTGATGCGCGCCGATGCCGAGGTGCGTGACGCGGGCGAGCGCGGCTTCCGGCGGCTGTCCATCGGGAATGAAAACGTCGGCGGTCGGTAGGTGGAGTTTCATCAGGGCGATGAATGAGGCGGTATAGGGGAATCGAGCTTTCTGCGAGTGAAAAGGCGGGAGATGGCTCTTGCAAGTTACCAACTAAGGAAACGCTGATTTAATCGCTCCGTGCTGCAGAAAAAGCGAGTCATTGGAGGGTGAGTTTGGTAGAGAGGGATGCATGAAACACCAAATGAGTTTCGCGCAGGGAGAGTATGCTGGGAAAAAGAAGGTGA
>CAIYUV010000166.1 GCA_903929475.1 uncultured Spartobacteria bacterium
AAGTAACCACGCCTCTACCTCGCGCACGCAGATTCGAAATAGGAAACCTGACGATGGCTCTCTACCCAGCCAGTCATCTACCATTCCCGGTGGACATGGACGTGCATCAAGGTCTGTAATCATCAGCACGGGCAATCCAAGCTCTCCCATTTGTTGAAAATTGGGCGTCTTGATTTTCAATTTGCCGAAACCGCGAGCGTTTTCTTCCCTATAAACGCAAAGCGGCGGTGCTTCGGCTATTAGTTTACGACCTATAGCCAAACCAGGTTCGTCCTCGGCTGCTAGATATACCGTCGGCAACATTAACGTAGACTCGATTCAAGTTGCCCGACATTTTTGGGTTTGGTCGTCCTAAGCAGAACCTCACCGACAGACAAGCCGCTCGCCAACATGATTTTTTCTTGCTGATCGAGCGGATGCACGCGAGTTCCCTCTCGTTCCGGCTCTAAGCGAATGATTTCCTCGGCCGGAATCGTCCTATCCGAAAGTAGTGCTTCACTGTGTGTCGTGATAAGAACTTGGCGAGCCGACTTAGACTGCTTCTGAACCTGCTGAATCAGGCGCGGGAGATGGCGCACTATTTCTTCGTTCAGAGAAAGCTCTGGTTCTTCAATCAGCAATAGCGAACTACCGTCCATCAGTGACCAGAGCAGCCCAATCAAACGCAAAGTTCCATCGGAGAATTGGCTTTCTCGTTGCCAAGCCCCAGTGGGTCGCCAGTGAGTAAAATTAGCTTCGATATGCGGCAATCCGGAAATGTCATCCTTGACGAAACGCAGGTCCTTAAAATATGGCACCACCGCATCTAGCGCCTTTTGAATGCGTCGGAGGCGGGCGTCTCTGGTCTTTTCTCCCGTTGCGGCTACTCGCTGTAGGAAACCTTGGCCAAACGGATCTTGTTCGATGGTATTTCCGCCAATTAGATTGGCGAACTTCAATAACTGAGGGACAAGGTGGAGGTAGGTCGTCTCGCTAAAAAAATGCGGCAGCTCACGGAATTCAGCATTTGCAGTTGTAAGCTCTAAATGAGATTGGGTTAATCGGTCCGCGTCATTTTTATCCTGATCGTCTGGACGTTTCAGCAGAGTCCTGCCGTCTTTTTCGACATATTCTTCGGTAACGATGAATCGGTTGTTAGCCTTACCTTCGCCCTTGAAGCCCAAGCGGTATACCCATTTTGCTTTGTCTGTTCCCTCGAGTATAACTTCCAACCAAACTTGGTTGTCTTGCCTAGCGTTAACACAGCGCAACTTGGACAACCCACCTCGATCTCTAACAGCTTTTTGCAGCCCACCACCGGATGGTTTCATACCGGCTGGAAGAGCCACATCACGCAGAAAACGCAACGCGTCGAGCAGATTGGATTTACCACTGGCATTGGGTCCAATCACAAACATGCGATCAAGGAGATTACCAGTTTCCAACTTCTGGTAATTCATCCAGTTTTTGAGATTTAGGTGCCGGATTTTCATTGTCTAAATTGTTTTCCTAACAGGACTGTCCTCATGGAGCTAAACAGAATAAAACCTCCGCGCCCTTTTCCACGAGTTGATTCGACTGCGTCCGCAGCCTCGGCCTGTGGGCTTTTTGTGACTTGGTGGTGGGTTTGTTCTTTTTCATGCGCCGATCAACTTTCGCACCGAATCCATAGCGGGCATGGTGGAAATGGCGAGACGTTTCACCGGGCAGTGCGCGGGCGCGAGCGGCCTGTCCGAGCATCGGCTCACGGTTTTTCCCGGTGGCTGAGACGGGCGCGGGTCATGCGTTCGCGGAGGCCGCCTTTTTGGACGAAGTCCTTTTCCAAACGACGGAGCAACTGATCGAGAAGGTAGTTGGTCTGGTGGATGAGGCAGATGGCGATGTTGGCGAGCACGGCGGGCGGGCGGGTGTCCATGAAAGGGCGATAGGTCTCGTAGGACTCATCGGGCTGAGAGCCGAGTTTGCGGGTGTAGAGGGCTTCGCGGGAGTTTTTCGTCCACTGAGAAAAATCGCGCGTGCGGAGGAAGTCCTGGTAGTCGAGCAGCAGTTCCTCGAGGCTGGCGCGGGCGACGTTGATGAGCTTGATCTCGGTCTCGGTGGAGGTGACGGAGGCCTTGCTGCCTTCGGCGATGTTCTGTTTCCCCGAGCGCGCGGCCTGGATCATCTGGTCGCGGGTGCGGTCACCGCGTGCGAGAAGCTTTTCGCAGAAGCGGAAGGTGAAATCGTAGATGACCTCGGATTTCCGGTAGGCGTGGAGTCCGCGGTAGTTGCCGGTCTTTTGGAGGAAGTGCTCTGGGAAGTCGGGCATGGTGATAGGTCTTATTGGACGAATTGGGCGGATAGGGCCTATGCCTTCGCGTAAAGCTCGCTGCCCTTCTCGGCGAACTCGCTCGCTTTTTCGGCCATGCCTTTTGCTAGCGCGGCCTCCTCGGAGATCGCCTGTTCGGCGGCGTATTTGCGGACGTCTTCGGTGATCTTCATCGAGCAGAAGTGCGGGCCGCACATGCTGCAGAAGTGCGCGGTCTTGGCGCCTTCCTGCGGGAGGGTTTCGTCGTGGAACTCGCGGGCGGTCTCGGGGTCGAGGCCGAGGTTGAACTGATCCTCCCAGCGGAATTCGAAGCGGGCTTTGCTCAGGGCGTTGTCGCGGTATTGGGCACCGGGGTGGCCTTTGGCGAGGTCGGCGGCGTGGGCGGCTATTTTATAAGTGATGACGCCGTCCTTCACATCCTTCTTATTAGGCAGGCCGAGGTGTTCCTTGGGCGTGACATAGCAGAGCATCGCGCAGCCATACCAGCCGATCATGGCGGCGCCGATGCCGCTGGTGATGTGGTCGTAACCGGGCGCGATGTCGGTGGTGAGCGGCCCGAGGGTGTAGAAGGGCGCTTCGCCGCACCATTCGAGCTGCTTGGCCATGTTTTCCTCGATGAGGTGCATGGGGACGTGGCCGGGGCCTTCGTTCATGACTTGCACGCCTTTGGCCCAGGCGCGTCTTGTTAGTTCGCCTTGGGTTTCTAACTCACCGAACTGCGCCTTGTCATTGGCATCGGCGATGGAGCCGGGTCTAAGTCCGTCGCCGATACTAAAGCTAACATCATAACTAGCCATGATGTCGCAGATGTCGTCCCAGTGGGTGTAGAGGAAATTTTCCTGATGATGCGCGAGGCACCATTTCGCCATGATGCTGCCGCCGCGCGAGACGATGCCCGTCATGCGCGAGGCGGTGAGCGGGACGTAACGCAGGAGCACGCCGGCGTGGATGGTGAAGTAATCGACGCCCTGCTCGGCCTGCTCGATGAGGGTGTCGCGGAAGAGCTCCCACGTGAGGTCCTCGGCTTTGCCGTTCACTTTCTCCAGCGCCTGGTAGATGGGCACAGTGCCAATGGGCACGGGTGAATTGCGCAGGATCCACTCGCGGGTGGCGTGGATGTTTTTGCCCGTGCTGAGGTCCATGACGGTGTCGGCGCCCCACTTGGTGGCCCAGCGCATCTTTTCCACCTCCTCCTCGATCG
>CAIYUV010000167.1 GCA_903929475.1 uncultured Spartobacteria bacterium
CCCTCCCAGAAATCAATGTCCGGCTGCGTCACCGCCTTCGCGATGTCGGGATTCGCCGCGAGGTGAAAGACAACCTCGCACCCGCGCATCGCCGCGATCACGGCGTCCTTGTCTTTCAAATCGGCGCGCACGATTTCCAGACGCGCGTCATTTTTCAGATCGGAAAGATACGCATCCAGTCCGCTGGAAAAGTTGTCGTAGATCACAACGCGCTTCACATCGGCACGAGCGAGGAGACGGCGAGTGAGGTGGCTGCCGATGAATCCGGCACCGCCGGAAATGAAAACGGATTCGTAGCTTGGGCTGGTCATGTTGTCTGTTGCCGCTGCCTGCGCGCAGCGGCGGCGGTGAGGAGTAGTAGGAAGATGCCCGCGCTGGCAACACCAAGGGCGAGCGACCACACGCGAGGGCGGTAAGTGAAACGCACATCGTATTCGCCTGCCGCGGGCACGGCGACGCCGAGAAAGCCGTGATTCATTCGCACTGCCTCGGCGGCGGCACCATTCACGGTCACGCGATAGTTCCCCGTTTCAAAAGCCTCGCCGAGCACGACGACACCGCGATCCGTGGCCTTGATGTGAAACGCCGTCGTGTTCGGCGTAAGCGCGTATTGCGTCGCGGCAACCACGGTGCGCGAGGAGATGTCTTCGCCGATGCCCGCAAGCGAGGGCGGCGTCGGCTCCGCGCTTTCCATTGCCGCGAGCGGCTTCGTGTCGGAGGCATTCACGAGCTTCACCAAATCCGAAGCGTGATCATAGCGTGCGACGCGGTCGGTGAAATAGGCGCGCGGCCATGTGGTGCGGCTTTCGTGAACCACCATGTCGCGTTCGCCGAGCTGCGTGAGGCCGGGGAGCGGGCGCTTGTCCTCCGTGGGCATCGTCACGTAGTAGCGCACGTTCAGGAAATCGAGCATCGGCAGCAATGTGGGGAAATGCTGTTTCACCAAAACAATCCGCCAGCCCCAAAGCCGCATGAAACCAGCCGCATCTGCGAGTTCCCACTGCCAGCGATTCAGCACGGCATCGCAGCCGAACGGCGTTTCGAGTCCATACACCGCGTTGAAGTCGGGGGCGAGATTGCCATTCAGACCGAGCGCGCGCGCAGGCTCATGGCTGGCTTCCATGCGACGGCGAATCGCCTCCACCGCTGGTGAGAGCGCGTGGAAATCCGGACGCGGCTGCGGATTCATCACGTAGGCGTCAAACTTTGTTCCGACAAACATCGAGTGGCGGAAATGCAGCGCGCCCATCGCGAGCAGCAGGATCATCCAGCCAGCCACATGCAGACGCGCGAATGCGAGTCGCCGCCACAGCCACGGCAGCAGCAGCACGGAGAAGCCAAGCCCCATCGAGTATGCGAGGAAGAACGGGCTCTTGGGCACCGTGTCACCCACTGCCAGAAATGAAAGCCCGCTGCGATGCGCGGCGTGGCTGAAACCGAAATAGAGCGCATAGAGTCCGCAGAGCATCGCGGCAAATGCGATCCAGTCGAAGCGCCATTCGGAATCGCGACGACGATCCAGACACTCGCGCAGCCCGAACGCAGCGATGACGAATGACAGCACGATCACCGGGAGCGTGAAGCAATTATCCACATGCCAGATTTTCCCGATGAACGGCATCGCAGCCACCCACGTCGGCGGCACCACGCCAAACGCAATCGCGAGCGCGGGCACGGCAGCGAGAACACACGCGAGCCACACCGGTTCCTTTGCCAGCGCACGCCAGCGCACCAGCGACCAGAGCACGCCGAGCAGCAGTAGAAAATTTGCGGAAGGATTGAAATGCTGCTCGCGCGGCTGGAGTTCTCGGTAGAACAAATCGTCGAACAGCCCCGCGAGCAGCCCCGGCTGGATTTGGAAGACCTTAACCTGATCATAAACCGTGTAGGCGCGGCCCAGCAGATCGAGGAACGTCATCCAGAACGGCGCTGACACGAGGACAAACAGCACATTCGCCCACATCATCAACATCAACGCCCTCATGCGCGTCCGCAACGGCGCAGCACGCAACAGCACCGCGAGCATCCCCGCGAAATTGAGCACGCCCAGCAGCAGCACCGCCTCCTTGATCGCCCCGCTGTTCAACTCCGCCACGCTCGCGAGCACGAGCAGCAGCATCCATTTCCACGCCGCCCGCAGCGAATCGCACTCCGCCACGCGCAGCCACGGCAGCAGAATCCACGGCGCATAGCACATGCTGAAAAACGCCGCGTGATTAAACCGGAACGCGAAGAACCCAATGAACGGCGCAGACGCCGCGAGCAGCGCCGCCAGACCCACGCGACGCACCGCATTCAGCACAAGCAGACCCGCGCCCCACGCGAAGAGCAGCTTCGCGAGAAGGAACTTCAAATCCCACGCCCACGCCGCGCCATTCGCCGCGACCGGGATGAAATGTAGCGGGTCGCCAAACATCGAAATCCCCTGCCCCTGCAAGCCGAGGCCGTTATACGCGTAGCGATTCCGCAGCGGCCATTCGCCATGCGCGAGCGCCTCGTGCTGCATCACCGAGTAGGGAATGAACGCCCACATCATCGCACCGAGATCCGATCCCGCGCTGTCCTCCACCTCCACATCGGTCGAGCCGGGCAGGCTCGGAAAATCATCGTAGAGCGCCTGCGCCCCGTTGTTTGGCGAAACAAAACTGCGCCCCATGAAAATAACCGGGTGACAGCTCACCAGCACCGCCGCGAACGCCGCAAGAAACACCGCTGTCTTCGGACGTGAAACCGCCCACGCCGCGAGCGCAGTCATCATGCGCGCAACGGCACCGGGAAACCGCCTCGCCAGCAGCGTGCACAGCACCGTGAACAAAATTCCCGAAACCAGAAACTCCGTCACCACCGCAACCCACCCCGGCCACAAACTGTCCGCCAGCGTCACCGGCGAAGGCGGCATGAACGTAATCGAGGCCCCGCGCACCAGCTTCAGCTTGAGCGTCCCGTCCGCCGCCACCTCCATCGTATCCGGCACCGAAGCCTTGGCATCGCCCACGCTGAAGCGGTGAATCACCTGATGATACACGTCCACGATTTGCGCATCGCGCAAAAGCAACTCCTCTCCCTGCACAAACGGCTCAAAGAGCACCGCACGCAAAACCTCGCTCGGCACCTCCATCAACACCACGCGCGGCGTCTCCGATTTCACCAGCCTCGCGCGCCCCGACGGCGTGGGCCGCACCCCGCCGAAGAAACGGCAGCTCACCTGCGCCGCACCATCCGACGGCGAAGCAATCGCCGCCGCGAAAAAGTATTTCGTCCCCGGATCATTCCAGCGTGAAAAAGGCCGCACATTCGCGAGCAGCACAAAGATCAGTGCAAACAGGACACCGGCGACGGCATACGAACGCCATCCGCTGAGCGGATGGCCGGAATTGGGCTGATTCGGTTGGGCCAAGGCGCGAGCCTTCTAAGAAAGACACGTGCCAGCGACCAGCGCATAAGTATTAAGCCCTCGTGAACGTGGGCGCTCAGGTGTTTGCCAACGGATAAATCACGCACTGTATTTAACTCACTTGTGACGTCATACGGCACTTCGGATAGTTGGGACATCCATAAAACTTTCCGCGCGGTCCGCTGCGGATAACTAGCTCGATGCCGCACTTTGGACATATTGGCTTCGCTGCGGTCATTGTCTCCTGTGTGTTGGTTTCCTCAACTTCAACAACCGTGGGCGCAGCTGCCATCCCACCATGTGCCCCCACTTCGAAAACCACCGCCAACTTGACCGCTACCTCAGCAAGCACATAGGTCCGTTTCGCCGGAAACCGCACCAGTGGCAGACCCGCCGCCTCGAACACCTTCTCCACCAGCGCGTCCCGCTCCTGCCGATCCTGACGTGCATGGCTAGTATCATCCAATTCGATGCCAGCCAGCGGACGCATCGTCGCTGGATCACACAGCAAGAAGTCCACGTGTTTCGATGCAATCCGATTCCGCGCTCCTGCATTCTCGTTGGGCCGCGAAACAAAGAAAATATCGGCCAACCTAACTTTTGGACACACTATTGCCCTCTCTCCGATTGTCTGCCGAAGAACATGGTAAAATGAAACTTCTGCCGCAGACAGAAAGTCATCCCTCAGGTGATAAGGCAACTGCGCTAGTCCTGCCGTCCCTCCTCCAATTCCAAGCAGCTTGAATAAGAGTCCCAGACAGCCGGAATTTTCTGTGTTTGAATTATTCATCTTCTAAATGCGCAGGAAAATTTTGCGCTTCCACATCCAGTAGAGGATGAGCCAGACGACGAGCACGACGCCGCAGCCTTTGAAAAATGGGGCGTAGGGTTTGCCGAAATACTCGAAGGCGGCGCTGCCGAAGTGGGTGACGAGATTTTTTTCGATGAAGGGTTTCCAGAGCCAGTCCATCATGTAGGCGGCGATGGAGTTCATGCCGAGGACGACGAGGGGGAAGGCCCATGCGCGCCAGCCGCGCACATCAATGAGCGTGTAAAAGAATGCGAGGATGAGCAGGCACCATCCGCCGCTGAAAAGGACCCAGCTCGGAGTCCAGATGCGCTTCACGACCGGGCAAATGCCGAGTGCGCCGAGGAGCCAGCCCGCCGCAAGGCCGATAACACCGGCGATGCAGAGCCAGAGGATTTTTCCGCGCGGAGCGCGGACGGAGCGGAGCAAATCCCCCGCGCGCAGGCCGAGCAGCATGGTGGCGAGCGTGGGGATGAAATTCAGCGTGCAGTAGCCGCCGTCGCTGGAGGTGAAGGGGTTCTGGCGGGGGAAGAGATTCATGAACCAGCGGTCGAACGCCCACGCGGGATTTGTGTTTTTGTTCCAGTGCGCGGCGAAGCCGGTGAGGTGGTGCGGCCAGTCCTTTTTCACGCCGGCGAGCTTCCAGTTGAAGTCGTCGCCGGGCAGCGGCCAGAACGCGAAGAGCGCCCAATAGCCGACGAGAATCACGGCGAAGGCAATCCACTGGTCGCGCGCGGGGCGCAGTGCGAGCGCGAAGAGGAACACGTAGCCGAGGCCGATCTGCGTGAGCGTGTCGTCGAAGGTGAAATTCGTCCGCGCTGTGTAGGTGCTGCGCAGGAAAATTCCGAGCAGCACGAGGAGCACGGAGCGGATGACGGCGTGGCGCGTCATCGCGGCGATGGTCTGGCCGCGCGCGCGTCGGCTCACCACGGAGAATGCAATCGCACATCCGACCAGAAAACTGAAGCCCGGCTGGATGATGTCGTGAAGCACACAGCCGATCCACTGAACGTGATCCTGCTGCCGCGCGAGAAACGCCCACACGCCGGCGTCATGCAGCGCCCTTGCGACTTGCGCGAAGTTCAGGCTTTCCGCGATGAGCAAAAACATCACAAGGCCGCGAAAGGCGTCCATCGAGGTGAGGCGCTGTGGCGCTTTCTCGACTTTCTCAATCGCTGGCGCAGTTGGTTCGTTGGTTTCGGACATGGTGTTGGTTTAGCGCACGGCGACCGTTTGGCCGGTCTTCGCACTTTCGTAGATGGCGCAGATCACGGCGACGGCGTTGCGCGCGTCGGATCCGGGAACGGCTGGCTGACGTTTTTCGCGGATGGCATCGCAGAGGTCGGCGATTTGCCGGCGATGTCCCTCGGTGCTGATGGCCATGGGATTTGCCGCGCCGCCGCCGATGGCTCCATCGCCACCGCCGCCCGCGCGAATCTCCGCATCACCGGGCAGTTCGTTTTCAAACTGCCAGAACTTGATCGTGTCGTCCTCCAAAATGATGGAGCCTTTGTCGCCGCTGAGCTCGATGCGTTTGTTCCAGCCGGGGTAGGCGCTCGTGGCTCCCTCGATCACGCCGAGCGCGCCACTCGGAAAACGGAGCGCCGCGACGGCGGTGTCCTCCACCGCGATGCGTTCGTGCGCAAGCGTGGCAATGTTCGCTTTCACCTCCACGGGAACCCCGGCGAACCACGTGAGCAAATCAATCGCGTGAACGCCCTGATTCATCAACGCACCGCCGCCATCCATCTCCCAAGTGCCGCGCCATGCTCCGCTGTCGTAGTATTGCTGGGTGCGCCACCATTTCACGTAGGCGCTGGCGAGCGTGAGGCGACCTAGCCGTCCAGCGTCCACCGCGCGCTTCACGGTCTGCGCGCCGTGACCGAAACGACTTTGGAAAACGGCGGCGAGAATCGTGCCGCTCTCGCGTGCAGCGGCGAGGATCGCATCAATCCGCTGCGGAGTGATCTCCAACGGCTTTTCGCAGAGGACGTGCTTACCCGCACGGAGTGCCGCGATAGCAGGCTCGCCATGGGAACCGCTGGGCGTGGTGATGCAAACGGCGTCCACGTCCTTTCGCGCAAGCAATTCATCGAGCGAAGCAGCAGCGGCGCAGCCCCACTTGGCGGCGAAGGCTTCGAGACCGGCGACCGAGTAGGCGGCGGTGAGTTGTGCGCCGGAAATTTCCGCGATGACCTGCGCGTGGATCGCAGAGATGGCACCGGTGCCGATGAGTGCGAATCGGATGGGATTTGACATGAGCATGTGTGGAATAACGGATGATGAGTTGCGTGTCACCGTTCACCTACCGCCACTTGTCTAAGGATGGCTCAGGAAGGCAAGAAGACAGGAAAGGACTGCCGAAAAATATTTTCCTGCCTTCCTGCCTTCCTAATCAAAAATGGATCAGATGCTCACTTCGCGTATTCGGCAAAGCGCTCGGCGCACTTCGCGGCGGCGGCGTCCCCTTCTGTGATGGCGATGCGGTATTTCAAGGTGAGCGTTTCGCCGACCTTGAGCGTGTAGTTGCCGATGTCCTTGGGCTGCGACTTGTCCATCTCGTGCTCGCAAAATGGATTCACCGCGAAGAGTCCGTAATCGCGAGCGTGCCAGCGCTGCGGGGCGCGGAGGTTCGACGGGTGAGAGAGGAAGGTGATGGTGTAGATTTTTTCGCCAATCGGCCCGCTCATCGCGACCCAGTTTGCGCGCTGTCCCCACGCTTTTGCGTCTTTCGCACCCTCGCTGTTCACGATGGTTCCCCTGCCCTCTCCCTTCGGCTGTTTGAGGCGCATACTCTCCGCGATGCGCATCGCAAAGGTGCCCTCCTTGGTGTCGCCGAAGACCACGTCCTTCTCGCCGGCGACGAGTGCGATTTCAAAATCGAACACGCGCTCCGTGTCCGGGCCGTCATAAACGCGAACGGTCTGCACGGAGCGGAGCGGCACCGTAGCGTCAGGCGCGATCCACTTCTGCTCCGTTTGTAGGATGCCGAATTTCGCGCCGTTCTCCTTCGCGAGAATTTTGGCGTGTTCGATTTTCCCGAGTGCACGTTTTCCTTCCGCGTCCTCCGTCCAATAGTCCACACCGTTGACCATCCCGTGCGAAAACCAAAGCGAGCGGTGATGCAAATGATCGTGCTCTTCGCCCTCCGCATACTCCATCGGATAGCCGCGCGTCATCTTCGCCCCGCCAGGCCCGATCAACGGCCAGTAATAGACGTGCGGCGCATCGCCATAGCGATACTCGGTGAAAAGCTGCCCGCGAATTTCCACACGAACACGCCCCGGCTGCTCGGTGAATGTGACTTCAGCAAACAAGGAGGCGCCAAAAGCGAAGAGGGCGAAGAGAAGAATTCTCACGGTGCGAGGCTAGTCGCTGCTGCCAGAGGGTCAACTGCTCCAGCAAAAATGCACATTTGCTCTTTGGCATTTTTTCCTCGCACCGCAGGCGAAACTTTTCCTTTCTCCCGCGTGCTCAATTTCATCTGGCTCGCAATGCTTCTGGTGTCCGTTCTCGTGGGCGGATTCACGGGGCGGCTGGATGTGATGACGAAGGGAGCTTTTACACAAGCGGAGGATGCGGTGATGAAAATTGCGCTGCCGCTTGTCGGACTGATGGCGATTTGGATGGGGATGATGCGTCTCGCCGAGCGCGCGGGGCTGGTGCAAGTGCTCGCGCGAGCGCTGAAGCCGGTGATGCGGCGTTTGTTTCCCGATGTGCCGCCCGAACATCCGGCGATGGGTGCGATGGTGCTGAATATGTCCGCAAACATGCTCGGTCTGAGCAACGCCGCGACACCACTCGGACTGCGTGCGATGGCGCTTTTGCAAAAGCTCAATCCGCGTCCGACGGTGGCGAGCAATTCGATGGTGACTTTTCTCGCGGTGAATACGGCGAGCCTGCAATTGGTGCCGACAACAGCAATCAGCATCCTCGCGGTGCAAGGGGCCCGCTCGCCATCCTCCATCGTGGTGCCAGCGTTCATCGCGACAGCGATTGCGATGTGCTGCGGCGTGGCGACGGCGAAAGTGCTCGGTCGTCTGCGGATGTTTCAGGTGCCGCCGGATGACGACGAGGTGGCGGTTGTCGTGGATGCAAAGTCGGAGGACACCGAGAAGGAGACCGTGAGCGCGCCGGCTTTGACGATTCGTGGACGTGCGATACTTGCGCTGCTCTTCGCGGCATTCGCGTGGATGTGGATGTTGATGTCTTTCCCGGATGCGTTTCCGGGATGGAAAGCTTCCGAGGCCATGCGCAATCTCGCAAACGCTCAGGCGACACAGCCCGCAGCAACACCCACACAGGCGGCAAACAGTCCGGTGCTTGCGATGTTGCAGGGGGCTGGAACGCTGGCCGTGCCGTTCCTCCTCGCCTTTCTGCCGCTCTACGCGGCGCTGCGGCGAGTGAAGGTGTATGAGCAGTTTTGCGAAGGCGCGAAGGAGGCTTTCGCCACTGCGCAGCGAATCATTCCCTTTCTCGTGGCCATGCTGATCGCCATCCGACTGCTGCGCGATTCGGGAGTGATGCAATTGCTCACGGACACACTTCATCCCGTGCTGAGCTTTCTCCATTTTCCCGCAGACCTGCTGCCGCTCGCCATCATGCGCCCGCTCAGCGGCAGCGCGTCGCAAGGAATTTTCGTGGACGTTGTAAAGACCCACGGAGCGGACTCGCTCATTGCTAAAATGGCCGCGACGATCTACGGCAGCACCGAGACGACCTTCTATGTGCTCGCAGTTTATTTCGGCAGCGTGGGCCTGCGCAAAACACGCCATGCCGTCGCCGTCGGCCTCACTGCGGACATCGTGGCGCTCGTGGTTGCAATCACGATCTGCCGGCTAATGTTTGCGTGATTACTTCGCGGGCTTCATCTCAGCGAGGGTGACTCCGCCCGCCTTTTTTACAAAGGTCTGCCCCTTTTCGCTGACAAGAAACTCAAACAGTTTGCGGAGTTTCCCGGTAAGCGACCTGCCCGTGATGGCAAGCATTGGCCGGTTCAGTTCATAGCGCCCGCTGGTGATATTCTCCGGAGTCGGATCAATGACCGTGCCATCCGCCTGTTTAATGCCGAGCACATGGAGCGATTCACCTTTGGCCTCAGGGAGAGCGATGAGCGAAATCGAACCGCCGTTGAATTCGATGGTAGTGCGCACATCTTCCGATTCGGCCAGAACTTCGGCTTTCGAATTCGGGGCTTTTCTCGCGTCGCCGTAAAGAAATATCATGAACAAATCCCACACGCCGTGGCCCACCTCTCGATTGAAATAAGTGAGTTCGCGATCCTCTCCTCCGACCTGTTTCCAATTCGTGATCTCATGTTCATAAATGCCGCGCATCTGATCCTTCGTAAGCGCATGGACGCCACTGCGCCAGACAACATCATTCACAACAACTGCCAGCACCTGTCTGCCGATAAGCATCTCATGAAAAATCTTTTCGGGATGCTCCGACTTTTCCCCGGCAGCCATGTAGTGTGTGGAAAGGGCGACATCCACATAGCCCGACGCCATGCGATAAATCGCATCTGAACTCCCGCCCTCGGTGACGACTTTGAATTCGATGCCGATCTCCTCTTTGATTGCATTTGATGCAAGCGCGACAGATGCGGCTACGACTGTCGAGCCGCGCACTGAAATCGCATCTTCCGCCAGAACATCACCCGTTGCCAGGATGCACAGCGCTGAGATGGAGAAAAGAATCTTCATTCCCCCGCTATAGCTAGAATTGGCGCGCCGTCCAGCAGGTCGCTAGTGCAGCCCCGTCCTCTCACGAATCGTAGCGAGACGCTCCTCAGCAAACTTCCGCTTGTCCGCCGGCAGCGACGCATCTGCGAGCGCATTGTTCAAATGCTCCACAGCCTGCGGCGCGTGAGTCCCGTCATTCATCGCCGCGAAAGCGTGCGCTTCGCCGAGGTGAAATTCGTATTCACCCGCAGGCCTTTCCTCATCCTTCGCCAGCTTGATCAAACGCGTGAGCGCCGCAATCTCCGCCCCGAATTGCTGGGACTCGTGGGCAAGCTGTGCGTGCTGCCACAGACGCACGGGATCCTCCGGGATGAGCGTGTTCAGTTTTTCAGAAAGCTTGAACGCATCCAGCATGTGCTTCGTCGCCCGCATCGTGAGCACCTTCACCGCCACGGCTCCAACGCAGTTTTCTTTTTTTGCGAGCGCCCTGTCCGCGTATGAATCCGCCTCCTTCCACTTGCCGAGCCACACGTAATACTGCGCAAGCCCCGTCAGCGCATCCACCGAACTTCCATCCGCGTCCAGCGCCTCATCCAGCCATCGCTTTGCAGCCTCGGACTCACGGACGGCCAGCATCTTCATCGCTGTCATGGCGAGAAAAGCCGCACGATCCTCCGAATGCAACCCCGCCATCCGCTGACGCACCGCCTCCGCATCCGCCGGCTGCCACTCACGCGCGGCACCGCGTTTAAAAACCAGCGCCCAGTGATCCATATACACGAGGCGGAAATCGCGCTTGTCCGGCTCCGGCTCCAGCAGATGATCCAGCAGCCGCTGATACCTGCTCGGATCATCCAGCAACAAAATCGTGTCGAAGCGATACTGCCGGTCCAGTTGTCGGAACAATCGCGGATTCTGTGGTGCCTGTGTGAACGAAATCACGCGCGCGCCTTTTCCGTCCTTGTCGTCCGCCGTCAGCAAATCCGCTCTGTTTTTCAGCAGCCACGGCCTCGCCTCGATGTTGTAGTAAAGCGAGCGGGCATCCAGTTTCTCCATCGCAATCTGCGGTGTGGACACCAGCGGACTCACTGGGAACAGCCAGCGCTTCACCGGTCTCCATGCAAGCCACACGAGCGCAACTGTCACGCCTGCAAGCACGGTGCGCAAAAATTGGCGGCGGGCTTTTCGTGAAATTTGGAACATCATGTCGGAGCACATGACTAGACATCCGTGCATAACGATGCAATTCGCACTTGCTACGCGCCGCGCCTCAAGTTACTTCGCGCGTCCCTCTTCGCGGAGGGTCGGTAGCTCAATGGTAGAGCAGCGCCCTTTTAAGGCGTTGGTTGCGAGTTCGAGTCTCGCCCGACCCACTTCTCTTTCGCGAAGGAAAGCGGCATGGATACAGGGTTTCAGCGCGGCAACTGCAGTTTTTCATTCTTGCGCATTGTAGCGCATTGTTTGCCATTATTGCTTGAAAAAGTGCCAACGAAGTGCCAGCGTCGCCAACTGTGAAATTGCCCTTCCGTATCCGTCCGTATGACGACGATGACCGCCCGGCGTTAAAATTCATCGTGACGTATCGCCAAGCTGGGAAGCGGAAGCGCAGATTTTTCACCTCAAAAAAGGAGGCTGAGTCGTTCGGTCAACTTTTGAAAGTGGAGTTCCAGAACCACGGTTCGGAGGGCGTGGCTTTTCCATCGTCACTAAGGGTCATGGCTGGGGAGTGTGCCGCGATTCTCGCGCCGTTCGGGAAAACAATTCGAGATGCGACCGCGTTCTACGTCACCCATCTGCATCAGGAAGAGAACTCCGT
This sequence comes from uncultured Spartobacteria bacterium, assembly GCA_903929475.1. Taxonomy (GTDB): domain Bacteria; phylum Verrucomicrobiota; class Verrucomicrobiia; order Chthoniobacterales; family Chthoniobacteraceae; genus SXWH01. The sequence goes on from CAIYUV010000167.1 coordinate 11,703, forward strand.
GTCCGTGGCTGCCGCGGTCGCAGAACTCATCAGATTGAAGGAAGCCGCACACAAATCGCCGCGCTACGTGAACGACCTTGGGTTGCGTCTTGGCCGGTTCTGTAAATCGCATGGTGAGCGCACCGTCGCCAGCATCACGGCAAAGGAACTCGATGAATGGCTTACCGGACTCGCGGTCGCACCCGGCACGCGAAACACATTCCGCCGCGACATTCGCACCCTCTTTTCCTTCTGCGAGCGCCGGGGCTATTGCGCCAGCGACCCCGCCAAGCACACCGAGCGAGCCTCGGCCGTTGATACTCCTCCAGGCATCCTCACGCCGACGCAGCTTGCCGCGCTGCTGACTGCAAGCACCGAAGATGTTTTGCCGGTTGTCGCCATCTCCGCATTCGCCGGACTGCGGAGCGCGGAGATTGAAAAGCTCGACTGGTCAGAGGTGAACTTGTTCAGCGGTTTCATCGAAGTGACTGCAGCCAAGAGTAAGACAAAAAAGCGCAGGCTTGTGCCGATAGCCGGCAACCTCGCCTCATGGCTCCAACCGATATCAAAGGTCGCCGGACCAGTTGCGCCCGTTGGACTGCGCAAACGCCTCGATGCCGCCAAGCGGCAGGCAGGGCTTCTCGACGGCTGGCCGCAGAACGCATTACGACACAGCTACGGTTCCTATCGTCTCGCGCAGTGCGCCGACGCCGCCCGTGTGAGTCTGGAAATGGGCAACAGCCCGCAAATGGTTTTTGCGCACTACCGCGAGCTTGTGAAACCCTCCGACGCGGAACGCTACTGGCAAATCATTCCATCAAAACAGAGCCGTAAGCTCATCAAACTCACATCCGCCGCATGAAGACAAAAACCACAAAAACGCCTCCGAAAGGACCGGCAAACACAGCACCCTCGCCTGAGCAGCCACCCATCGCCTCTTTGCTGGCATCCGCACCTGAGGCATCGCACGCAGCACCCGCCCCTGGAAGATCAAACATTCCGTTCCAATGCCCGAAACCCACACCGATGGAATTGATCGTTACTGCGGTCCACCTCACCGGCAACGGTAAATTCCCAAAATCCGAAGATGAACGCGATGCGATCTTACGCAGCGCACTTGGGCTCTGGCATCAATCCCAGCAACTCGTCTGTGATTACGACGTAGCCGGTAGCGTTGTGACCGGACTGAATCGTGCAGAACGGGAACAGCACTTTGAGAAGTGGGTCCACGGGGCGGGGCCGCAGATGGAGGGCAGGGAAACCATCAAATTCATCACCACCGAGGAGCGTTCCCATCGGGCGCTGTCTAAGATCAAAGCATGGTTGGAGTCTGGAACTGTTCCATGGGGACTGAAGAAAGTGGAAGACCTAACGTCACCCACTGACCTGGGCTCAGCGGAAGGTCTTCGTCTTTGTTACAGGGAATGGTATGCTGCCCATATTTCGAAACAGAATGCGAATAAGGGCAAACAATCCGCAGCGGACGCAAAGGCGGGGACCGTAAAAAGCAAAGGGAATAGAGTTCGGAATTAAGGGCTGACGGAAGCCACGGCAAAAAAAACGAAAATAATTCTTGCGCGGGCTTTTGGGCGACGGTTTGCCAGCAGTTGACTCGGAGCTGCCAGCGGTTGCCTTCTCGGTGCCAAGCATTTTGAAGCGGCGACTGTGTAAGTCGCTGCGGCTTTGCCATCAGTCGAGGGTTCGTTGCCATTTGCTGACGGGTTGGTGCCGAGGGGTTCGAAAATGCGGTGTGGTAGTGGTGGCGCATGTCCACTCGATCCAACCCGAAACCTAACAAAAACGCGACGCTCGCTGCGCATCTCAACGCGATCATCACCAGCGATCCTCATAATCGCACACTGCTGGACAAAATCCAACTCGCAGCGCTGCTCAATACGACCCCGCGCGGAGTCGAGTGCATGACACGCGCAAGGAAAATTCCGGTTATTAAACTGGGTTACCGAACGCTCCGATATTCTTGGCCGCGCGTGTGTGAGGCATTGGCGAAACGAGAAGTGCGCGAAGTCTAAAATAGGCCGGCTCCCCGCCGTCCGAGCAAAGGGAGCCAGCCACCTATTGACATGAATACATTAGAACACAGCCTCGATGATAGCAAGACCGCCGTGCGCCACTGGCTCGACGCACAGATCTCCACAGCCGCGAGCGTGGTTTGCGTGGCGGGAAAGTTTCTCAAGACGATCACCCTCCGCGCTGAAATTGACGCCGTGCGATCCGCAGAGCGAAAGGCCGTGGTAAAGGTGCGCACCATTTACGCGCAGACTTTGCGCGATACTGGCAATGCGAAGACGGCGAAGAAAAAAGCCGACGAAGTGAAGAAAACGGAATGCGCTTACGTCACGCCCGCCGGGACATTCAGCCGCCGCGCAAACGATGCACTCATCGCCCACAGCGGGATCGCGATGATCGATCTCGACGACCTCGCAGACGTAGAGGGCACGAAGGCGCGGCTGGCAGCGTGTCCGAATGTTGGCGCAGTCTTCCTTTCCGTGAGCGGGAACGGCTTGCGCGTCTTCGTGCCAGTGATGCCGATCCCGACAAACGCCGCAGAGCACAAAGCGGCATATTACGCGGCGGTGCGAGTGATTGAATCCGCAATCGGGATCACCGTGAACGACCACGCTGGCGAAGACGTATCCCGCGCCAGTTTCGTGACGAAGGACCCGACGGTCCATCTCAATCCTGATGCCGTTCCCGTTGCATGGCACCCCGAGCCGCAGATGGAAATCACAGAGGCACCGCCGCCAGCGGATATCGGTCACGAAGTGGCAGCGTTACCGCAACGAGCCGTCGCCAGCAACGGCACCACGTCGCCCGAATTGCTGAAATTGCGCCGCGAATACGTCGAACGCAATTTCCCCGTGCTCCGTTGGGAATCAGACGTGAAGGCTCTGGTCGAATGCCCTGGCGTGGAGAGTCACACCGCCGTCAGCGCGGAGACCGACTGCGCCATCTGGATTGACAGCACGCCTTCGATGAAGTGCTTCCACATCTCGTGCAATGGCGCTGTGGAATCCGCAGAGCGAAAGTTGCGCGCCGAGATCGACTCAGGTATCCTGGGGCTCCCGCCCTGGGTGGATGCTTTTGACCTTGTAACAGCGCCCCCGCCGTTGCCACCCGAACTTATCAAGGGCATACTGCACCAAGGCGCTAAGCTTGTCCTTGGGGGCGCGAGCAAATCGAACAAGACTTGGAGCCTGCTTGACATGGGCGTGAGTGTCGCGACCGGATCGCCGTGGTGGGAGATGGAAACGGTGAAGGGGCGCGTGCTCTATCTCAATTTGGAGATCGCCGCGCCGTTTATCGCCCGACGCATCAAGACCGTGGTCGAGGCAAAAGGCGTGGAGTTGCAGCGCGGCCAATTCACGATCTGGAATCTGCGCGGCCACAGTTGCGACATCACCACACTCTCCACGCGCATCCTTCCGGACATCAAGGCCGGCGCATTCTCGCTTGTGATCCTCGACCCCATATACAAATGCCTTGGCGATCGGGACGAAAACAAGGCTGGGGAAATCGCCAGTCTACTAAATCAGATCGAGCACATCGCCGTTGAATCCGACGCGGCCGTCGCATTCGGCGCGCACTACTCGAAAGGCAATCAAAGCGACAAGAACAGCATTGACCGCATCGGCGGCAGCGGAGTCTTCGCGCGCGACCCCGATGCCATCCTGCCCCTGACAAAGCACGAGGAAGAAAGCGCATTCGCGTGCGAGCCTGCCTTGCGAAATCATCCGCCCCACGATCCGTTTGTTCTGCGCTGGAAATATCCGCTCATGCGCAGGGATGATAGCCTTGACCCTACGAAGCTAAAGAGGCCAAAGGCCGGACGCGAGGCAAAATACACGGTCGCGGATCTGCTGGAGTGCATCGGCAAAAAGGAAATGAGAACAGGTGTTCTAGAGAAAGTAGCAGCCGAAGAAATGGGTATCAAGGGAGGAACATTTTACGCCCTTCTCAAGCGCGCAAAAAGCGAGGGAAAGATCGTGAAATCAAAACTTACGGAGGCGCTGTCAGCCGCATGACTACGAAAACTCCAAGAACTCCAAGTTGGAGCCGCAGTAGCACTCCTACGACTCCCTTCAGGGATCGTAGGAGTGCTATGCCTGCAAGACCATGGGAGGGGCAGGCCATGAAGACCATCTTGGCCGCATACTCCCCTGCCGGCAAAATATTGTCCCGCCATCTTGACAACCCCAAAGTGAAATACATCGGTGCGCACATCTCTGCGGATTTGCCGGTGATGCATCATTGGTTCGGACTTCAGTGGTTCAACAAGACCATATTCGACACAGAGTTCGGCGAGCAGAATATCAATGAGAATGCGGATTTCGGCTTGGAGCGAATATCCCTCAAATACACTCGCTACGGCCGTTACGATACGGAGCTGGTTCAATGGGTGTCGGAGAATAAATCCCTCGTCACAAACGAGACTGGATACCTCTACGTCCCCGACCACATCCTGATCCCATACGCATTGTTGGACGTCATCGTTCCTATGGTGGCGTATCCGGTGATGAAGGAGCGGATGCAATTGGATGATGTGTGGAAGTTCTACGAGAATTTCGTGAACCCATTGGTAGGGAATATTTTCACGCACTTCGCCATCCACGGCCTGCCGGTGAATAAGAACAAGATCGACACACTGCGAGACTTGTATTCCTACGCGCGCGTGCTGCTCGAAAAAGATTTCGTGGAGGATATTGTCACCGAGTCGAAAGTCATCCTCTTCCGGGAGCTGGCATTCTTCACACCGCCAGACAACCCCATGGCGGCGCACACAGTCTTTCACGAGATACTGGGATGCTCCGCACAGGAGCGGGAAAGAGCGACGGAGATATTTAAGAACTTCGTAGGCCCTACCAAATTGCAAAAGGCACTCCCAGTCTTGGAACATTACTTGGACGCACCGAATTTCAAAATCGCCTCCTCGGATCAGAAATCCAGATGGCTATTTCAAGTGCGGCGTTTCAGGCCAATTAAATCCACGAACAATAAGGACAAGGGTCGCCCATCAATACCGTGGGATTCTGTGGAGCGCATTCTCTCGAAGGCTCCACACCTCGCACATCTCTACAAGCCGGCGGCGGATAAGCAGAGTATTAAAATGCTGGGTGATGAAACTCAGGATAGGATGCTCATTAAATTGCTGGATGTCATGGCAGTCGCGAATGTTTGCAAAGCATTCCTGAAACCAGCGGAGTTGGATGATGAGGGTGAATTGGTGAAGGAGAATGGCCTGCATTACTGGATTGCGTCCGATGGCAAGATTCACGGGATGTATAGCTGCACTGATACGTGGCTACGAGCTCCCCGCATGGTTTGGCAATTTAACCCTACCGCATATCAACTATGAAATACCCAATAAACGAAAACTCCACGCATACGATCAGAGGATGGAAAGCAGAACAAAAGACCTGCGATTTTTGTAAGCAACCCTATCTCGGCTGGCCCATGCACCGCCATTGCCAGAATTGCACCAAAGCCGCACGAAAGAAAAAACCCGTCGCTTCCAGAACATGCCCCAACTGCGGAACTGCATTCTTATGCGCCGGATGGTCAGGTCGCACGCGAAATTGCCCGTCTTGTGTCGAGAAAGGACGCCGCTGCCTCAAGGCGTCCCCCAGGCCATGCGTCCAATGTGGAACCATGTTTCGCCCGGCACTGACCAGACTCAACGCGCGCCTTTGCTCCCGGAGCTGTCAGGGGTATTGGATCAATGCACATGGGCTGGGACCGAAACACAACGACGCAGATCTCCGTCAGCATCTCATCGCCGCCATACGCGAATTAAAGACTCCCCAAAGCACAGCAGAAGTCCTGCGTCTCGCAGGCGTCAGTCACATGACTTTGACTGCGAGAGGATGGACGATCAATGAATTGTATGAGGAAGCCGGTGTGGACTTCACTAGTGAGTTTGACAGTCGTTTTGAAGGCCGGGTTCATTCGGCACTCGTGGCTGCGTTCGGGGATGTGGAGATTAAAAGCCACCATGCATTCCCCGATTTGAAATCCGCCAAGGATGCCTCGCTGGAGTGCGATTTTTGGATACCATCTGCGCGACTCATTGTCGAAGCTGACGGCGTTCAGCACTACTCCGACAAACATCTATTTTTCGACTGCACGCGTGTCAATGATCGCGTGAAGGACGAATACTGCAAACAGCGTGGATTGAGGATGCTGCGCATTCGCTACACCCGCGCGCTCAACCGGAATGCACTGGTGCAGTATCTCGTGAAAAACTTTGTCCAGACGGGTGCTGATGCCGGTGATGAAAGCGGTTCTGTCACTGTGTATGTGCAACCCCCCGAATTCGCATCGAGGCCGGGCAACAGGAAGGTTCAGCGGCTGTCCCGGCGGGGAACAGAATCTGATGAGAGGAAATGGCCAAAATCTGTGCAAGAGGACTAGACGCGGGGCCGGTGCGAGTTTAATTGGCGCACCCGCGAGAAGTGTTTCGCGCGGCAGTCATCGGCGCAGCGTGGGGTGTCGTGCTCATGCACAATCACCCCAGCGGCGATCCAAGTCCATCGGATGCCGACATTCGCATGACGAGACGTCTCGCAGATTGCGGTCGCACCTTGCAAATCACAGTCTGCGATCACGTCATCATCGGCGACACCCGGCATCTGTCCCTTCGAGAAACGGGCATCATCCAATGACCCGCAAAATAAACCCCGTTTAGCACACACTGAGCGGGTTTTTTCGATGGATCGAATGTTCTGTTTTCCGTGCGCAAACCTCGTGTAATGAATTTGATGCACGGGCATAATGCGAATGTCACTTTATTAGTTTTGACAACGGATTCGATGAAACCGTATTCATGCGGACGTTCGCGTTTTCAAAAAATAAAAAACTCCCACAATGAAAACACCCCAACGTTTCGCCCGTCAGGTTTCTCCCAATTTACCTACGTGGACACACGGCTTCTCAGCCTTCGGAACTGAACACTGCGTTCTTCAAAAACCTGCGCATTCCAACGGGACGCTTGCGCGTTCTCTCCCCGCTCACTCATAAGCCGCATTGATGTCGCGGCATTCTTTCGACCTCTCTAATCAATAACCCGATCCGACTTATGAACATGAGCAACCTTTTTTCCCTGCTACCCCGCCGAGTGCGTTGTCATTTACAAAAAGCGATGGTGTGGATGGCGCTTGTTTTCGCCGGTGTGGCGCAGGCGCAGGTGGCCGCGCCCTCACTGACTCCGCAGGCATCCAGTGCGTATCCGGTCACGCAGGACATCTCGGTGAGCTGCGCGACATCCGGGGCGGTCATTCATTACACGACCAATGGCAACGACCCGACGGCGACCGACAAGGTGGTGGTTTCCGGTCAGACCGTGACGGTCAACCGTCCGATGACACTGAAGGCAAAAGCCTTTCATGCCACGCTGGGTCAAAGTGTAGTGACCTCCAGTTACTACGGCGTATTTGGACAGGTGGCAGCGGGCAGCCAGCACACGCTGGCGTTGACGACCGATGGGACTGTGTGGGCATGGGGCTACAACAGCAACGGCCAGTTGGGGGACGGGACGACCACCCAGCGAACGATCCCCGGCCTCATTCCCGGACTGACGAACGTGATTGCCATTGCAGCGGGAGACAGCCACAGCGTAGCGCTCAAGAGGGACGGGACAGTGTGGTGCTGGGGCAACAACGGACAGGGCCGATTGGGCGACGGAACGACCGTGACCCGGAAGACCCCGGTGCAGGTCAGCGGGTTGAGCGGGATTGCAGAAATTGCCGCAGGCAGCAATTACACGGTGGCATTGAAGAACGACGGAACGGTGTGGGCGTGGGGGGCCAACGGACAGGGCCAGTTGGGAGACAACACCGTCAGCAACAAGCAAACACCGGTGCAGGTGAGC
>CAIYUV010000168.1 GCA_903929475.1 uncultured Spartobacteria bacterium
ATGCGGCCCATGTGGTCGATGCGGGTGGCGCTGCCTCCAAATCTTCCGTGTGGTTCCTGCGCCTGGGCCGCGAGTGTGTGGAGTTCCTCTTCGGCAACAACCAGACCATTCGCCTGCAAGACGTGTGGGATTTGGAAACCGTCTATGATACGGACGGCAATCCCTACAAGGCCTACACCAACTGGATGACGGGCCGCATCGGCATGCGCCTGGCGAACAAGAACTGTGCTGTGCGCGTCAAGAACGTCGAGGAAACCGGTGCGGGCAAAAAGATGCTCAACGACACCATTCTCTACTCGGCCTACGAGAAGTTCACGGAGTTCGGCCTGGAGCCGACGCACATCTTCATGAACGGCCGCTCCCGTGAGCAGTTGCGCAACAGCCGCACGGCCACCACGACCAACGGCACTCCCGCGCCGCTACCCACCGAATGGGAGGGCATCCCGATCATTCGCACCGCCTCCATCGCCAACGACGAGGCGTGATCCAAACTTCATCCCCTGATCCATCATCATGCACTCCCTCAAAGACGCCCAACTCACCCAGTCCGTCGCACTTGCCGCCGCAGGCGCTTCTGCCTCCACTGCTCCCCTCGATCTCAGCCAGCCGCCACCCAACGAACACAGCTTCGAGGTGGAGTTGGCGTTGCCCGATCTCGCCGATCTTGCCGATGGCAAGTCGGTCACAGCCACGCTGGAGGATTCGGAGGACGGTGAATCGTTCGCAGCCATCCCCGAACTTGCTGCCTTCACGGTCACAGGCAGCGGTGGCAACGGTTCCAATGCAGCCACACGTCGTGTGCGACTTCCTTCCAGCGCTCGTCGTCACCTGCGCGCCACTGTGGCCACCGAAGCGGCGGCGGGCGATCTTACCGCTCACAAACTCACCCTCGCGCTGGTGTTCTGATTTCTCGTGGCGCAATCCACGGGTTCGGGTGAAGCCCTCCTTCGCCTCGTGCGGGGAGGGCTGTTTGATTATTACTTTTTTCTACCTTTTTGTAGAGCACACTTAATACTCCATTTCCACTGGTGAGGATTGTTGTGAACCACTCGATCTCGAAACTGCCTCGGTAATTCCCGAACCTGCCTCCTTGAAAGCCTCGAAACACTCATCCAATTCTGATGGATGATGTATGCAGCATTTCCGTTTTCCGCGCGCTCGAGCAACACGGAATCTGTCCACTCGAAAACGAACACGATGTATCCTTCGTAATCGCCGTGTCCTTCGCCGAAACACGATGGACTCAAGCTCCTCGCAAAATCAATTCGCTCTCGACGCTCCTGATCACCCCCTTTAAGCCGACTATGGCATTCAAGCCATCGATCAAGAAAAGAGAAACCTGATCTATCAGCCGGCAGCATTCGCCAAGGAACCTTAAATGTTGGCGTGGGATCGGCCAGGTACTGATCCACATCGCGCTCAATGTTTTCGAGAATCCGGAAACTGACTCCAAGTTCAGCCCTGCAGCGTTCAAGCCTCTTATTGTGCTGAACTTTTCTGATTGCCAAAGCCTTCGCATACTTAGCAAAGTCTTGGTGGTACCGATTCATCAATTCGAGTTGGCGCAACTCCTCCTCAAAACGATCAACCAACCATGCATTAAAAAGATCAGCATCCTCTTTCGGAAGATTGGATTGCGCACACTCAGTCACCTTTCGCATTTGCATTCTCCCCACCGCCACGGCCTTCGTGCCTAGAGATGAGCCTTCAAAGGCAAGCACCTCCGTACTCGGCAAGTCCCGAACTGCCGCAAGCAATCGCTGAACCCTATTCTTCAGCACTGCATTTCTCTTCTTGAAAGCAAGTTTGGGCAAAGGTGGGCATAAGGGCAATGAAGCTGGACGCAAGGGCGCAGATTCAAACCTTAAAGACCTGGGTTTACGTTTCACTTTTCGCCGCAACAAATAGCGCAGCACCTCAATTCGTTCACACGAACCTAGTGCTTTAATCTCGTTTCGAATCTGCGGCGCAAGCTCGGCAAAACTCATGCGCCAGGCTTCTGAGATTGTTGGCATGGCCGAAGACGTAGCGAAAGTCTCACTAGATTTCCATGAATGAGTCACTCCACCATTAGGAAGCAGCCAACCGCCTTGGCAAGAGGTTTTGACGAGCGTCTCTTTGCATGACCATCCACGATGAAATCGCTGCCG
>CAIYUV010000169.1 GCA_903929475.1 uncultured Spartobacteria bacterium
AGGACGTTGGCCTCCGTCTTCCAGTCTTCGGTTTTCAGCTCGGCGCTTAAATCCTGATCCAGCGTGGTGGGAGCGATGGCATCGAAGAGCGCGAGGACTTTGAGTTTCTTTTTCAAATTACTTGGTGCGTTTGAATTTGCCGGTGAAGAGATGATTCATCACCAGCGTCGTGAGATATGCGGAGACTTGCAGATTTTGTGAAGCATCCTCGGCCTGCACGTGGAGGCCGAGCTGGTCGCAACGCTCGATCAGGCGGGTGAGCAGTTTGTTCACGCGGAATCTTTTTTCATTCGTCCACTGGCAGATGGAATCCATCAACTGCCTCCGGCGCTGGCGCAGATATTTGGACGCCGGCAGACGGCCCGCGACCTCCGGCCCCGCTGCGAAGATCTGTTTGAGATCGTTGTCGTAAAAATCGGGATAGACATCCTCGAAGAGCTTTCGTTTGCGCGCGTAGTAGGTCTTGAGTTTGACGTTGAGACAGTCGTATTCGGCGACGCGATACGCGGGCTGGTGGGGCGGAGTCTTTCCCGCGAGCGAGCGCATCAGCTCGTCCACGTATTCCAATTTCTGCAACGCCTTCCACCCTTTGTAACGCTCGCGCCAGTCCAGCCCCGGCGTGAGCCAGACGGCGAAAGTCTCCGCGAAATCTTCGTCGGGATGGCTCTGCGCATACCAGTCGTCGAGATGCACGACGTAGGAATGGCTGTAGGGCTGCGGACGGTAAAATTGCGGCGTCTCCTCGGTCGAAGTGTTGCCGAAGATGCGACGCCACTTGGTTCGTTTCTGAAGCTGGAACGCGTAGAAAAAGGCGTGCGCAGTCTCATGGCGCATCAGCCGCATGAACCACTCCGGCGTCTCCCCTTCCACTTCGAGAATGATTTTTCGCTCCAGCTTGCGCAGCCGTTCGTGCGTGAGAAAAAACGGGATGAAAATCGCCGGGATGCCGACGGGCACAAACCACTCGTCCCCCACGTGACACGGCGGATGAAAGAGCAACCCCTTCTGCGAAAGTTCGTCGTAAAGTTGATGGATGAGCGGCTGGAGTTCCGTGCCTTCGAGCTTCAGCCCGAGTTGCGAGATTCTTTTCTCCAGCAACTCGTCGTCGTTGAGGTTCACCCATTCGGGAGGTTCCATTGCGCGGCGACCCTACCACGCCACGGGCGGCAGCCACAAGACCGTTGCCGTCCCTCCACGAAGGGCAGCGCCGGAGGGCGCTGGCAACCGTGTCGTCCCGACGGGTGGGAGTCTGCGTGTTTATGTTGCGGTGACTGGTGACTGGTGAATCTGCGTCACTTCATCCCCCGCAAACAAACGGAGCGCGCCCCGTTGAAGAGCGCGCCCCGCTGTGCGGAAAAAACATCCGTGTCCATCCGTAACATCCGTGGTCAAACATCCGCGTGCATCCGTGTGGCCTACGGGCTCACCGTCACCTTTTCCACCGCCGTCCAGTCGCCGTTTGGCGTGCCTTTGTCCCAGAAGCGCATCCGGTATTCGCGCAGCTCGGGGGTGCCGGGCGCGAGCAGCGCGCGCTCGTCCATGTAGGGGCTGTCGGTATCAATGCCCAGGAACTCCCATGCGCCGCCGTTGCGACGGCATTCGATCCACACACCGCCGTGCGTGAATTTGAAGAACGCCAGCTTCACCACCTGCGATCCCATGCCCTGCAACACCTCGACGGTGAACTTCGGCAGCGGATGCTCCACCGTGTCCTCCGCGCCGACGATGCCGAGATCCGTGCCCATCTTCTCCGTGTAGGCCGGGTCCAGCTTGATCTTCGCCACCATCGTAAAGATGCGTGTGAGCGCGCCCGGCTTACGCGGCGCGGCACCGTTGGGCAGCGAAGGCGCGGTGAACGTGGGCAGTGTGACGACCGTGTCTCCGGTGCCCGTGAGCACCTCGTCCATCGCATCCGTGGTGGACGGTGAAAAGGTGCGCATCGCCGGAATCCACACGCCGAGCACATAGGCGCACCAGCGTGCATCATCCCCGCTCGCAGTCGTGTCCGTCTGCGAGATGGAGAGGATGGACGCAATGAGGGCCAGTTTGTTCGCATAGTTTACCAGCCACTCCGCTTGGTCAATCATCCTCAACTCCTCCAATCCGTGCTGCAACTCCTCAATGAAGAAGGCTCCGATGGCTTTGCCGAAGGCCTCCGCTTGCTCGTCAACCAAGCCATGCAGGCCGAGCGTTCCCATGTGCTCCACGCTCAGCCTTTCG
>CAIYUV010000170.1 GCA_903929475.1 uncultured Spartobacteria bacterium
CCCGCGAACTCCTCCGCACCGGATTGAAGCAGGTGTTTGTTTTCAATGGCGGCTGGAAGCAATGGCACGAGGCGGGACTACCGGAGGAAAAGAGCTGATGCGCCCATTGCTTTCCACATCGTTCGTGAGCACCGCCATCCGTGTCGTCATCGGCGGCATCTTCATCTATGCGGGCATTATGAAAATGAAGGACCCCGCAGCCTTCGCCAAGGCCATCGAGTCCTTCCGTATGGTGCCCCGCGCCGTTCTCCCCCCGCTCGCCATCATCCTCCCGCCCCTCGAAATGCTGGCTGGCGCATTGTGGATCGTGAATCGTGCCTCAGTCGCAGCGGCCACAACCATCCTCGGGCTTTGCGTGCTCTTCGCCGTCGCGCTCGGCTCCGCCATCCTGCGCGGTCTGCCTACGAGTTGCGGATGCTTCGGCGCTGCGCTCGACGGCTCTTCTCCGAAAGTCGCCCTCCTCCGCGACCTCTTCTTCACCGCCGCCACCGCTTACTGGCTCGTGCTCCAGCACTGTGCGCCACGCAAAGCACCATGATCCTGCGCCGCATCCACCCCGCCATGCAACGCATCCGCCCCACCGCGATAGGAAAGAAAAACTGGCTCCTCATCGGAGCCGCCGAAGCAGGCCAGCGAAGTGCCATCCTCTACACCATCATCGAAAGCTGCCGCCGCCGGGGCCTCGACCCGCTCGCCTACCTGAGTCGCTTCTGAAAAACGCCTGCGAGCAAGGGTTGGAGAGGGATTGCGGGTGAAAAGTGAGTGAGCGAACGACCGGGAACCTAAGATTTGGTGGGGGAAGACGGTCGAAAGGAGCGATGAAAAACACACCATCGCCGAGCGGACAGCGATCGTTTCTGATGCCCACCTTGCGCGAGCAACTGGATCCGCGGCAGCCGTTGAGGCAGATGGCGGAGCGGATGCCGTGGGCGACGTTTGAGGAGGCGTTTGCGGGGCTTTACAGTGGGGAGGGGCGGCCCGCGAAGCCGGTGCGGCTGATGGTGTCGCTGTTGTTGCTCAAGCAGATGTTCAACCTTGGGGATGAGACGGTGGTGGCGCAGTGGGTGCAAAATCCCTACTGGCAGTTTTTGAGCGGGTTTGAGGACTTCCAGTGGAAGCTGCCGTGCGACCCGAGTGATCTGGTGTATTTTCGCCAGCGCATCGGCGAGGAGGGCGCGCAACTCATCCTCGCGGTGAGCGCACAGATGCACGGGTCGGCGGTGCGCGAGGAGACGGTGGTGGTGGATACGACCATTCAGGAAAAGGACATCACGCATCCGGTGGACAGCAAACTGCACGTGCGCATCATCGAGCACTGTCGGCGGCTGGCGCAAAAGGAAGGCATCCCGCTGCGGCGCTCGTATCGGCGCACACTCAAATCGCTGCGCTGGCAATTGCGCGGTGGCACCAGCAAGAAGGCCATTAAACGGGCGAGGCGAGCGCAACGCAGCATCAAGAGCATCGCCGGGCGGCTCGTGCGCGAGCTTGAGCGCAAGCTGCCCGAGGGTCGGCACGCGGAAAAACTGGCACTCTACCATCGAGTGCTCACCCAGCAGCGCGGCGACAAAGACAAAATCTACAGCCTGCACGAACCACACGTGAAATGTTTTGGCAAAGGCAAGGCGCACAAGAAATACGAATTTGGGAACAAGGTCGCGCTTATCGTCGGTGCGAAGAGCGGAGTGATCACCGCCGCCGAGAGCTTTGAAGAAAACCTCTACGACGCCCGCACACTGCCCGCCGTCCTCGAACAAGCCGAAGCCAACACCGGAGTGCGCCCAGTCACCGTGCTCGCAGACCGCGGCTTCCGATGCCCGCGCCAAATCGGCGGCACCGAGATCATCATGCCCCAAGCCGAGCCGTGGCCCGCAGGCAAAGCAGAGCGAAAACGCCGCCACCACCAAAACAGCCGCCGCGTGAGCATAGAACCGCGCATCGGCCACCTCAAAACCGACTTCCGCCTCGGGCGCAACTTCCTGCGCGGAGTGCTCGGCGACTCCCTGAACCTCCTTCTTGCCTGCGCCGCAAGCAACCTGAGGAAATGGATGCGCCTCTTCTCCCTTTTTGTCGCCTTCCTCCTGCGCCAACTCCGGGCTCTGCTCCTTCCCACTCCTACTCCCAATGCCGCTTAAAACAGTTTTTCAGGAGCGACTAAACTAGCACACGGCAGCTATTTGTTGCTACTGTTTCCATTCTTAAGAAAAAGCTGTTTCATAATCTCTGTTGGATCCCCGCCCACAGCCACGTCTTTAATATCACCAATGTATATCTGTTTATATTCGAGTAAATTATCAGATCCATCCAAAGCCACTTTACCTATGTAACATGGATATACACCTCCTAATTCAGAACTTCGAACCTCCCGTTTATCAATAAAATATCTATCCTTAGCCGTGCCAGGTTCAAATCTACTAGAGGTCGCTAGCAGCCTAGTGTCCGCATTAAATACAATCTGGACCCTACCTTCAAGTATCGGCAGTGCCGGAGCCTTAGATTGCTCATATATAATAAAATACCAGCCATTCTTTACTGGATCAGAAAAGTGATAATCCTCACCGTGGCGACTTTCCCGACAAGCCAACAAAAGAAAAGCTAAAAATATACTTACCAATAATACAATTTTTGATTCGATGCTCACGGCCATGATCCCGTCTGATCGCTATCACCATACATCGCGAAAATACTTTTACCTCTCCCGTCAAAATCATGGATTAATTTTTGATCGACAAACATCAAGTATGATGGAAACCCATCATGAGCCCAACTCGCCGATTTTAACTTAAAAGGTTCTGTGCAACTTTCGCGTGAAAACAACGCGCCAAATTTATAATCTACATATGGGGTGAACCATTTTCCGCCCGTTACAGGGACAACTGGATCTCTCGCCTTTCCCTGCATATTTACACCAATTTGATTTGGGCAATCTCTGTATGTGGATGCCCAAGCGTCTTGAGAAACTTGAACGTGTGCGATTTGCCTGTCCAATTCGACATACCAATGGTTATCATACCATATATCGCCTTTTGCGCCAAACCATTTTGCAATTTTATTCTCTCGTTTATATCGGATGCTAGGATTAGCTTTAGCTTCAACAAGTCGAAGATGTTTAGACGCAAAATAGGATCGATCGTCACCTACGTTGAAATCTATTTCAATGATGTGCTTTGTTCTATAGGTAGCTCGGTCTATGCTCTTATTTTCTGGGTCGCCGTCGCCTTTATACAGAGCCGCATCTAACATGACTGTATCACGAAAGAATCTACCGGGCCCTGAAATATAATCATATGGAATGAATGTCAAAACTGTCAGTGTCGCTTTTTGAAAGCCAAATGGATCGAATTGACTAAGTGCGCTATTTTCTACGAAACCATATAAATTATAACCGCCATTCTCCGCCATGGGATCTCTGCTTGGCCATCTACCCGTGAACGATTCATAATTCCTGCCCCCGTAGTGAATCATTCCCGACTCGAAATCCTGATACTTGGTGGAGAAACGGATGGGAAAGTAGCTGTTGGTGTCGGTGTTGACGAGCGTGTTGCCGAAGGGGTCATATTCAAAATGGGCGGCATCGCCGATATTAGCGACATCAAAGTATTCGCTGATGTTACCGTTGCCATCGTAAGTCGGGCAGAAAACACCAGAGTCTCCTCCCGCATTATGCAGATAAGTGGCCAGCAAACCGCCTACTCCGCCAGCACCCTGCAAACTCCCACTGAGATCCGTCCCCCAAACATGAGTCCGCTCCAACGTCAGTGCGGGTGGCGTGCCAGTTGTGTGGACGCTGCCCGTGTATTCCGCGACGATGTTCCAACCGTCGTAGAGGAAATACGTGCGCGTGCTGCCCGTCGTTTTTGCCATGCGCCGTCCCATCGCATCGCGTAAATAGCTGGTGGTGCTGCCACCCGATGGTGTGATGCTGAGCTGGCGGTTTTCCCCATCCCAAGCGAGCGTCGCAAGCACCGTCGGCGCATTGGGAATCGGCCCGCTGGTCATGTTGCCATCGCTGTCGTAAGTGGGACTCAGGCTAGCAATAGCACTGTATTGATTGAGTGCCGTGGGCGTGTAACTGGTCGCCGTGCCGCCAGTGGTGGTGTGCGTGCCCTCGCGATGCTCAGTGCGGTTGCCGATATTATCGAAGGTGTAATGCCGCGACGACGCGCTGGTGTGTGTATGTTCAGCCGATACCACCTGCCCCAAGCTATCATATCCCCAGTTCCAGTCCGCCTGCACTCCTCCGGGGAAGGCACGGCCCGAGGCGTCCACTGATTCGCGCTGGCCAATCGCATTCACGCTGTAGTCAAACGTCGAAATATTACTACCGCCAGTAACCTTATTTTCCTTCTTGTCCAAAATATCGCGCGTGCCTTCCCATGTATTCGTCACCGTATGCGCGGGGCCGGTCACGCTCGCGATGAGCCCGTAGCTGTTGGCCTGATAGCTGTAGGTGAAAGTATTGTCAGACCCGTTCAGTTTGCCCGTCACCGTATCCAATCGCCCACTGTCGGCATGATAGGCCAGCGTCTGGCCGACGACCAATGACGTGTCCGGCAGGCGCAAATCCGCCCCCGTGTATCTCAATAGATTGTCCGTCTTCCGATCCAGCAAACGCTCAATGGACGCTGCCACCGTTCCTTCGGTCACTGTTACGCCGGAGCCTCCCACTGCAAATGTCAGATCGGGATCAATCTTGGTGGCTTCCTGCGTGATGTTGAGACCCGGTGAGCCAAAGGTGTATTCGATGCTTGTGCCGGGCAGGTTCGCTGTCGAGGAAGTCACCATCCGTTGAGGCTGTCCAGTGCGCGTGTAAATGATACCTATGTCTGCCGTATCGGCATCAGCCGTTGCAAGGGTGTTGCTCGTATAATGTTTAACAGCCACCTGCCGCCCGTTCACATAGCTATAGACGGTATGTTTGCCCCGATCCCATGTCCGGGAACTCTGCCGTCCCGCATTTGTGTAGGCGTAGGTGGGGCCATTCCCCGTAAAGGTGGGGCCATCGCCCGCGTTGTATAGCTTGCTCGTTAGCCAGCCTGTCGTGCTGGAATAAATCCATGCCGTCACGGAACCTCCCGTATTTGTCGGCACGCTGCTAGAAAGCGTGGGATTGGTGCGCAACGTCTTGATCCGACCCGTGTAATCGTAGGTCGTGTAGGTGGGGTAGGTTTGCGAACCCCATGACGCCTTCACTTTGCCATTGGGATAGTAGGAGGCGGAAGTGACGGTGGTGTCCGGCAATGTGGTGTTCAAAAGTCGGCCCCGGTGGTCGTAGGTGTATGCGGTGGCTCCGGATGCCGTGGTGACGGACGCGGCAACATCCGAAATCGCGGAAACGTATGCGGTGGTGGTCACCCCGCCCGTGGTCGTGCGGGAGTCCGTGCTGGTTGTCTGGCGGTTAAGTGAATCGTAACCATAGCTGGTCGAGGAAATCACTGCGCCGGGAGACGTGGTGGCGTCGCGTTGGGCAACACTTGCCAGAAGTCCGCCCGTGTAGGTGGACACGGTGCGCGTGCCATCGGGACGGATGGTTGTTTCCGTCCAGTTGCCGGAACCGGACAGGGTGGTCAACGAGGACGTCACTACAGAAACCACGGACGATGAAGCCGTGGAATAGCCGGGCGTCACAGTCCACGATTGGAGCCCGTCGGGGGTTCTGTGTGTGGTGGAAACGGTCACAGGCGTGCCTGCTAAGCTCCCCGTAGTTGGGTTGGCATAGACCAGCGTGGTAGTGGTGAGGACACTGGTTGCCGAGCCACCGGAAGGCGTGTAGCTGCCCGGAACCGTATCAGTGGTGGTGATCTGGTCGTCAGTGGTCGTGTCAATTGTGCCGCTGGCGTTGACATCCAGTGCAGTCGTTATGCGGTCTCCTTTGCTGTTGTAGGCGTAAAGGGTTATCACGTTATCAGGGTCGCTCTCTTTAATCAGTTGCCCGCCGGAATTATATTCAAGAACCGTGGCAGGGGCCGTAGTCCAGAGGGTGGATGTAGTAATTCCATCTCCGAAACACTCGCGTGTAGTCCGTCCAGCCCAATCCTTCCAAGTGGTAGTGATTTCGGCTCCACCCGTGTAAGAGCGAGTGCCCACCAAACCGTGCGTATCTACATTGTAGTGATAAACCATCTCGGGCTGAAGATCCCCGCTGTTTGACGCAATCCTTCCATCCATATAGGAATCCGTGACCTGGCTCTTGTCCGTGCCTCCATCGTCAGTAACCTGAATTACCGTCGTTGTTTCCCGCCTTCCGATCCCTGCCGACGGCTGATAGCTGGTGACAGTGGTGGAAAGCTTTTGCAGAGTTCCCGTTTGCGGAGACGGCCCCCAGTTTTCAATGGAGGTTCCGGCAAGATTGCGGACGGTTTTCGCCACTTCCGATCTGGTGGTTCCGTCGTCTCTATAAGTCTCCGTGGTCAGGCCGTTATAGACGGTCTCCATCGTGATGCCAAGACGGATATCCTTGAGACGCCGCTTGAGGTCATCGTAGGTGTATGAGGTGGTGATTCCATAACGATCCGTTTCCGAAGTCACGCCACAGCAGCCGTAGGCGGTGGTGGTGGTCCATGCCGGACCGCCGCTGTTGAGCGGGAAGTATTGCACCGATGTAGGCCGCCCTAGAAAATCCTCCGCCGCCGAAAGCCAGTGGGCCAAAATGGTTCCACTTCCCGTGCCGATGGCGGTAGTCTTGGATTCCAGTTGCTGCCCCTTGGGACTGACACGGGTGACAGTTTGTGAACCTTCGGTGACCGTTCCCACTGGAGCCGCACCGGTGCTAGTGGTGATGGTGCGATCCGAGCCGGAAGTGCCGTATGCGTAAGTGCTCAGCGTCCCGTCCGCATGAGTCACACTGGACAATTTCCCTCCCAGCCCCGAAGTGCCAGCAGTGACATAATTGGTAGTCGTCGTTGTGAAATGAGTGGAATCGGAATAAGTCTTTACCGTTTTGGATAGGCTCCCGTAAGTCGTCACCGTTTTGGAAAGGGTATTGGATCCAACTACCTCGGTTTCCGTCACGGTGGAAGTGCCGCTGTCCCAACTATTAGTCTTTGTCAGCACGTGCCCTGAGGATACATCCCCGTCGGTGAATGGCGACAGAACGACATGGTTCATGGTCCCTGAGAGAACATATGTGTGGTCTTCGTAATAGCCGTCCGGGCGATCCAGATGCTGGAGAAAACCCGCACCCACGCCTGTTTGATGGTATGACCAATTGGTAGTCAGATTGGCGTGCCCTGTTCCGGGATCCACAATTTCCTGAGTCAATTCCCATCCCCAAGCTTGCAGCGTATAGGTCATCTTTCTGTCGGAAAGCAGCACAAAGGCACCACCCGCATCCTTTTCGTAATACTTGATACGTCTTTCACGGGTGGTCGCATCCACTTCCGTGTTGGTCAGATCGGTTTTGGCAAGGCCGTTGCCTTCAGTGAATACCCAATTGACGACTCCCGCTGACGGCTCAGTGCGAGTCCACTCCGAAACGATGGAAGCGCCGCCCTGATAGGTGTCGGTGAGCTTGAGGTTCTTCGTAGTGGACGTATTGACCGAGGTTTCAACAAGCACTGTGCGAAACACGGTGGTGGACGGGTTGGCCGGATCGGACGAAAGACTGATGGTATAGGCGTTGGCGTCACTGCCGGTTGAGGTGTCTGTGAGAACCGCCTTGACGCTGGAGGTGGTCAATGAGGTCAATCCCACTCCATCCATGGAAACAGCCGTTGTGTCGGGGGCCGTAACACTCAAAGCACTGCGCCCGGGGTTGGGCAACGCGTCAAAATGCGCCTCAATACTGGCAGGAACATCCCCAAAATTTGATGCGCCAACAGGAACTGAAAACTTCACCGAACCATTGCTGGTTTTTACACCGCAGGTGCCACTGGAACATGATTTGCACGGGCAGCATAAATCAAATTTTAAACACGGGGTTGCCGGATCGCTGGTTGCCCCATATTTTTTAAAGAACACGCGCACCTCGATTGGAAGAGTCCACTCATTGGCAACGAGATCAAAAAAAGGAGTGGAATAGGTCGCCGTTTTCCCTTTTGCGTCCTTTAATTTTATTAGGATTTCGAGGTTTTTGCAGCATTCCTCAGTGGGGGTCGTTTGCCATGGGCGAAGATTCAGTTGAATTTTGATTTTTCCTTCCGCATCGACGACAGCAGGCACGCATTCTTTTTCCACCACAGTGCTCTTGCCTATGTTGATTTTTGTCCATGGTTGGTTTTGATTGCCGTTCACGGACACTGTTGCATCGTCAAGCTTGTAGCATTGGCATTCACAGGGCACGGGGGGATTGCTTCCTTGGGATTGAGCGAATGACTTCGGAAGCGGCAGGATGGAATAGATGGAAGCCAGCAGGCCGAGGACGATGGCGACGCGGAGCAGTTGTTTCATGGTGAGATGGGTTGGTGAAAATCAGCGGGTGTTGCGCGGATGGATGGCGCGATGAAGGGCGGCGGCTACAAGCTCGTCGCCCGGCTCAAAAGTAGAAAGCGATTCGAGGTCGGCGGGCTCAGCGATGGCTCCGATGGCGTTGGCGGCGGCCATGCGGATCATCATGTGCTCCTTCCTGTCTTTGAGCGCGGCAAGCAAATGCGGACGGAAGACTTTCATGCGACGGTCGCTGACGATACGGATGGCGGTGAGACGCGAGGGGATGTTGTCGGGAGAGGTCTTTGCGGCGAAGACAGGTTCCAGCAAGGGGGCCAGCTCGGAATCCGGAATGAAATACGATGTCGAAGAACTGGGAGAAGCTCCGGGAGGAAACGACAGCCCCGTGCTGCCCACAGGACTCCCTGCAGTTGGTGAGCCGAGCAGGTGAAGCGAAAGCAGCCCGGATGTGGCGATTGCAGGCTCCATACGGGTGAACTCACGGAATGTGGAAACGATGGCAGCACGCAATTTGGAGTCATCCGCCGCGCGACTCCAAACCTGCCGCAAATGCTGGATAGCGTAGTCACGCGTGGCGCTGTTTCTCTGCTTGTCCCGGACGAGTGTGGCAAGCGCGCGTGCAAACTTTTCGCGGACATCAGGCTGGGTCTGAAGAACGCAGGCAATCTCGTGCATATAGCTCGAGTGAAAGGAGGCGGAAACAAAGATTGGACAATTGGCCATCATCGCCACCAGAAGCGTTTCGTTTTCAATGGGGGTCGGGTTTTTCAATTTACGGAGAATATCCAGACGCTGTTCCCACGAAACATCCTCGCCAAAGCCGAGGGCTGCGGCCAGTTCGCGGCGGATTTGATTTCCGGGATTTGCCGGTGAAACCGGAAACGAAAAATTACCCAACGCTGGAGCCGGGACGGATGAACTCGTCGCCGGAGATTTGCCGGGATGCCAGAACACACAGACAGCCGCGATGCCAATGACCGCGAGTGCGAGCAAAGTAATAATGAGGCGGCGGCGTGGCATGGACGTTTTGGCGGAGGTGGTGATGTGAGGAAATTAGTCTTTGAACGAATCTTTGAAAAACGGACGTATCCAATGACAGACGTAGGGAATCATGCTTCCGGGGGCTTTGTAGATGAGGAGCCGGGCTTCGCCATTGGCGTCGAAGTCCGCCGCAGTCAATTCGTGAGATGTGGCACCATCAGCAAAGACGGCATCGGTAACCATCAAATCAAGCAAAATGGAGAGGTCGGGCGGTATCGGACCGTTCAGGAGATAACGAACCTCGACCACGCGGGTGCCGTCGGCAAGCGTCCGAATGACTTGATAGTCGCCTGTTGCGGTGGAAGGAACGAACCAGAACGCATTGATGCTGGTCGCGGCGACAATCGGGCCGTCATTCCAAAGACGGGCGACAACACGCGGCATGCCCGATTGCACAGCCGGATAGCTGACTGTGAGCCGACGGGACTTCGGAGGCTGGCGATCCATTTCCTCCAGTTTCAGGTCGGCATCGGCTGTGAGCACCAGTGAATGCGGAACCTTGGGCAAATCCCACACACGGGATGAGCCTGCCGCCACCGAAAAGGCCGGGCCGAAATCGGCTTCGATGACCTCGATCTGGACGGAGGGATTTCCGCCTGCTGTTTTCGCAGCGATTTTGAATGTCCCGGCCTTGTCGAATTTGACAATGAACGGCTCAATGCTCTCGCCCAAGGCTTCATCGTCGCGGGTGTATGACACGGCAGTTGCAGTGTCCTCGGTGCCGGGTGCCACGGCAGCAAATTTCAATGAATCGCCCACACGGATTCGGATGGTGTCGTGTGCGTCGAACAAATTGGTGGCAACCCAACTGACTGTGCGCTCATCGCGCAGTGCGCCATTTTCAAAGATGCCGGTAATCTTGGTTTCGCTATTGGATTCCAGCGGCACGTCTGCGAACCATTGATCCGCAATGCCGAGTTGTGTTTTGATTTCCCCGGATGCGGTGGAAATTTTGGCATCACCTGAAAAACGCGATACTCCCTCGATGCACACTGGCGAGGTTGCCGATTCGGCGGGGATTGTTGCCAGATGGTTTTCGCTGCGAAGGAGACCTTCCATCCAGTCGGCAATCGCATTCCCGTTCAAATCCAAGCCTTCGTGTTGATAGAGTGTGACGGAGGTAATTTCCAGCGAAACCCCGGTGCGCACGTTGCGATCATCAATGGTGATGGTATGTTTCCCGGCAGCGAGCCACGGAGACAGCCAGCGGTGGTTTGAACCTCCTGTTTTCACATCCGCACGCCCCACCTCCACGCCGTCCACGCGAGTAATGACCGGAATTGTCGGCGCGTAACTCCCTTGGGCATATGTAGCAGCCTGTAGTTCGATCAAGTAGATGCCGGGATTTTCAAGATTGAACGTGAAGTCGGTCGCACCCCTGCGGGCCATCGAAATCAGTCCGCCATTCGGTGCCTGAAACCAACTGCCCGGTGTGGCAGCATGAAAATTACTGAGCGGGAGATCGGCCAGTTTGACCGGCGGCGGTGAGTCTTTGACGAGGGGGTTGGAATGATAGATGTGAATCTCGTCGTAATCGCTGATTCCATCGCCATCGGTGTCGGCTTTGTCCGCACGGGTGCCGCGACGATATTCCTCGCGGTTGGTCAACCCGTCTCGATCCAAATCCAAGTCGGCATCGCGCACGCCGACTGTAAGCCCGTTCGCTCTTTCCCAATCATCGGGCAGATCGTCATCGTCCACATCATTGGGATCTCCGGCAAACCCGGCTATCGCATTTCCTTGAATGACTTCAAACTCTTTCGAGCCGGGAATTTTCCAGCCAACCGAAACATGATCCCCAAGGGTGGCCTGATGATGCAATGCTTCAATGAAGTAACGCTTTCCGGCCTCAAGCCGAACAGGGCGCGAAATTTGACCGGGTTCGTTCGTCCATTCGCGATAGCCTGTCCAGTAATTGACGAAAGCTATCCGTTCCCTGTCAATTTTCGATTCCGTCATACTCAGCGAAAGCTCGCACTCGTTGTCACCGGCAATAGCCAGTTGATAGATACCAGTGACCGGGGGAATTAAATAGGCCCTCATCCGCGAGCCGTAAAAACGCCCTAATCCGGTCGGGCCTTCGAGTTTGTTGATCCATTTGCGCTGGGTGGGATGGAAGGGATATGCGGAATTGGTCTTCAACCCGGCAACTCCTCCCACGATGTTTTCATAAAACTCCCACATGGCGAATCCCACCGCACCATGCACGTCCGCGACATGCGGATCCAGCCCGGCCTCAAACTCACGGAAGTTCTCAAGTAGGTCGCCATCGGGGTCGCCCCACGCTCCGTTGTCACCGGTCGGGTCGGTCGGATCCAGCCCGTGTGCCTTTTCCCAATCGTCCGGCAGATCGTCATCGTCCAAATCGCGTTTGTCCGGCTCGTAAGGTGAAAAATACTCCGCATCTATCACGTTGCGCTGACGTCCGGGGCGGGTCCATGCCACGCTCGCGTGATCTCTTTGAATTTCTTCACCGGCCACTTGAGCCCCGCGCTTGAACAAGACTTCAATATAGTATTTTTGTCCTTTTTTGAGCTGGATGCCTTCACTTTGCTGGGTGGCGCTCCTTCCATAGGCACGCCAGCCGCTACCCTTTGTCGTTTGCGCAATCACATGTTTGGTGAATTTGTCCTCCGACTCGCCCAGATACAAGATGCAGGCGTCATTGCCGGAAATATGGAAGGTGTAGGGGCCGTCATCCGGGGCCGTGATGTATCCGCGCAGGCGGCATCCGTAACTGTCCCCTTCATCGCTAAAATCCATATTGTCCACCAGCGTAGTGCTCGTGGGGTGTGCCGGGAACGAATCGCTCTTCACCAAGTGGGTGATTCGATCCCCGGACAGCTTGTCCCAAAGCTCGGCCCTCAATGCACGTTTGGTCACCTTGGTGGAATCCTTGGCATCGGATTTTAACGGATCGGTGCCTGCCTTCCATTCCTCCCAGTTCGTCAGTCCGTCATGATCGGGATCGGCATCCGGCGCACGCATGGCAGGATCTATGGACGGTTCCAGCAAACCTACCGCTTTAAGCCACTCTTGCGGAAGCTGATGTTCTTTGGTGGCCGCGTTGTCGGCTGGCAGCGAGATGAGCGCATCCGCGCCGATGACCTGAGGGCTCTGGGCGCCGGGAGTCACCCATGCCACCGAGCAGTGATCCAGCCGGTTAAACTGTTTGTGCAGGATTTCCACGTAATAGGTTTTGCCCTGTTGAAGCGTAATCTTTTCCGATGTCTGCTCGGGAAATAGTGGCTTTTGCACTTGCTCGGAACGCCGCATCCAACGCTTTGGCGGACCGGGCTGCTCCGCTCTCGCGATCAGCTTCTTGGTTTGCCATGATTCGGTGTCTCCCAGCCACAGTTCGGCGGTGTCATCCGCGATAATCATGAAAGTGTAGTCCCCGGTTGCCGGTGCCTTGATCAATCCGCGTATCCGCGACCCGTAGTTGTCCCCGTAACCACCGGTGACTTCCAGCCGGCGCAGAAAACGAACTTCGTCAGGCTGCTGGGGAAATGTAGTCAGCCGGGTAAGATCAAACACATACTGGCCGGGGGCGTTCCGCCAGATTTCCCAGCGCACCAATCCGGCCTGGCCGTCGGTATCCGCCTTGAGTGGATTGGTTCCCAGTTTCTGTTCCTGCCAGTTGAGAAGTCCGTCTCCATCCGGGTCTCCCCACATCCCGTTCGGGCCGTCAACCGATTGCATGTCGAGCCCCCACTTTTGCTTCCATCCAAGATCCAATCCATCCTCATCCGGCCTGCCATCGCTCTTGGTCCGGGTCAGAAAACGGGACGAAGGAATTGTTTCATCCACGATTACTCTCCTCGTGGTTTTGGTCTCCCATTTGATGGACTGCCATTGCAGGGTAAATGCGCCTTTTCCTCTGGCCCAAAATTCAAAACGCCTCGGCACCCCTTGCTCCATCCTGACCGCGCTTTCGCGCTTTTTTGCGTTGCCCTCCCGCTGCACCATTTCCCAGTCACCAGTTTCTTCGTTCTCTATCCACAGTTCCGCCGCATCCCCCGCCTGCTTGCAATCAATGTCGAAGGTGTAGGAATAGGTTTCCGGGGCTGTGATGTATCCACGCACACGCACCAGCGACGGAGTGTCCTGTGCAGGAATGGAAAACTTTTCCAGCTTCAACGTGGTGGATTTGACAGCGGGACTTTGCTTGCGCAGGTTTTCAAGCGAGATGCGCGCATTGCCGTCCTGTGCCGCTTCTCCAAGCGGCCAGACTTCTGCGGTGATGCCCGTTTCGGTCTGCCCGGCGGGCGGATTGGCACCTCGGATGTCCGCCGCGATCAAGAGAAGGAATGACGTGATGCAGCCAAGCGTTCGCAGCAGGGAATTGGATAGGGTGTTCATTGGTGAGATTTGCTATCGGGTGAAAGTCGCTCCAAACGAACGGTGGAAAGTCCGCAAAATTGCCTGCGAGGAATTTCGAGTTTTCATGTGTTCTTGGAAATGGAAGGGAGTGTTTTGAGAGTAACTTGATTCTCAAATGTGGGTGCGATTCGAGAACCAAAACATGACGCGTCTGTCAATAACTGTTGTGTGAATTATTAGTGACGGGAGCAAGAAGGCGACGGCACACCCTTCGATCACCGCTTCGTGAATATACGTATTATTACTGTGCCTGTAGTGCGCTGCGCGCACGGAAAACAGAACATTTGATCCATCGAAAAGACCCCGCTCAGTGTGTGCTGAACGGGGTCTTGATTTGCGGGTCATTGGATGATGCCCGTTTCTCGAAGGGACAGGTGCCGGGTGTCGCCGATGATGACGTGATCACAGACTGTGATTTGCAAGGTGCGACCGCAATCTGCGAGACGCCTCGTCATGCGAATGTCGGCATCCGATGGGCTTGGATCGCCGCTGGGGTGATTGTGCATGAGCACGACACCCCACGCTGCACCGATGACTGCCGCGCGAAACACTTCTCGCGGATGTGCCATCGCTTCATTGAGCGAGCCGATTGAAACAAGGTGATGACCTCGAATCCGCTGGCGCACGTTGAGCAAGAGCACTGCGAAACATTCGCAATCGGGATTGAAGTGCGGCCCTGTCGCGATGTGCTTGCGCCAGTATTGCACGGCATCCTCCGGCTTGATGCAGCAGGGAAGTTCGTCGGTGGCGGTTTCCCGCAGTGAGACGATCTTCCACTCGCACGCTCCCTTCGGCTTTTTACTCCGTATCACCTTCGGTTTCCACGCGAAGAGATCGAGTTGCGTCATCATGTGAGCAACGTGGCAATCTGCTCGGCTGAGAGCGCATCGGGTTGCTGGCCTTCCTGCGCGAACTGGTGTGTCCGCACAAAGCAATGAAGTGACAGCCGCTGCACTGCTTTCTCGCGACCTGCACGTCCTGCGTCGTCCTCGTCGAACATCACCACAATGTGGTCGTCTGGTGTGACAATGCGCTGGATGAGCGCCGCCTGAACTGGCGACAACGTGCTTCCCATCAGCGCGACAACTCGGCGAATGCCGTGTTGCCACAACCAGATCGCGTCGAAGAATCCCTCGACGATACACAGCGGCGTGTCGTGCGGTTCACGCATTGCGCGGTGGAGATTGAAAACCTCCTGCGCTTTGCGAAAGCCCGGCGGCTGTTTGTATTTCGGTGTGTCTTCATCCGGCGGCGTTCCCGGCCAGCGTCCCGCGTAAGCGACAAGCTGTCCGTCAGTGTTGTGAATCGGGACGACGATGCGTCCCGTCATGCTGCCTTTGTTGCAATGGCCGATGCCAAACTCCGCAATGGTTTCCGCACTCAACCCGCGCTCCGCAAGATACGGATGCACCGGGTCGAGGTTCTGTAATGCGAACCCGAGCGGTTTGTTCGGACCGTCCTCGTCGGCATCTGGCCTTTTGGGCCTCGCTGCCTTCGGTGGACGCTCCGCTTTGGGCGGCGTGTCCGGCTTTCGCGCTTCCGCTGCGTCCTTGTCGGTTCGCTGCGATTTCTCCTCGGTCGGCAACTGAAACCAGTCGCACAATTTCAACGCTGCTTCGCGGAGGGAACACCCCTCCTTGCGCGCAACGAAGTCCAGAACGTTTCCGCCACCGTTGCAGGTGCCGAAGCAGTTCCAGCAGTTCTTTTCCAACGAGACGCGGAATTGCGTCCTGTTCTGTCCATTGTGAAGCGGGCAAGGCCCGCTAAGGCTGTTCCCCGTGCGCTTGAACGATTCGGCAAAGCCGTAGTGTTCGAGCATCTGGAGCATGGTGACGGCAGCCTTCACCGCCTTGAAGTCCACGAATGTGGTCATGGCTATTCCTCCTGTGAAGGTTCATGGATGGCCGCGCGACATGCACGGCTGATTTCCATTCCTGATTCTATCACAGACGCCAGAGAAATGGAAAAGACCCCGGCAGACTTTCATCGGTCGGGGTCTTGTGTTGGATCATTGTCTGTGCTCGATCCGGCGGCTCACATTTTCGCAGTGCCACGCCTCTTTTTCGATCAGGATGAAGCGCCGTCCGCAACTGTGCGCGGCGAATCCCGTCGAACCCGATCCGGCGAACGGGTCGAGCACGATGTCACCGGGGCGGGAGTATGCGCGGATGAGCGGCAGCAGTGCCGCAACGGGCTTTTGCGTGGGATGGGTGCGGTTGCCTGTGTAGCTCCACGGGAGCACATCGGGCGGCGGGTCTTCTGGCAATGGCGGTCTGCCCTTGGCAAGCAAGTAACCCGTTTCGTGTCGCGTGTGCGTGTAGCCAGCGCGGCAGTTGTAACTTTTCAGCCACACCAGATGACTGACGGGACGCAGCCCGCACTCTTTCCACACGGACAGAAACCGATCCGCGTGAGGCCAGCCGTAGAAGCTCGCGCACAGGCTGTGCGGTTTCATCACACGCGCAACTGCACGGAAGGCAGGCAGCAACCATGCGTCGTTGTCGTCATTGCCAACGGGGCGTCCGTTGCGCTCACGGTAGCCGACGAGATATGGCGGGTCGGTGACGACGAGATCCACGCACGCCGACGGCAGCTCCGCGAGCACCGCGATGCAGTCGCCATGCGTGATACGATCCAGATATGGCAGCAATTGCGCTGCGATGTTGGTTTGGGACATGCCATTTTTCCTCAGTGAAAGAACCAAGGGCGGTCACGCGCTTGCGTGACTTCCGCGCCCTCCGGGTGGGATTTTACCACGAGAACGGAAATGAGGCACGGTTTGCTGCGGCGCGTGTCTGTGCGGTCACGCAAAAATGCGTTGGCTTGCAGTTCCGGGTGCTTGCGTGAAAATATGCACTGGGTTCGGGAATTCTCGAACGGTGGGCGGTCCCGGAGATTTTCGAGGCCGCCCAATTTTTGCTACATCCGAACCTGCAGAAACGGAGTCCGTCCCTTCCAAATATTCCTTGGGTCGCTGCCGTGCTCTGCGAGCCAGCGGTCAATCTTCGTCTCAACGTCTGCGCGCTTGGCGGCGTATTTTTCGCGTGAGCGGGTGATTATCGGAGCGCGCCGTCCGTCGAGAGGAATCCACTGATGTTACACACTAATGGGCAGTTGGAGGGTTGCCTGAATTGGCGTGAAGATGTCGAGATCTGTGCCAACGGTTTCCAACGTCACTACAAGAGAGTAACGGATGCGATGGTTGTATCGCTTATGCCTTGGGCGGAGACGCCACCAACCGTTCACGGGGAACACGATGAGATGCTCCATCAAAGCCAGTTGCGCGGCGGTGCCCGTCCAAGTGTCGGAGTGAATGGAGCCGCGTCGGCGCAAATCATCCCCAAGCAACCAGCCTGTCGTGGTATCATCGGGCTTTTCGTAGGCATCGCGTTCGTCGTCGGATACGGCATCTGAGACTCGTGCGATGAAATTGTTCAGCGACTTCTCCGTGGCCGTCTGAACCAAGAATCGCAGATTGCAGCCAGCGTAACGATATTTTGAAGTCACCATGCGCGATCCGGGATTCGGTTCGATGAAGTAGGAGAGCGTCGCGCGCAGCCTTACGGCGGTGTTGCCGTGGCTTTGGAGTAAATCCTTCGGCCACGGCAGGCGATAGAGCATCATGTCTTTCGTCTTCACTCCATCTTTCTCCTTTGCGAACGGCTGGAGTGAATCTTGACAAATGAGCGTTGCGCGGCTGCGGGCCGAGGCCATTGCGCGAGCGAGGTCGGGAACACCGTGGCCGAATCGGCGGAGAATATGCGCCACGTCGCCCTTGTTGTGCAGATTGGTGCCGCGCTGCATTTCCGCAGTCCACTCGGCGGAATGAACAAGCAGTGCCCGAATCGTTTCAGGCCAGAAAGCCGAATACGCGGTTTGGACTTGTGCGGCCATCCTGGCGGCCAGAGCGGTGGCTGCACTGGTCGCGCAGAAGGGTGCAAAGAGGCGCTGCTGAATGTCAGAGTTGGTGGAGAGGAGGTTGAGGCTGTCACGTTCTTCACGATTTCCAGCGGCATCCGCCGCGACGTTTCCACCCTCGAAAACCACGTCGGGCTTCAGCGGCCAATGACGCGACTCTGGCGAAGTCCAAAGGCAACTCGTCGCGCTGTGCGGCGAGAGTCCGCCTCGCGAGGCGATGCAGACGGCATCCGGGACGATGTTGCCGTTGTGGTCGGTCACGATGTCCTTCGCGGTGCAGGCTCCAACGGTGAGTGCGTTCCACGATTGCGCGGGGTCTTCAATCGAGGTCAGTTCGTTGCGACTCGGATACTCGTTTCGATTTTGCACCCACACGTTCCCGCCGCTCACGCATACGAGTCGCTTGGTATCATCGTCCTCCATCGCGCCGGACGTATGGCTGTCGAGTGCGGCAGACCATGCGCTTGGCTTGCCATTTTCCGTGAAGTCCGGGGCATCAGTTGCGGTCACGGCCAAGGCGAAAACTCGCTGCCTGTCCGGCGCATTGTTTTCCGCCTGCGACATCGCTTCCTGTGTGATGGAACCGTAGTGCTCCGGTTCGTTGTGACCGTATCGAGGAAGAATTTTCACGGATTCCAGCCGATGCGAGAGCGCGACTTGCTCGCCGCCATCCAGAAGCGGGGTGAGATCCCCATACGCGCTCAAGCCGGCCATTTGGGTGCCGTGGCCGTTCGTGTAGTGGTCATCTTTTCCCCACTCCGCACGCACGGTGTCGTGGTCGCTCTCTGCGAGCAGGTCGGACAACAGCGGATGCCCGCGATTCACGCCGGTATCGAGGACGCAAACGGCGGGCGCGTCGTCCGGCGGCGGAACAAGCCGTGACTTCAAATGCGCCGCCCATTGCTGCTGATCGGCTGGAGTTTGCTCCATGCAAAACGCGCCCGTAAGCGCTGGGTGCCGCAGTTCACTCACGAAGTTCAGCAACCCAGTCGCCGAGGCGAGTGCCCGGCGAGTTGCCTTGACGAGATAGACCGTGTGCTCAGGCAAAACGAGTTTGCCTTCCTTGCGCGGCATACCGAGCCGTGCCGCTTCCGCTTCGACTGCAACTTCGTGACGCGCTCGCTCTGCTTCCGATCCGACGCGCACCCACACTTCCCACCAAGCAGCGACATCCATTCCCGGCAGCGGATGCTTTGAAGTCCAGAACGCCTCGATGGCGGCAATGCCAATGGACTCGATGTTGGCGATGAAGTCCTCGTGGTCGCGTGTGGCTTCGCGCGCGTAATCTTCGACCCGCTTGAGGAGATACGTGAGCTTGCCGTGCTTCACGAACACCGTTGCCACCACCACGACGGCTTCTTCGCCACCCGACAACACGACCGATTCCTGCCGGACATTTTCCAGCGTGATGCCCGAACGCGGCGAATCGAGCGGTTCAAGTTTCAACGGGTGATTCGGAACGCCTCTAATCTCCAAGGTAATTCCGGCGTCTTCCTCGTAGCTCGCGAGTTCCTGAGACAGGCGCAACCGCTCCGCTTCAAGCTGCGCCTGTTGAAGTTCACCGCGCAGTTTCCCCGCATGAGCGGCACGCTGGCGGGGGAAGAGTTTGAACGCACCGCCACCACCGCCCTTGGCAATATAGGGCTGAGGTTTCGCCCGTCCCGAGTAGTCAAGATGGCGCAGGACCGTTGGCTGTTCTCCGGGCATGTGCGTTACTGGGCATGCCGCTTGTCCAGAAACAGCCGCCGCTCGCTGATGACCCGCAACACGTCATTTGTCGTCAGACTCTTCTTATCGTGGAGCAGCATGTCCTTGATGGACTCCTCACAAACGCGGGTGATTTCAGCAAAGCTCAACCCCTCGGACGCCGCTGCCAGTTTCGCGTAGCCTAAACGCTGGGTTTTTTGTCCCGCCAACCGCTCACGGAATGTGCGCTCGGCCAACTCGACGCCGGGCAGACCGAGTTCGATGAGGTCATCGAAGCGGCGATACAGTGCGCGGTCGAGCAAATGGCCGTGGTTGGTGGCGGCGATGATGACGCTGTTGCCCCGGTGATTCTCCACGAACACGAGAAAGCTATTCAGCACGCGCCTCATCTCGCCTACGTCGTTTTCCGAGCCGCGCGCGATGCCGATGGAGTCGAACTCATCGAACAGATAGACTGCGCGAGTTCTCTCCACGGTTTCAAAAATCAGCCGGAGCTTGGAGGCGGTTTCACCGAGGTAGCGGGTCATCAGACTTTCCAGCCGGACGATGAAAAGTGGCAGCCCCAACTCTCCCGCGATTGCCGACGCGGTGAGCGTTTTTCCGCAGCCGGGTGGCCCGGTGAGGAGGAGGGTTTGGCGCGCTCGCAAGCCGTGGGACTTGAGTTTGTCCAAGTGGCGTTGCTCGTGCAGAACGCGGTGGATGTGCGTAGCTGCCGCTGCATCCAGGATGAGGTCGGAAATCCTCGTCGCCGATTGCCGCACAGTCAGCAAGTCCGCCACTTCACCCTGCGGCTGCGCGATGTGAAGAATGTTCTCGTGCGCTCCGCGATGCGAATCGCGCGTCCGTGTTTTCTCCACTAGGTCGCGCAGCTCCTTAGCAAGTTCGGCATGCCCATTGCGAGCTTCTGCCGCTGCTAATTGCAGTCCCACGGCGTAAAAGCGCGAGTCATCGCCGTTAGCATGACTCTGGAGCAGAGCTTTCAGTTGTGCGGCACTCGCCATTGTATTCGGACATTATGGACGGTTGGCGTTCCATGCAAGTCCCCTTCACAGTTAATGAGGTTCTATTTTTCGCATTCACGGTCGGATACCGTCGGTGCGAATTCAAAATTTTATCGACAAAAATGGGATGCGTCCCTTCCGAATCTTGCGCTGGTCGCTGTCGTGGCCGGTGAGCCATCGTTCAATTTTCTTCTCCACGTCTGTGCGCGAAGCGGCGTATTTTTCGCGTGAGCGGGCGATGAGCTTTTCACGTCTGCCGACGTGATGCTCGATGGGTGGCAGGGTTTGCGCGCGGACAGCCTCGCGCGTCTGGCCGTCTTCGGAGAGACGCGCGATGACTTGAAAGCGGTCGAGTCCGACGAAAGTTTCCAGCGCGTAGCTCTTGCCGAATTCACGCTGCAAGACCTCGGCATCGGCATTGCCGACACGGAAGGAAATGAGAGAGCCGACGTTTCCAAAGACTGCACTGCGCACCGGGAGCGGCACCTGCTCGATGTATTGATGTGCGAGCGCGAGACAGAGGCGGTATTTGCGCGCCTCGGAAAGAATGGAAGTGAAGGCGTCGGTGGTGAAGTTGTGGAATTCGTCGAGAAACAAAAAGAAGTCGCGCCGTTCGTTCTCGGGCTGGTTCACGCGGGCCATTGCACCAAGTTGGAACTGCGTGGTGAGCAGACTGCCGAGAAGGTTCGCCTTGTCCGCGCCGAGTTTTCCTTTCGAGAGATTGGCGATAAAAATGCGGCCGGTGTTCATCATAAACGGGATGCTCACTTTCGTGCGGACCTGGCCGAGAATGTTTCGGACAACGGGGTTGAGCAGAAATTGCCCCAGCTTGTTTTGAATCGGCGCGATGGCCTCGCGCTGGAAGCGCGGGTCGTATTGCTCGTATTCGTCCGTCCAGAATGCGCGCACAAATGGGTCGCGCACTTTCGCTACGATGCGGCGGCGATAATCGGCGTCGGTGAGCATCCGGTTCACGCCGAGCAGGGAAGTGTTCGGGCAGTCGAGCAATGCGGCGATGGCATTGTAGAGAATATATTCGAGACGCGGCCCCCACGAGTCCCGCCAGATGCTTTTGAAAGCGCCAACGATTCCGCTGGCGACAAGATGCCGGTCGTCGGGTGTGACGTTTGCGATGAGATTGAGGCCGATGGGGAAGTCGAGGTCGCCGGGATTGAAATATACCAAGTCGTCGGCGCGATGCGGAGGGATGCAGTCGAGGAGTTCTTCGGCGAGGTCGCCGTGCGGGTCAATCAGCGCGACTCCGTGCCCGGCGGTAAGGTGCTGCACGATGAGATTGCGAAGCAGTGTCGTTTTTCCCGAACCCGTTTTCCCGATGAGGTAGAGGTGCTGCCTGCGGTCGGACAGCGAAAGACCGACGGGATGAAGCCCGCCCCAAATCTCGCGTGTGCCGATGTGTGAAAAATGTTCGTCCATGATGCCGTAGCCAGCCACCACTCCTGCAATCGGTGAGAACATCGCGCTGCGCTGCCGTGTCGAAGTTCAGCTTGGCGTGGTGTCGAATCCGATGCGAAATGCTTCCAGCCGCAAAGACGCACGAGGGCGAGCGGCTGAGGTAATGGAGACTGGCTGCGATTCTTGACGCCTATCTTGCCGGAAGCGGCGCGTGAGGCATGAAGCTCTCCACCAATGCGCAATCCTGTCGCGTGAGCAGAAAATCGAGGAAGGCGGCTGGCGAGGTGAGAATGTCTGTGAGTGCGACGAATTGAAAAAGCCCGGGGCTGCGACGGCTGGTGTAGGCGCATTCCATGATGGACGTGCGCCGTGCGGCAGAGGTCGTGACGGTGAGCACCTGCACGCGGGACGCGTTGAATCGCTGTTTGAAAACGTTCGTGCGCCAGCTTGTTTCGTAGGCGGAGAACTTGCGAGCGATGGAACTGCGGTGCGGATTGCTGCTCTGCACGGGCATGGTGCCGCGATCTGCTTCGAGGCAATAGAGCACGGAATCCACCAAGCCATTTACACGCGTGCGCTCCAGTGCAAACACGGCATCCGGGATGACAGCCGTGCGCGCGCCGTCGCTATCAGCGATGCTCCATCGCGAAACGTCGCCGTTCGCTGAATGTGAAAGTTCCTCGGCGTAGCGGATGCGCACGTCTCCGCACTCACGGCAGGTGGTTTCCAGTGCTACCAGCACGTCGGAAATCATCAGTGCGTGATCGAGGAAAAGCCGCGATGCGGAGCGGTTGCGCGCATTTTGATCCAAGCGGATAAGTATCGGGCTTTCCGTGCGGTGTAGGAAAGCCGCTCCGCGATTGCCGAGTCCATAGACCATCGCCTGAGATCCCGTGCGATGGAAGTAATCGAGCTGGCAGGGTGGACGTTCGACGTAGCCGTGATGGTAGAGTTTTTGCAAACGGCGAAGAAGCTGTTGCCGGCTGTCGCGGAGCAACGCGGCAATGTGGCTGGAACGTAGAAAGCGATGACGCCGTAGCAGGCGCAAAATCTTTGCGTCACGCGCGGTGAGTTCCATCGGCGGAAATTTGTCCGTGCGACGAAAGCGTGGATGTCTGAGGGTAGGCATGTGTTCATTTTACCAGACGAATTCAAAAACTCCAAAGGCTCACCAGTTCGCGACGAGCGATAGCCGACACGGGGCGATGGGGAACAAAACGCGGGGCGCGATTTCCAACGGTGACGGTGGTGGCGATAGCCTGCGCTGTGCGCGAAGTCGTCGTTCGCCCGGTAGGGTGGACGGGCACGATAGTGAGGTTGTCCTTTAGGAATTAGTTCCCCAAAGGTTGTCGGGGGGTGGCCGACTTCGCGTGATTTGGTAGGCCGGAGTGGCTAACGACGGGTGACCCGATAGCCGTAGGAAATCGCGCGAAGTCGGGCGCTGCACGACAACCTTTGGGGAGCAAGTTCACGCGGTCGTTGAGCCGCGAAAATGTCGCGCGGATTTCGCGCGGGGCTACATACCATGTATGTAGGGCTATTTGCCGGAGTGCGATAGCCGCAGTCCTTGATAAAGGACAGGAAGCGTCAGGGCTTGGTTGCGCTCTTTGTCGCGTCGCGAAGGAGTTTCCAAAGATCCACTTCAAGCGCATCCGCGATGCGGAGCAGCGTATCCATTGTCGGCTTACGAATCTCGCGTTCGACGAACGAAATCATCGTGAGGGAAAGGCCTGACTTCGCCGCAAGCGCGGTCATGGAAATGCCGATTTCATTGCGGCGTTTGCACAGTGAAGCGATGAGGACTGAGTGGATGCGATCCCGTAGCGGATTCTTTGACACATACTGAGCCTACGAGAAAAATCAGTTGACGGCGGACTTTACTATAGTAAATGTTTTCGGCATGAACATCACACGACGCATCGGCCCCGATCCTCACGCCAACGGAGCGCAGACTTCTTCACTGCAAGGCTGCCCCGACATCCTCGAACTCGAAGACGGCGACTTCGCCATCATCGGCGTGGATATTACTGACGCCGCCATCGGCAAGCTGCGCTTTGGCGCTGGCTGCGGCCCGGATGAACGCATCATCAAAATTCCGCGCAAGACACTCGTCTTCGCCAAGGCGGATATTCCTGAAACGCTTTAGCGCGAAAAACCCGTCCGTGGTAAAATGCGGACATGGGAATACTTGGATGGGCGGAAAAGCATGGGATGGAAGTCCTGCAAACGGCGAGTCTCCTCGTCGGTCTTTTCACAGCGGTTCATTCCGTTCGCACAGATACGAAGGAACGAAAAATAGGGAACCTGTTTGCACTCACAAATGCCCACCGCGAAATTTGGTCGCGGCTTTATGAGCGGAGCGAACTTGCTCGTGTATTGATGGTATCCGTAAATCTGAATCGTGACCCCGTGACGGCAGAGGAAGAATTGTTCGTTCACACGTTAATTTTGCATCTGCGAGCGGCGTTCAAGGCGCGCAAACTCGGGATGCAATTTGATGACGATGCAGTCGCGGCGGACATCCGGCAGTTTCTGAACCGCTCGATTCCGCGCGAAGTTTGGGAGAAATCCAAAGTCTTTCAGGATGCGGATTTCATCGCCTTCGTGGAACGCAGTCTGGCGTCACGCGATGACTCGGAAAGGGCAGCCTGATTCCATGTCGCTCAATATTTATTTCGCGACATGATTCCAAAATACGGC
>CAIYUV010000171.1 GCA_903929475.1 uncultured Spartobacteria bacterium
CGGTGGTTTTGTCCTTTTCCCCAAAGCTGGAGATGTCGGGGATGAGGACGGGCTCGGCTTGTTCGCGGCGGAGCCAGTAGTTGCGGCTTTCGCTGCGGGCGGGGCCGCCGAAGATGGCGTGCTCAAAGGGCACGTCGAATTTCCCGGCGGGGCCGCGAAGGAGGACGCGGGTGCGCTGGCCGGGCCTGACTTCTTTGCCGGACTGGACGTAGCGGTTGCACATGGAGGGCGGTAGAGACAGAGAGGAATCGCGCTTTTACGCGCCGAAGCGTTCCTTCCACTTGGCGAGGGAGGTGGTGATTTCCTCCTTGGTGCGGCGGGGGCTCATCTCGAAGACGAAGAGGGTGTCTTTGGGGATGAAGGGGAGGAGTTTGTCGTATTCGACGTCGCCGGTGAAGGGGGCCATGTGGTCGCGGCCCGGCCATTTGGTGTCGTGGAGATGGCAGCCGATGAGGCGGGGGGCGATTTTTTCAAACCACTGGACGTGGTCGAGGAAGCCGAGGTTGTGCTTCACCTGCACGTGGCCGAAGTCGTGCCAGTAGCCTGCGGTGGGGGCGGGGAATTGCTCCAGCACGGCGAGCATTTCGCGTTCGCTGGGGATTTCCTCGAAGCTGTGCCGGCTTTCGATGCCGAGCTGGATGCCTTGTTCGGCGGCGTAGTCATACACGCGGCGGAGGCTGACGAGCATGCGCTGGAAGGGTTTTTCCCAGCTTGCCTGGCGTTTTTTGACGCCTTCCATTTTCATGCGCACAAAGTCTTTGGTCATGTGCATCCCGACCTCGGCCATTTTCACCAGTTTGTGGGTGTATTCGCCGATGGGGACGCTGCCGAGGTGCATGACGACGAAGGGGGCGCCGAGGCGTTTTGCAAAATCAATCGTCTTGAGCGAGTGGCGTATGGCGCGTTCGCGTTCGCCGTCGAGGTGCGAGGAAAGTTCGTAGCAATCGGGCGAGGCGTGGGGGATTTCCGGCGGGAGCGGGCAGAAGTTGTGGAGGGAGGAAATTTTCACCTTCCCGGCTTCGTGCATTTTCAGGATGCCCTCGACGAGCGGGAGTCGGATGCCGTGGCCGAGTTCCACGGTGTCGAAACCGAGGTCGAGGATTTCTTGGATCATGGCGGCGCCGTCGGTGTGGCGGCCGGAGTTCCAGCAGGTGGAGCAGCTAATCATTGTGCGGCAGCGATACTAGCGTTCCCGATGCGTTCCGCAACGCGAAGTGAATGATTGATTGAACAAAATGCAGATAGGTCCACTCTTACCTCTGCCGTGAAAACAATTCGCAGCCAGCATTTCACCCGGGTTTTGGTCGGGGTTCTGACACTTCTCTGCTGGATCGCACTCTCGAATCACTGCGCGCTGGCTGGATTGCTGGGCGAAATGCGGAAGGCGACGCACGCGGCAGGTGAGTCTGCATGCTGCCACAAAAATGTTCCCGTTCCCGGGAAAGAAGCACCCTGCCAGCAAATGCCGCAGGGCTGCTGTAAGACGTTGAATGTTGTCACGCCCGTTGGCGCGAAGCTGCCGGATGCTGCGCAGGCGGACATCGTCAAGGCACCGCTGGATTTGCAGTCCGCCGTTTTGATTTTACCTCCCGCAAAAATCAGCGCCGCCCCGGAAACCGGTCCACCACCGGACTCGCCCACGTTCGCTGAATTGGTTTTGCAACGGAGCCTGCACTCGCACGCTCCGCCCTTCGCTGCGTAGCAGCGCTGCGCTCCGCCATCGGCGGAGGCTTCATTGCGCTGCCATGCGCCATCCGCCCGTGCGGGCGTGGTGTGTCCGCGTGTTCCACTTTCTCCGCACCGTCGCGTCGCGCGTTTCTGCCCGCGTGGACGCGACGACAACAAAGCAACGGCAGGCATTTCAAAAACAAACACACAACAAACCATGAAAACAAAATCCATCATCACCATCATCGCTGCCGTGCTTTTCGGCGGCTTCGTCTTCGCTGCCGGTTCCGGCGTGCCGAAGGATTATCCGTTGAAAAAATGCGTCATCTCCGGCGAGGAGATTGGCGGCGGCGACATGAAGCCGTTCAAGGTCACGCACGAGGGCACCGACGTGTGGCTCTGCTGCAAGAACTGCAAGAAGGACTTCGACAAAGACCCAGCGAAATACGCGAAGCAAGTGAAGGACGCCGCGACAAAAAAATAAGCACAGGCACAAACCGGGCGGCGTCCGATCCGCCGCCCGGTGCTGGTCGGCACAATCCGTCTGCACATGAAACCAAACAACCTCGCCCATCTTCGTCCGGTGCTCGTCGCAGCCGTGCTTGTCATTGGACAGCTCCATGCACAGACGCCATCGCAAGTGGCACCGCCGCACGCAAAGACACCCGCAAAAAATGAAGGGCGGATGTTGAGCGATGAATGGCTCGCGCAGCTTCGTGCCGAGACTCAGCGCAAACATCCTGGCGTTGACGCGGCGCGAAAACGACTCGCGGCGGCGGCGGCGGGTGTGCGCGCAGTGCGGCTTTGGGATGACCCGGAGATGGGCTTCACGCTCGCTGCTGCGCGGTTGAGTTACCGAAAGGACAACGGCGACATCGGCGTGGGTATCGAGCAGCGGCTCCCACGGCCCGATCTTTACACGGCGATGAAAACCAAAGCGGAGGCCGAGCAACGGGCGCAGGCGGCGGAGGTGATGACGGTGGAAGCAATGCTCGGCATGGAAACCGCCAAAGCCGCGCTGGAGCTTGCGCTCGCAGATGAGGCGCTCGCGCTTGAGGTGCAGCAAGTCGAATGGGTGAAGCAGATGGCGGCGAATGCCCTTGAAAAAACCAAAGACCCGACGACCGGTGCAGCCGAGGCGTTGCGTGTTGAAAGCGAACTCGCGCAGGAACAGCAGAAGCTCGCTGCGATGTTGCGCGAACGTGAGCGGCGGGTGCGGCAGCTAAATCTGATCCTTGGCAGACCCGCAGCGCAGCCGTGGGAGAATCTTTCGCTCCCAGGCATCACAAGCGCGCCGGAACTGAAGACGCTGATCGCACGACTTTCATCCGCAAATCCACGGTTGCAATCACTCCGCCACCTCGCCAGCGCAGCGGACGCGCAAACCATCGTGACGAAGAGCGAGCGCCAGCCGGGCGTGATGCTCAGCGTGGATACTATGACGTATTCTGGCGGTGATTTTCGAGACGCGATTTTTGGGGTGAAGGTAAGTCTGCCGTGGTTCAATAGTCGCATCTATCGCGCGAACGAGGAGCGTGCCGCCGCCCTCGCCGACGCAGCGCAGCGCGACCTCGCGGCGGCGGAGATCGAATTGCAGGCGCAGGCCATCGCCGCATCCACCGAGGCGCGCAACGCCGCACAGCAGGCAGCCGCCTATGAGAAGGAAATCATCCCCGCCGCGAGCAGGGCAGCCGAGGCGGTGGGCAATGCGTGGCTCAGTTCAAAAGCCACGCTGCTCGAAGTGCTCGAAGCCCGCCGCTCACTGCTCTCCGTGCGGCTGGATGAGCGCCGCTTTCTCGCCGCTCAGCGCGCTGCGCTCGAAACGCTCCGCGCGCTCATCCCGCAAAACAAACGCTGATTTTCCAACCATGAAACCAATCGCCATCATCCTGCTCACGCTCGCCATCGCCGTGCCTGCGACGTGGTTTGCCACGCAACATTTCGCCGCACCGACCGTTGCAACTCCAGCGGGCGGCGCGCGCAAAATTCTCTATTACCAAAGTGCAATGCACCCGTGGGTGAAGAGCGACAAGCCGGGTCGCTGCACGATTTGCGGAATGCAACTGACGCCGGTGTATGAGGGAGAGAAGGGTTTTGAAGCTGGCGGCAATATGGTATCGCTCAGCGAAAGCATGGTGCGGGTGCTCCATGTGCAGACTATCGGGGCGAAGAGACAGCCGCTTACGAAAACGCTGAACGTGGCGGGGATGATTGACGACAACGCCACGCGCCACCGGCTGATTTCGGCCTACGTCGCTGGGCGCGTGCAAAAGCTCCACGTGAATTTTATCGGCGCTGAAGTGGCCGAGGGTCAGGCACTCGCCGACTACTACAGTCCTGCGCTGCTCCAGGCTGAGCGCGAGTATCGTTTACTGACTGGCGAAATGAGAAAAAACGTGGCGCTCCGCCTCATTCAAATGGGACTGACCGCCGCGCAGATCGAGGCGCTGCCGGAAAAATCCGGCGACAAACTCACGACGGAAATCCTTTCGCCCATCGGCGGCACGGTCGTCTCGCAAAATGTGTATGAGGGTCAATATGTGCAGGAGGGCGAGAAGCTCCTCGAGATCGGGGATTTTTCGACGATGTGGTTTCAGTTTTTGGCCTACGAGCAGGACCTGCCTTGGATAAAGCCAGGGTTGAAAGTGGACATCCGCACGCCATCGCATCCGGGCAAGACGTTCACGGGCAGCATCACTTTCATAGACCCGAATTTCGATGAAACTACGCGTTCCACAAAAGTGCGCGTCGAGCTGGAGAATCCGCTCGTCGAGGGTCGCCGCCTGCTGCTGCACCGGCTCTACGCCGACGGCCTCGTGCGTCTCGACGCGCCTGAGGTGCTGGCGATTCCGCGCACCGCAGTGATTCAGACGGGAGCCGAGGCCGTTGCCTACGTGGACGAGGGGAAGGGCGTGTATTCGCGCCGCGTGGTGAAACTCGGACGACGCGGCGACGAGGTCGTTGAAGTTCTGGCTGGGTTGAAGGTGGGAGACAAGGTGGTGACGAACGGCAACCTGCTCATGGACGGACAGGCGGAAATGAACCGCTCGTTCTCAGCGTCGCCGTCGAAGGCCGCGCCCGCGCTTTCCGACGCGCAGCGCAATGCGGTCGAGAATTTCATCAAGGCCGCCGACGCCATCGCCGCTGCGCTCTCGAAGGACGATCTCGCCGCCTTCAACAAAGCCGGCCCGGATGCGACGACCGTTGTGGAATCGCTCTCCGCCGCGTTCGCCGACCGAGCGGATCTCGCCGACGCGCTGGAAAAATTGAAAGAAGCACGCCATCTCCACGCCGCCGCCGACCTTGATGCTGCGCGGAAAATGTTCCTTTCGTTTTCCACCGCCGCGGTCACCGTGCTGGAGCCGCTGCGCAAAGGCGACAAGCCAGTGGATGTCGAAGTCTTTGAGTGCCCGATGGTGAACAAGGCTGTTCCCGATGCGCCGAAGAAAGGCCGATGGCTGCAGCTCGCCGGCACGGAAATCCGCAACCCGTATTTCGGAGCAGAAATGCTCGACTGCGGAGTAAAAGTGAAACCCTGACCCATGATTGAACGCATCATCGAATGGAGTCTGCGAAACCGCTTCCTCGTCGCGTGCGGCGTGCTGGTGCTCGTCGCGCTCGGCATCCGCGCCGTGTCCACGACGCCCGTGGACGCCATTCCCGATCTCACGGAAAATCAGGTGCTCGTCTATGCCGACTGGATGGGGCGCAGTCCGCAGGAGGTGGAGGATCAGGTGACGTATCCGCTCACCACCGGCCTGCAAGGATTGTCCGGCGTGAAGGACGTGCGTGCGACTTCGATGTTCGGCTTCTCGCTCATCACGATTATTTTCAAAGACGAGGTGGATCCGTATTTCGCGCGCGCCCGCGTGCTGGAGCGGCTGAACTATCTGCAAGGCGCAATGCCCGAGGGCGTGAAGCCGCAACTCGGCCCGGATGCGACGGGCCTTGGCTGGGTGTATCAATACTATCTCGATGTGGATCCATCGAAGGAAGGCTACGACCTCGCACGGCTGCGCTCGTTGCAGGACTGGCACATCCGCTACTCGCTCGCGAGTGTGGAGGGCGTGGCCGAGGTCGCCAGCATTGGCGGCTTCGTGAAGCAGTATCAAATCGAGCTGTCTTCGTCGAAAATGCGCGCAGCTGGCGTCTCGATGATGGAGGTGATGACCGCCGTGCAAAACGCGAACCTCAACGTCGGCGGCAAAGTCGTGGAGGAAAACGGCGCGGAGTTTGTTCTGCGCGGCATCGGCCTCGTTGAAAGCACGGAGGATCTCGAACTCGTCACCGTGAAGGCGCGCGAGGGCACACCCATTTATCTCAAGGACATCGCGACGGTGCAAATCGGCGGCGACTTCCGGCGCGGCGCGCTCGACGTGAACGGACACGAGGTCGTCGGCGGCACGGTCGTGATGCGGAACGGCGAGAACGCGAAGGCCGTCATCGAGCGCATCAAGGAGCGCATCGCGCAGCTTGCGCCGAGCCTTCCGCCGGGCGTGAGCATCAAGCCGTTCTACGACCGCAGCGAGCTGATTGACCGGACGATTGACACGCTCAAGCACGCGCTCATCGAGGAAATCATCCTCGTGACGCTCGCGCACATTATTTTCCTCTGGCACTTCCGCAGCATCCTCATAGTCACGCTGCCGCTACCGGTCTCGATCCTCATCTCGTTCTTCCTGATGAAGCAGTTCGGCATCACGTCGAATATCATGTCGCTCACCGGCATCGCCATCGCCATCGGCGTGCTTGTGGACGCGGCCATCGTCGTCACGGAAAATGTCATCCGCCACTGCGAGCGCGAGACGGAGGAGAAAAAGCGTCCGCTCACCGCGCAGGAGACGTGGCACACCGCGCTCACCGCGTGCAGGCAAGTCGGGCGGCCCATCTTCTTCGCGATGGCGATCATTATCCTCGCGTTTGTGCCGGTGTTCGCGCTCACGGGGCAGGAGGGAAAACTTTTTCACCCGCTCGCGTTCACAAAGACCTTCGCGATGCTCGGCTCCACGCTGCTCGCCGTGACCATCGTGCCAGTGCTCTGCGCGTGGCTCGTGCGCGGGCCGTTTCATTCCGAGGAAAGCAACTGGGTGATGAAAGTGCTGCTTCGCATCTACACGCCGACGCTCGACTGGGCACTGCGCCATCGCGCCATCGTGATGTGCTCCGCGCTGTGCATCCTCGCCAGCGCACTGCTCGTCGCATTCGGACTGCCGCGCGCGACGGTGAAAAAGCTGCGCGACGCCGGATGGGAGCGCACCGCCACGCTCACGGCGGGCTTTGGCAAGGAGTTCATGCCGCCGCTGAACGAAGGCAGTTTGCTCTTCATGCCCGTGCTGCTGCCGAAGACCGGGCTGCCGGAAATCCAGCGCGTCATGTCGTGGCAGGACAGCGTCATCGCACAGACGCCGGAGGTCGCGAGCGTCGCCGGAAAGCTGGGCCGTTTTGAGAGCGCCACCGATCCCGCGCCGACGGAAATGCTGGAGACGACCATCATGCTGAAGCCCGAATACATCCCCGACGGCCGCTTCACCGTGAAGCGCAACCCGGCGTGGCGCGATGGCATGACGGTCGAAAAATTGAAGGCGGAGTTGACGGAAAAAATGAAACTCGTCCCCGGCTACGTGCCCGCATTTTTACAGCCCATCGAAAACCGGATCCTCATGCTCTACACCGGCATCCGCGCGCAGGTGGGCGTGAAGATTTACGGCGACAACCTAGATGTGATTCAGCGCAAAGCATACGAAGTCGAGGCGCTCATCAAAGGCATCGAAGGTGCGGCGGGCGTCTCGCCATCGCGTGTGCAAGGCAAACCGTATCTCAATGTGAAAGTGGATCGCCGCGCGATGGCCCGCTACGGCCTCAGCGCGCGCGATGTTCTCGATGCCGTCGAAATTGCCATCGGCGGT
This sequence comes from uncultured Spartobacteria bacterium, assembly GCA_903929475.1. Classification (GTDB taxonomy): domain Bacteria; phylum Verrucomicrobiota; class Verrucomicrobiia; order Chthoniobacterales; family Chthoniobacteraceae; genus SXWH01. The sequence continues at coordinate 7,575 of CAIYUV010000171.1, forward strand.
AAAAACGTGAGCGTCACCATCGAAGGTCGCGAACGCTTTCCCATCCAGATCCGCATCGAACGCAGCGAACGCGACAACATCGAGGAACTTGGACGCATCCTCATCGCGACGCGCCCAGGCATGACACCCGCCGCGCCCGCTACCGGCGGCGGTGCCATGAAATCTACGACAACCGAGGCGCAACCCGCCTACATCCCGCTCGGCATGGTTGCAAAAATCACCCGCGAAATCGGTGCGAACGAAATCGCCAGCGAGAACGGCAAGCTGCGCTCCTACGTGCAGGCGAACGTGCAAGACCGCGATCTCGGCGGCTTCGTCGCGGAGGTGGAGCAAAAACTTCGCACGATAAATTGGGAAGGCATGACCTACCGGATGACCGGCGAATACGAAAACCAGCGCCGCTTCGTCGCCACGATGATCGTCGTTTTTCCCATCGTGCTACTCATCATTTTTGTGCTGCTCTACATCGTCTATCACAGCGCGCTGGAGGCCGCGCACGTTATGCTTGCCGTGCCATTCGCGCTCAGCGGCGGTGTCTTTCTGCAATACCTGCTCGGCTATAATTTCAACGGTGCAGTGTGGGTTGGCTACATCGCGCTTTTCGGCACCGCCGTGCAAACCGGCGTCGTGATGGTCGTCTATCTCGATGAGACGGTGAAAGCGCGTATGGCTGCGCGTGGAGCGGCCTTCAATTACGCCGACCTCGTGCAAGCGGTGAAAGACGGTGCGCGCCTGCGTCTGCGTCCGAAGGTGATGACCGTCGCCACCATCGTCGCATCGCTGTTACCAATCATGTGGAGCCAACGTCAGGGCGCGGAAGTGATGAAGCCGCTCGCGACGCCCGTCATCGGCGGGATGCTTTCAAGCCTCGTCCACATCCTCATCGTCACGCCGGTGATCTTCCTGTGGCTGCGCAGCCGCGAGTTGCGGAAGAATCTACCAAGCCAGAAAGTGGATTCATTTCCTGAATTGTAAACTTTGTGATTCGCCTGCGTAAGAACCGGCTTATTCCACATATCGCTCCAGCACACTCAGCAATTCCCGGAGTTTTCGTTGCGCCTCTTTCGGTTCTGATGCCCCCTCGATGCACTGGTGCGTGTGTTCATGGATGACGAGTTGTGCAAATGACTTGAGTGCCTTGCGGGCCGAGACCACCTGCATTAGCACTTCCGGGCAATCGCGGTCTTCACCGACCATTTTTTCAATGGCGGTGATTTGTCCCGCGATTTTGCGCAAGCGGAGTTGCAGCGCCCGTTTTTCGTCGGGTGAATGCACATGGGAATGACTGTGTGAGTGTCTAGGCATACCTGAGTGTATCCATTACCATGGCGATAGCCACACTGCGAATTCAGTTCTTGTGCACATGGGGGGAGGGGGCATAGTCCACCCATGTCTGATTTCCTTCATGCACTGCAAAGTGGCAACACAAGCCTCTGGCTATTCATTCCCGCGGCCATCCTTCTCGGAGCCATGCACGGCATGGAGCCGGGGCACTCGAAAACCATGATGGCTGCGTTTATCGTCGCCATCCGCGGCACAGTTTGGCAGGCGGTTTTGCTCGGATTGTCTGCGGCGATTTCACATTCCCTCATCATCTGGCTTCTCGCCGTGCTCGCGCTCTACTTCGGCAGCCAGTGGAATGCGGAGAGTGTTGAGCCGTATCTGCAAATCGGCTCCGCTGTCTGCATTCTCGCCCTCGCTGCGTGGATGTTTTTCCGCACGCGCCGCGAACTGAGGGAAGCCGCCGGGCACCACCACGAGCATTCCCACGAAGGACATGCACATGCGCACAGCGAGCTTTTTGTGCTGGATACCGGACACGGAAAAATCGAATTGAGCGTTTTCGAGGACGGCGTGCCGCCTGTCTTTTGGCTGCGCGCACCGGCGGGTGAAAACCTGCCTGCGGCTGCGGACGTGACGATTGAAACCACGCGGCCCGATGGTTCGCGTCAGTCTTTCACCTTTGTCGCCAAGGACGGTTTCCTTGAATCCCGCGATGACATTCCCGAACCGCACGAGTTCGACGTGTTGCTTACGCTCGTGCACGGCGGGCACGCGCACACGTGCCGTGCGGAGTTCCGCGAGGACGCGCATCATCACCACGACCATGGGGAGGACGATGGCAGCAAGGATTTTCAGGACGCCCACGAGCGCGCACACGCGCAGGACATCGCACAGCGTTTTGCCGGTCGCACCGTCACGACGCCGCAAATAGTCCTCTTTGGCATCACCGGCGGCCTCATGCCGTGCCCCGCTGCCTTTACCGTTCTGTTCGTCTGTCTGCAACTCAAGCGCGCCGCGCTTGGCTTCGCGATGGTTGCTGCATTCAGCTTTGGCCTTGCGCTCACGATGGTTTCCGTCGGCGCACTCGCGGCACTGAGCGTGCAGCACGCGCAACGAAAATTTCGCGGCTTCGGCGAAGCGATGCGTCGCGCGCCTTACGTTTCCTGCGCACTGCTTGTGGTGCTCGCCGCCTACATGGCGTGGCATGGCTGGAAAACTTTGCTAGCGCGCTGAGCGTCACGCCCCAGGAAATTACGTGCTGTGAAAAACGGATGTGACTTTGTGGCCTTCTACTTTGCCCATGCGATGAGTCGCAGTTCGTGTGCTTGAATGAGGTTCGGGTGTGTGGGAATCACGCGCACGCTCAGGCCGTAGCTGCCGCTTTCCTTTGCGGGGATTGTTCCCGCAAAGCGGTAGGCACCGTTGGCGAGCGTTTCGACTTTCGTGAGTTCCACGGTGTTTGGGTTCGTGATACTCGCGTTCACATTTTCGCCGTAGTAGGCCTGCACGCGGACGAACTCCGGCGTGATGGGACCGAGGACGACGCGCGCGCTCACTTCGATGGAATCGCCCACGGCGACGCTTGAACCATTGCCAGTGCGGATGCCCACTTCGCTTACACTGACGTGCGGCCAGTCGCGGCGGATGTTTGATTTCCACTGGCTCAGTGCGACAGCGCTTTTGCAACCGTTTGCCGTGAGCGTGGTGTGTGCGATTGCCGCCGGTTCGTAAAGGCGCTTGGTGTATTCGGCGACCATGCGGTGCGTGTTGAAAACGGGCACGATGGTGCGGATGGATTCGCGCATGAGGTTGATCCACGCGAGCGGCAGGCGTCCGTCGGGTTTGGCGTAGTAGAGCGGGAGGATTTGTGTTTCGAGCACATGGAAGAGGCTCGCGACATCTACTTCGTCCTCGAATTTTGGATCGGGCTGATCCGCGCTCTCGGGAATTTCCGCGCCGATGGCCCAACCGTTTTTCCCGGTGTGGGCTTCACACCACCAGCCATCGAGAACGCTCAAATTCAGGCCGCCGCTCGGTGGCAGTTTCATTCCGCTGGTGCCGCTCGCTTCGAGCGGACGACGCGGGTTGTTAAGCCAAAGATCCACACCTTGATAAAGCCGTCTGCCGACGTAGTGATCGTAGTCTTCGATAAAAACAATGCGCCCCTCGAACTCCGGCATCCGCGTGTATTTATACACCTCCTGAATGAAGCCCTTGCCCGGTTCGTCCTTCGGATGCGCCTTGCCTGCGAAGACAAATTGCACGGGTCGTTCGATGTTGTTCAAGAGCCGCGCCAGTCGCTCGCGGTCGGCGAAAAGGAGCGTCGCACGTTTGTAGGTCGCAAATCGCCGCGCGAAGCCAATCGTGAGCACCTCGGGATTGAGCATGTGTGACAGAGCACGAATCTTTTCCGGACTTTCACCGAGGCGTTGGCGCTGCGTGCGCACGCGGTCACGGATGAATGCGATGGTGCGGCTCTTCTGGCGTTGATGTGCCTCCCATATCGCCTCGTCGGGAATGTCCTGCACTTTGCGCCAGAAATCGCGGTCTGTCAGCTTCTCCTCCCATCCGGGCATAAATTTGTCGTAGAGCTTGATGAAGTCCGGCGCGGCCCACGTCTTCGTGTGGATGCCGTTCGTCACACTCGTGATGGGAACCTCCGCCACCGGCACCCCGGCCCACACATCCTGCCACAGCCGTTGTGAAACACGTCCGTGCAGCGCGCTCACTCCGTTTGCGTGGCGGCTCGTGCGCAGCGCGAAAATCGTCATCGAAAACGGCTCGTGCGGATCTTTTCGTGTCTGGCCGAAACTTGCGAACGTCTCGAAATCAATCCCCACCTGTGCAGGGTAGTCACCGAAGTATTTCTGCATCAGATCGAGGGAGAACGCGTCATTTCCCGCAGGCACCGGCGTGTGTGTGGTGAAGACGTTTCCCGCCGCAGTCGCCTGCAATGCGGAGTAGAAATCCAGTTTTCCCTCCTGCACGCGACGGCGGATCAATTCGAGCGAGATGAACGCTGCGTGCCCTTCGTTGAGGTGATGCACGGCGGGCTTGATGCCCATCGCGTTCAGCGCGTGGACGCCGCCGATGCCGAGCACGATTTCCTGACGGATGCGCAGTTCGCTGTCGCCGCCGTAGAGCTGCGCAGTGATTTCGCGATCCTCGGCGATGTTCTCCGGCACATCGGTATCGAGCAGATAGAGCGTGATGCGCCCGATTGCGAGTTGCCACACTTTCACAGACACCGTGCGCCCGAGCAAATGCACACCGACGTGCAGCGGCTTGCCGTCCTTGTCCTTCACCTCGCGCACGGGCAGGTGCGTGAAGTTTTGATTAAGCTGCAAACTTTCCTGCCAGCCGTCCTTGTTGATCTGCTGTTTAAAATAGCCGTGCCGGTAGAGCAGCGTGATCGCCACGAAAGGCAGCGCCAGATCGCTCGCGGATTTGCAGTGGTCGCCGCTCAGGATGCCGAGGCCGCCGGAGTAATTCGGGAACGATTCGTGAAAACCGAACTCTGCCGAGAAATAAGCCACCGGCCCAGTGAGGCCCGGCGCTGGCTGGCCATGCCACCATGTTTCGCCGCTCGCCATGTATGCGTGGAATTTTTGCATCACTCCACCCATCTCGCGAAGGAAGTCGTCGTTCTTCGCGAGTTCCTCCAGTCGCCCTTGTTTGCAAAGTTGCAGCGAGCGCACCGGGTTGTGATTAGTCCGGTGCCACATCTCCGGATCGAGATGACGAAATAACGCACGTGCGCTTGGTTCCCATGTCCACCACAGGTTCCTCGCCAGTTCGTTGAGTGGTTCCAGCGCGGCTGGAAGTTTTGGGGCGACGTTGAATGAATGAATTGGCTGCATGGTTCTCCTTCTTGTCCTTCTTGTTTCGTTTCGTTGCCGCTCTGGGAAAGAGAACTGCGCGGACGCTAGCGGCATCGCGTGTCGCGGCAAGAAAAGTTTCCTGCGAATATCAATTCACATTTTCCGCCGCCGCATCTTCATCGCGAGCGAGGTAGCGGGAGCCGATGAGCCAGAGTGCACTGGCGAGCACCATCATCAGCGACACAAGCTTGAACGCGGTGTTCCAATCGGTTTTATCCATTACCCATCCTACAAGCAGTGGAGAGATTGCGTCGCCGAGCGCGTGGATGATGAAAATGTTCAGCGCAAAAGCCGTCGAGCGCATCGAGGAAGAGGTCACGTTTGCGAGGGCGGTGTTGGCCGGGCCGGTGTTAAAAAACAGAAAGAACACCGAACCAAACACTGCCGTCCACGCGTAGGGGAATGGCAGCCACAGCATCGCGAGCGTGCATGGAAACGCGACGAGAATGGCGAGGCCCGACACGAACAAATATGCTCCGCGCATTCGCGAGCGCAGTTTATCGCAGACCCAACCGCCGATGAACGTGGAAAAAATCCCCGCGACCACGACGATGATGCCGAAGGTTGTGTTTACATCGGCAAGCAGAGCCTTGAAGGCATCGTTGTTGGTTTGAAGTCCGTTCAGCGTGAAAATGTCCAGTCCCTGCTGAATGGCGAGACGGCCCGTCATGTATTTGGGAATCCAAAATGCAATGCCGCCAATCGCAAACGTCATCGCCGTCATCGCCGCTGTGTTCAGCAAATATGACGGGATGCGCAGGAGCGTGCGCGCATCAGCGATGAACGAACGCCTAGGCTGCGAAGCCGCCGCGACCGTCGCCCGTGTGTCGTGCCGGAGATAGCAGAACAACGCCAGCGCAAGCTCGAGGGGCACAAACACCCAGAACGCCCACCGCCAGCCCCACCATTTGTTGATTTGACCGCCGAAGACGTAGCCCAGCGCGCTGCCCACCGGGATTGCGAGATAGAAGAGCGCCATCACGCGCCCGCGTTTCTCGACCGAGAAGTAATCCGAAATCAGCGCCGGGGCCGCCGGGCCGTAGCCAGCCTCGCCGATGCCCACCATAATGCGGCATACGAGCAACATTTCAAAACTCCACGCAAACCCCGAGGCGCAACTCGCAAGGCTCCACACACCCACACTGAGCGCGATGATTTTCCAGCGCGAATGCCGCTCCGCCATCCGCCCGAGGACGGGCGCGCCAAACATATACGCGAGCAAAAACACCGAGGCCAGCATCCCGGAACGGCTCCCGGTGAGGGCGAAAGTTTTGCTCAACTCCGGCTCCACCGCTGTGAGCACGCTGCGGTCAATGTAGTTGAAAAGATTGATCGCGAGCAGCAGCACCAGCGTGGACAACGCGCCGGGTCTTGAAAATTTTGCCGCTGTGTTCTCGCTCATGTGTGCGGGAGAAAAGGGGAGCGCATGGGCGACTCCAAGCCCCAAGTGAAAGCGAGTTCAGCGCTGCCCATAGAGTTTGCTCAATTCCCGACGACTCAGTTTTCCTCGATCATTCACCGGCAGCGCGTCGAGCATCCAGAAATCACGCGGCACTTGCCACGATGGAAGCGCGGCGGCGCAGTGCCGTAGCAGCGTGTCCTTTGATATGTCGCCAACGATGCACGCGACAGGCTCCTCACCGCGCAGCACACTGGACACTCCAAAGACCACGGCCTCACGCACGTCGGGACACGTGCGCAACACGGATTCGACTTCCGCAGGGTTCAGCTTGCGCCCGGCGACATTGATGAAATCGCTCACGCGCCCTGTGAGCACAAGTCCTTGCGGAGTGCGCTGCACGATGTCGCCGGGAATGAAGCGCCCGCTGCCCAACGCTGCGTCATCAGCTTCGGGAAAGTAGCCTTCGCCGACCGCAGGCCCGCGCACTTCGATGCGCCCCGTGCTTTCATCGTGAGTGAGTCCCACGCCTCGCATCGGCTCGCCAACGCAGCCCTCCGGCACGTCGTCATCGCCCGCGTCGTAGGCGATTCCTCCACATTCGCTGCTTCCGTAGAAACTGTGGATTTTCAGTCCGTGCTTCGCGCGAAATGCCGCAGACGTCGCTCCATCGAGCGGTGCGCCCGCGCTGATACATAGTCGCAGTCGCGGGAGCGGCGGAGCGTCGAGCGCGCCGAGCTTTTGAAAAAAAACGGGCAGTCCCGGAAACACCGTCGCGCCCGAGCGCGCGAGTCCGTCGAGGATTGCGCGTGGCAGTCGCTCTTCGCTCGCGACGAGCGGCACGCCGCGGCAGAGCAGGGGAGTGACGAGATTGCTGAAACCATAGCTGTGCGACCACGGGATGACGCCGAAATTCACATCCCCGTCGCCGATGCCCATCGTCTCGCAAACAGCGTCGCAGTCCGCGAGCAGTTGCGCGGCGGTGAAGCGAATCGCCCTCGGCGCGCCCGTGGTGCCGGAGGTGAGTTTGAGAAAATCGGCGCGTGGCGGAGGCAGCGGAATGACGGATTCAGAATGACGAATGTCGAGTGCTCCGTCGCTATCGTGGTTGATGTGCGCGCTGCCCCGGTAGATTGCGAGCGCGGCGCTGAGCGCGTCCTTTTCCACCGCGCGATCCAGCGGCAGGGGAATGACACCAAGCCGCCACAGCGCGATGAGAACGGCGGGGAAACGAAGGTCATTGCCGAGTTGCACGGCGGCGACTGAACCGCGCTGGAGATCGCCCAGGCAAATTTCCAATTCACGCGCCTCCCCCTCGATTTGATCAAAGTTCCGCAGCACACCACCGTCAGCCGCGAGGATGGCCGGTGCTTTGCCGCATTGCGCGAGTGTGCGCGACCACGCTGCTAGAATGGCCTGTTTGTCGTCGGAGAAATTCGGCACGGCTCAGGATGCGGGTGTGTGGTGAAAAAAGTGCGCGTGCATCGTGGATACGATGCCAGAACGAAGCACGCTGGGCCAATCGTGAAGTTCGACTACGTGGAAGTTCGCAGCAGTTCGACGGAGGCGGTATTTTTTACACCGCATCGCCGACTCTGGCTGAAGTCAGTCGGCCACATTACGAAAAAGTCGCTTCGACTTTACGCGAAAGCCGGAGCACTTTCTCGCGCCATGTCCGAACCTTCACGTCCCGAACGCCTCGTTTCGCTCGATGCTTTGCGCGGCTTCGACATGGCGTGCATCCTCGGCCTCGGCGAAGTTTTCCGCCTGCTAGCGGTCGCATTTGGCGCAAAGCCGAACGGCACCGACTTTGTGTCGCAGTTTGCCGCGCACTTTGAACACGTGAAGTGGGAGGGGCTTCATTTTGAAGACATCATATTCCCGCTTTTCGTTTTCATCGCCGGTGTGTCGCTCACCTTCTCGATGCCTCGGGCTGTCGCACGGGTGGGTCATCGTCGTGCGGTGTTGCGACTGCTCGGACGCTGCGCAGTTTTATTTCTGCTCGGCATCTTTGTGAATGGCGGACTGGCGAACGGATTCGACCGGGTGCGCTGGATGGGCGTGTTGCAGCGCATCGCGATCGCATCGCTCGGCGCGGGAATACTCGCGATGTTTTACAAAACGCGCGGGCTGATCATCGCGACGATCACTATCCTCGTGAGCTATTGGGCGCTGATGAAGTTCGTGGCAGTGCCCGGCTTCGGTGCTGGTGATTTCGCCGAGCGGCATAACCTCGCCAACTGGATGGATGCGAACTTTCTCGCGGGTCGGCGCTACGATGGGAGCTATGACCCTGAGGGAATTCTGAGCAGCCTGCCCGCCATCGCCACGGCGCTGTTCGGTGTGCTTGCGGGTCGCTGGTTGCTCGGTCCAGTGTCGTCGGAGCGCAAAGCAGCGTGGCTCGCCATTGCGGGGACTGTGCTGCTGCTTTCCGGCTGGGCGTGGAGCTGGGAATTTCCGGTGGTGAAGAAATTGTGGACATCGAGCTACGTCCTCGTGACCGCAGGCTGGAGCGCGCTGTTGCTCGCGCTGTTTTACTGGGTGGTGGAAATACTTCGCTGGCGTGCATGGACTACGCCGTTCGTGTGGATCGGAATGAATCCCATCGCGCTTTACGTCGCCGCCAGTCTGGTAATGCCGAAGTTTGTCGCTGAAAGATTCACCGGTCGGTTGGACCTGCCGCACAATCCTGAATGGGCGTGGTGGCCTTTCACCGTGGGTTTCGCACTTGTGCTTTTACTCGCCCGGTTCCTGCACAAGCGCGGTATTTTCCTGCGCGTGTAGCGTGGCGCATACGATTTCTACAGACACATTGCTGGAAATGATTGGCGCTACGCGCAACATGACGGACTGATAGTAAAAATCGTGTCAGTTCGTCTTCAGCACTTCGATGAACGCCTCCTGCGGGATGTTCACCTGGCCGATGGCCTTCATGCGCTTTTTGCCCTCTTTCTGTTTTTCGAGGAGCTTGCGTTTGCGCGAGATGTCGCCGCCGTAGCATTTTGCGGTCACGTTTTTGCGCATCGCGCTCACAGTTTCGCGAGCGATGATTTTTCCGCCGATGGCACCCTGGATGGCCACGGTGTAGAGCTGTGTCGGGATGACTTCCTTGAGTTTCGTCGCGAGGGCGCGCCCGCGTGCCTCGGCCTTGTCGCGATGCACGATGCTCGAAAATGCGTCCACTCGTTCGCCATTCACGAGCATGTCGAGTTTCACGAGCTTGTCCGCGCGATAGCCGGAGTGCTCGTAGTCCATCGAGCCGTAGCCGCGCGTGATGGATTTCATTTTGTCCACGAAATCCACGAGGATTTCGTTCAGCGGGAGATCCACGGTGATCATCACACGGCGTGGGTCGAGCGTCTCCGTGTGGTCCACGATGCCGCGCTTTTCCATCATGAGCTGGAGCATCGGCGAAATGTATTCGTTCGGGATCATCACAAAGCACCGCACAATGGGCTCGCGGATTTCTTCGATGACAGATGCGTCCGGCAGCGTCTCCGGGTTGTCCACTTTCAAAATTTCGCCGTTCGTCTTCACCACTTCGTAGATGACCGACGGATACGTGGCGATGATGTCCATGTTGAACTCGCGGCGCAGACGCTCGATGACGATCTCCATGTGCAGCAGCCCGAGGAATCCGCAGCGGAAACCGAAGCCGAGCGCGACGCTGCTCTCCGCCATGTAGTGAAACGCGGCGTCGTTGAGTTGGAGCTTGCCCATCGCCATTTTGAGGTGCTCGAAGTCCGCCGTGTTGATCGGGTAGATGCCGCTGAAAACCATCGGCTGCAGCTCCTGAAACCCCGCCAGCGGCTCGCTCGCGGGCATCCGTGAATTGGTGAGCGTGTCGCCGACTTTCACCTCGGTGACGGTCTTCATGTTTGCAATCACGTAGCCCACGTCGCCCGGCCCGAGTTCCGGCTGCGGCACGAACTTCGGTGCCTGCGGGCGGAAAATACCGACCTCTTTCACTTCGTAGGCGCTGTTCGTCGCCATGAGGCGCACCACATCGCCCGCCTTGATCGCACCATCCACCACGCGCACATACACGACGACGCCGCGATACGTGTCGAACGTCGAATCAAACACCAGTGCGCGCAGTCGTTCCTTGCGGTTGTCCAGCGGCGCCGGGATGCGCGCGATGACAGCCTCCAAAATTTCCTCGATGCCAATGCCCTGCTTCGCGCTCGCGAGAATCGCCTCCTCCGCAGGGATGGCCAGAATTTCCTCCAACTGACGATACACCGATGGAAGATCGGAGTTCGGCAGGTCAATTTTGTTGATGACCGGGATGAGCTTCAGCTTCTGCTTTTCCGCGAGATGCACGTTGGCGACGGTCTGCGCCTCCACGCCCTGCGCCGCGTCCACGATGAGCAGCGCGCCTTCGCATGCGGCGAGCGAGCGCGACACTTCGTAGGCGAAGTCCACGTGCCCCGGCGTGTCCATGAGGTTGAGTTTGTATTCCACGCCGTCCTTCGCCGTATACATCATCCGCACCGGATGCGCCTTGATGGTGATGCCGCGTTCGCGTTCGAGATCCATCGCATCGAGCATTTGCTCCTGCGACTCGCGCTTTTGGATCGTCCCCGTGAACTCCAGCAGACGGTCAGACAGCGTTGTCTTGCCGTGGTCAATGTGGGCGATGATACAAAAATTGCGGGTGTTGCGCGGCATGGTTCCCTGGAAAAAGGGGGCGGAATATGCTGACCCCGCGCCCTGCGGTCAATGGCGGGTCTGAGTTAATGCGCAAAGACCGGCTACTCCGGCTCGGACTGCCAGGGGACGTAGTTGACTACGAAGGTGCGGCGGAAGTCGGCGAAGGTGCCGGCTTCGATGTGGGCGCGGATGCGTTCCATGAGGTGGAGGTAAAAATGGAGGTTGTGCAGCGAGATGAGGCGCAGGCCGAGGATTTCGTTGGCCTTGATGAGATGGCGCAGGTAGCCGCGGGCGAAATTGCGGCAGGCATAGCACTGACAGCCGTCCTCGATAGGGCCTTCGTCCATCGTGAACTCGGCGTTTTTCAAATTGAGCGTGCCGCGCTCGGTGAAAGCGGTGCCGTTGCGCGCAATGCGTGTGGGCAGCACGCAGTCGAACATATCTACGCCGCGCGCGACCATTTCCACGAGCTGCGGCGGGGTGCCGAGGCCCATGGCGTAGCGCGCTTTGTCGGCGGGTAGGAAGGGCTCGGCGCTCTCGACGGCCTTCATCATTTCCGGCTCCGGCTCGCCGACGCTCACGCCGCCGATGGCGTATCCATCGAATCCAATCTGCACGAGTGCCTCGGCGCTTTCGCGGCGGAGGTCGGCGTAGCTGCTGCCTTGCACGATGCCAAATTTCAGCCCCGGTGTTTCCACCTCCTTGCACATGCGCGCCCATTTCAGCGTGAGCGCGAGGCTCTTTGCGGCGTAGTCGCGCTCGCACGGATACGGCGGGCATTCGTCGAACAACATGCAGATGTCGCTACCGAGTGCGGACTGGATTTCCATCGCCTCGCGCGGGCCGAGGAACATCGGCGAGCCGTCGAGATGGTTTTGAAAATGAACACCCTCGGGGGTGATCTTGCGCAGCTTGGCGAGGGAGAAAACCTGGAAGCCGCCGCTGTCGGTGAGGATGGGGCCGTCCCAACTCATGAAGCGATGGAGACCGCCGAATTTTTTCATCACCTCCATGCCCGGTCGCACGAAGAGGTGGTAGGTGTTTCCCAAAATGATCTGCACTTTCAGCTCGCGCAGCTCCATCGGCGAGACGGCCTTCACCGAGCCTTGCGTGCCCACGGGCATAAATATGGGCGTCTCGATGACGCCATGCCGTGTGACGAGGCGGCCACGACGGGCTTTGGACGAAGGATCGGTATTGAGCAGCGTGAACATGAGGCGCGGAGAATAGGCGGTCACAGCGTGGGATGAAGAAAGAAAGTCGGAGGGAGTCTTTTCAGCCATGAATAATGCCGAACAATTGGCCCGGCCATTCTCGTATTCGCGCGGTGCGTTTTGTTAAATATATTTAACGGTATAAGATTTGTCCGAAGCCCGGAAAGTGCTACTTAGAAAAAACATGATCACCCTCAATATTAACGGTCAGGATTATCAGGTGGATGTCCCTTCAAACACACCGCTGCTTTGGGTCCTTCGCGACATCCTTCATCTCACCGGAACTAAATACGGCTGCGGCATTGCAGTCTGCTGGGCCTGCACCGTTCTCATCAACGGCCAGCCGGATAAATCCTGCGACGTCACCGTGGGTTCCGCTGCGGGGAAAACCATCACTACCATTGAAGGGCTTGCAAACTTCCGGCTTCCGTCCGATGCGCCGGGAGAAAAGGGGATGGGGCAGAAACTTCAGGAAGCATGGGTCGCCGAGCAAGTGCCGCAGTGCGGTTATTGCCAGTCGGGTATGCTCATGCAGGCGGCGGGGCTGTTTCTTGAGCATCGGCATCCTGCCAGTGGTGACATCAGTGGCACGATGAAGAACGTCTGTGTCTGCGGCACCTATCAACGGGTGAAAGCGGCAATCAACCGCGCATCGAATGCCGTCTAGCAAATCGGAGAATCCCATTAACGACTCAAAAATATCCAAAGCGACGACGGTGGACCGTCGGCAGTTCCTGAAAGTGACCGGCGGTATTCTGCTCGCGCTGACATTTCCGGCAGCGACTGGCCGTGCCCTCGCAGACACCTCGATTCCTGCAAACGCCACGGGCCTCGCTTATATCCGCATCGGCGCAGATGAATCGATCACGATCTTCGTCGGCGGCGGCGAGATGGGGCAGGGCATCTACACCGGACTTGCGATGGGTGCGGCGGAGGAACTCATGGTGAAATGGGAGAAGGTGAAAGTGGAACCGCTCCAAGCGAGCGCGTCGTGGCTTTCCGCAGGCAGCGGTGGCATTCGCTCGCGGCTCCCCACTTTCCTCAAGGCTGGCGCTGCTGCGCGCGAAATGCTCGTCAGCGCTGCGGCGCAGACGTGGGGCGTGGCGGTTACGAACTGTCAGGCAGTGGATGGCACGGTGAAAAATCTCATCACCAATGAAGTGCTCACTTACGGCCAACTCGCCCCTCTCGCCGCGACGCTGCCCGTCCCGGCAGCGCCCGCGCTCACGCCTGCCGCGAACTACCGAATCATCGGAACGGCTGCAACGCGGGCGGATCTTTCGGGGAAGGTGAATGGCAGCGCGAAATATGGCCTCGATGCCGTGGTGGACGGCATGGCGCTCGCCATCGTCAAGCACGCCCCGGTGATGGGTGGCACTTTAAAGGACCCGGTAACCATAAACGTGCCGTCCGGCGCGAGCGCCGTCGTCAAGCTCGGAGCCACCGCCACGAACCCGGTGAACAACGCCATCGCGCTCGTCTCGTGGCTCCCCGGTGCAAACACGTGGGGGCTCATGGAGACGATGAAGCAAATCGGCAGCAGCATCTGGAACACGCCCACAAATGCCGCACTGCTCGACAGCACGGTTTTCAAATCTCAAGCCATGAGCCTGCTTGGACGCGGCACGCCCTTCATCGCCGAGCAAAAGGGCGACGTGAATGCCGCCTTTTCCAGCGCCGCGCGTGTAATGGAGATGACCTACACGCTGCCGTATCTCCCGCACGCGTGCATGGAAGTGCTGAACTGCACCGTGCGCATGACGCCGGCGACTGCGCCATTCACGGCTTGCGAGATTTGGGCTCCGACGCAGGCGCCGAATTCCGTGCTCACGACCGCCGCCGCCGTCACCGGGCTGGCCAAGACTGCCATCACGATATATCCGATGTTCATGGGCGGCGGGCTCGGGCGAAAGTTCGAGCAGGACTACATTACGCAGGCGATCACCACGGCCATGGCAATCGGGCGCCCGGTGAAGCTCGTCTGGCGGCGTTCCGAGGACATGACACGCGATCAGTATCGCCCGATGGCCGTCACGCGCATCCGCGTCGCGCTGGATGCAGCGGGGAACATCACTGGCTGGCAGAACCGCCACGTTTCACCTTCCATCTCCGCGCAGCGCCGCACCACACCCCTCACCGCTCACGACGCCAACGCGACCGAGGGCGCGACCGCGCTGCCCTACGGATTTCCGAGCAGGCTCATTGACTACGTGCAGCACATGTCGCCGATCCCCGTCGGCTACTGGCGCTCGGTCGGCTACTCGATCAATTGCTTCGCGGTGGAAAGCGCGATCGATGAAGTCGCACTCGCGACCGGCGTGGATCCGCTCACGCTCCGGCGGCAACTCATCAGCGCCAGCACCGACCCGCTCGCCGCCCGCACGCTCGCCGTCTTGAACGCAGCGGCTGCAACTGCGGGATGGGAAACTACACCCGTGCCCGCCGGACGTGCGCGTGGTATCGCCATAGGCCAGGCATTCGGCACCATCGTCGCCGAGGTTGCAGAGATTGGCGTGACCTACACCGCAGGTGTGCCCACCAACTTCACCGTCTATAAAGTCGCGTGCGCCGTGGACTGCGGCACCGCAGTGAATCCGAACTCCGTCGAGGCGCAGATGCAGGGCGGCATTTTCCACGGTCTCAGCGCCGCGAAGTGGGGCGAGCTGAAATGGACCGCCGGAAAATCGAGTGTCACCAACTTCAACAAATACCGCATGACCAGGCTGAGCGAAGCGCCCGTCATCACCACCACCATCGTCAACAGCGGTGCGGCCATGAGCGGCTGCGGCGAGCCCGGCGTCCCGCCCATCGCACCCGCCGTGGCGAACGCATACGCAAAGCTGACCGGAATCCGCGTGCGCGACCTGCCCTTCTTCCCCGGTGCAACGATGGGTGGCTAAACTGATCCGATGAAAACAATCCAAGCCATCGTGGAACTTGCGAGCGCAACGCCAACCGGCGAAGTGCTGGCGATGGCGACTGTGATGAAAGTGCGCGGCTCCGCATACAGGCGACCGGGCGCGCGGATGCTCGTGAATGCTGCGGGCCGCTCCGCCGGAATGATCAGCGGCGGCTGCCTCGAAAACGACGTGCGCGAACGTGCGCGCGACGTCATGGCGACGGGAAAGCCCGTGCTGGTGACTTACGATTCGACCGCGCCCGAGGACATCGTCTTTGGCCTCGGCCTCGGCTGCAACGGCATCGTGCAAGTGCTCATCGAACCACTCACCGCCGGCGACGAAACCGGGCTGCTCGCGTTCTTCGCGGCGTGTGTCGCACGCAGGCAGATGGGCCGCATCGTTACTATATTTCAGTCGGAAAATGTCGCGCTCGGCACGCGGGTGTTACGCTGGCCGGATGCTCGCGTGACATCGAACTGCGACGATGCCGCCGTCGCCGCTGCACTCGTCTATTCGCTGCGGGAAAACGCCGCGCGCCGCAATGCCGTCCGCAATATCACGCTGCCGGATGCAACCACGGCGGGTGTGCTCATCGAGACCGTCGCGCCGCCGCTGCCGCTCACGATTTTCGGTGCAGGCGACGATGCGATTCCACTGGCGCAAATGGCGAAACTCCTCGGCTGGCATGTCACCGTCATTGATGCGCGCCCGGCCTACGCGACAAAGGAGCGTTTCCCGACCGCAGACGCCGTTCATTGTGTGCGCCCTGAGTCGCTGCCCGAGTCACATCAAGTCGTCTTTCCGGCGGAGTCCATGATTATGATCATGACGCACAATTTCACTCACGACCTCGAATTGCTCCGTATGTTCGGGTCGCGGAAGGTGCGCTACATCGGCATCCTCGGGCCCAAGTCGCGCACGCAACACCTGCTCGACGATCTTGCAGATGATGGCGTCACTTTCACGGAGGAAAATTTATCGCGCATTCACGGCCCCGCAGGACTCGATATCGGCGCGGAGACCCCCGAAGAAATCGCAGTTTCCATCATCGGAGAAATGCAAGCGGTGCTTTCCGAACGACAAGGCGGCGCGCTCCGCGAACGAAACGCGCCGATTCACGATCCCTCGGATCAAACCGAAGTCACCATATGAGCACCGGCATCGTCATCCTCGCGGCTGGTGAATCCTCACGCATGGGCGAGCCCAAGCAACTCCTCGCATTTCAGGGAACCAATCTGCTTCAGCACACCATTGACACCGCGCTCTCGCTGGAAGCCACC
This sequence comes from uncultured Spartobacteria bacterium, assembly GCA_903929475.1. GTDB lineage: Bacteria > Verrucomicrobiota > Verrucomicrobiia > Chthoniobacterales > Chthoniobacteraceae > SXWH01. Next base: position 24,186 of record CAIYUV010000171.1, read on the forward strand.
CCGGTCGTCGTCGTGCTTGGAGCACACGCCGCAAAGATTCGCGCGCAGCTTGATGAATCTCGACTGCTCATCGCCATAAACCCCGACTGGCACGAAGGCATGGGTGGTTCATTGCGCACAGGTCTGCAAACCCTGCTCGATACGCACCAGGACGTTTCCACCGTCATCTTCCTCCTCTGCGATCAACCGCTGCTTTCCGCCTCCACGCTCAATCATCTCATCGCGACACATGAGCGCACCGGATTCGATATTGTCGCCTCGGAATATGACGGTGCGCTCGGCGTGCCCGCGCTTTTTGCGCGCTCGATGTTTGCTGAATTGCTCGCCTTGCGCGGAGAAACCGGCGCACGACAGATCATCCGCGCTCATCGCGCCAGGGCGGTCGGCGTAGCCTTTCCAGATGGCGCGATCGATATAGATACGCCTGCTGACTACCGTTCTCTCAGTCAACTTTCCACACCCGCACCCGTATGAAACTTACGCAACTCCTTCCGCTATTCCTTTCGCTCGTGGCTGTGCACGCGGCTACGCTCAACGTCACCACAACCGCTGACGACATCGCGAACGCCGGTTCGCTCCGCGCCACGATCGCAGCGGCAGCGAATGGCGACACTGTGGCCATCACCGCAACCGGCACGATCACACTCACGAACGGCGAAATCACCATCTCCGGAAAGAACCTCAATATCACAGGGCCCGGGGCGAACATTCTCACAATCACGACCAACGCCACCACTCGTGCGCTCAAGATTATCAATGCACAATGCACAATCAGCGGCATCACCTTCGCCAACTGCAAAGGATTGTCAGGCGACGTGGACACCGGTGGTGCGATCGCCGTGGATAACTTCACCGCAGGAGGAGGTGCGAATGTAACGACCATCAACGACTGTGCCTTTACCAACAACCAATCCGGCTGGGGCGGCGCAGTGGATGTCTTCAACGGAGGGTTGGTCATGAACCGTTGCAGTTTATCCGGCAACTCCGCCACGGGCGCGGCCTTCGGAACAAACGGCGGTGGTGGAGCGCTCAGCCTTGGCCCGACCGTGGCTTCGACCATTACGAACTGCACCTTTTCCGGCAACACTCAGAACGGAGCAGCGGCAGGCCAGCCCGGTGGTGGCGCCATCTACAATTACGGAGTGGATGTTTCTAATCCCGCTATGGTCACCGTCGAACACTGCACCTTTGTCGGAAACGTGGACGCCGCGAGCGCGGCTGGTGCCATCAAGGGAAACTACACCGCCAGCTATCACACGGCGGCTAAGCTGAAAAACTGCCTGCTCGTCAACAATCAGGCTCCCGCGTCTGTGCTTAAAAACTTTTCGGCCAACCCCACGGGATCGCTCGCGATTTCGTTCGCATCGCTTGGTGGAAACGTCACCGACGAAGCCACCACGAGTGCGCAATTCATGCCTGCTGGAAGTGACAAAGCCAGCAACGCCACCATCGCGAATTCCATTTCACCCACCCTCGCGCTGAACGGTGGCGCGACCCTGACACACGCAATCACGCGCGGATCGCCTGCACAGCGAAGCGGCCTGTCTTCCACGACCACTACGGACCAGCGCGGTGCGCCGCGCCATGTGAATGCAGACGCCGGCGCGTTCGAACTCATCGAGCCGGAGATCCGTGTCAGCGTTGCCGCTACGCCCGTAGCAGAAGGTGGCGTGATCTCGATTGGCTCCACGCCTTTAGACACGCCAGCATCCAAAACCGTCACCATTACCAACACCCAGACGAGCACCTTCGCGAGCGGTCCACTCACGCTGGGCAACGTCTCGACTCCCGCCGGTTTTTCGATCATCGGCTTCCCTGCTGCCCCGATCGCCAATGGCCAGTCCGCGACCTTCAACGTCACGCTCCCGGCGGCCAACACCGGCCTCGTCAACGCCGCGCTCACATTTACAGGCAATGACTCATTCAACCCGAACGCCGCGATTGAATAGAGGCGTTTTGCGCGGCGAGGACGGTGGTATGGGAGTTTGTGAAGACATTCCACACTCCGCCTGCCGCACAAAACGTTGACATAGATTTTGCTCCGCTTTCGGGCTCGGGCCAAG
>CAIYUV010000172.1 GCA_903929475.1 uncultured Spartobacteria bacterium
CCCCGCGCCCGCACCCGCCTGTAAATGCCGTTTGCTTTCACCATGAAGGCAATGAAGCGGACGAAGAGGATGCACGAAAAAAACCTCCGCTCCCGCGCCCAGCCCTTCCTGCCTTCCTGCCTTCTTTAGAAAACCCACGTGCGCCCTTTGCGCCTCTGCGCCTTTGCGCGAAACCAAAGCCCCCGCACCCCGAACGTCACCGCCAAAGCCTGCCCCGACGGGGCCTTGATGAACAGGGTTTCGTATTCATGGCTCCAACATCCGCCCACCCATTCTGTTTTCAAATGAAGAGGCCGTTAAAAGCAGAAACGCATCCACCCGGACACCGCGTTTTAGTCCCGGAGGATGTTGATTGCCTATCCGGTTTGTTGCCCAAGAAGGATTGACAATAGCCCAGCGATTCATCGCTGGGTTCACGGAGAGATGCGGACAAAGTCCCGGATGGGACGGCAGAACCGGTTCTTCCGTCCCTGCGGGACTTGGTTTGCTGGACGGACCCTTTTCCCAGCGATGAATCGCTGGGCTATTTTCGCGATGAATTCCCGCAGTGTTGTCAAATAACCGGATAGGCATGGGATGTTCAATGACACGCCCCGCTCGCAAAATGAGTCCCAACGTGACCGCCCGAAATTTGGCTGCTCCTCACGGGAGAGAACGCGAACGTCAAATGAATACCGGAGGTTGTTCAATGACACACACCGCTCGCCAAATGAGTCCCGGAGGGACTGCCCGAAATTAGCCGGCGGTGATAACCGCCGGATCACCGTCACACACAGCAACCGCCCCGGCAGGGGCGGCGGAATGCCGTTCACCACAAAAACCGTTCATCATATTCCACCCCGCTGCGTTTCAAAAACTCGACGCATTCCTCTTGGAAATGGAAATAATCTGTCTGACCCTACTTCCCGAATTCAAAGACACTGGAATAATTATAGTTAGACCGATGGCTTCTCAAGAATTTGTTCAGTGAATTCTTTGTCGGCTTTCCATCTCACTAGGTTACCGTTCTTAATCCGAAGGAATAATTGCATTATTTCCTGATCGAACATAAAATTGGATTTCGGAATTATATAATATATTTTGTATATGCCGAATAATAGCCTGACTCTGATCGTTATTTGCTCACTAGAAAATGAGTAAGAAATGAGTCGGCCTCCCAAAATTAAATTACCTACCTGAACCCCCGATAAAAATTCCCGAAAGATTGCTCTTCTTTCCTGGGGGTAGGGAGATTCAAATTCAGTAAGAGGATTTGTTTTTCTATAAATCACAAGCATTAGCTTAAAAAAGAAAAATATTAGAACAAAAAATATAGGTATGCTGATTAACTCGTGGGCATTCATATTATGGCCAAAAGGTATTGGTAAGTAGTATCCGACAGATTTGCATTTTGCATGGATGAGGCTGTTTTCCTGAGGGCGTGAAGTGTGTTGATGTATCCTGACCGACACAGGTAATAAGGGGATAAGACTCACTCCTCGTTTTCGTGCGTCATTCGTGGGTGGAAAATGCTCATCGCTTTCGCCTGCCAGACTTCCGCTATTCATCCCCTCTTGGCGAGCGCAAATCTACTGGAAATGCACGCGCTTTATCAAATAAGCTGCCAACCACCGCCGATCTCCTCTTATCCGCATTTGCTTTCCATCCGACAAATAACACTTCTCTCAGCTCCAATAACCTGCACCGTCTTCATGAAGACTTGTCCGCTTTCAATTTTCACCTCCCTTCTCAATATCAAATCCCGCCTTAAACATCCAAATTCGTTTCGCCATTCACGCGCCGCATTTTTCTGCGCCGTGCCATTTGCGGCGTTGTTTGCAGTAAGCGCGTCTGCGGCGAATATTTCATGGACGGGGGCGACGGATGGGGTGTGGAGCACAGGTGGGGACTGGACGGGAGGAGTTGCACCGGCGGCTGCGGATGTGGCGGTGTTTGATGCGGTATCAACGGCGAATTTGAAGACGACGCTGGGAGCGAATTTTTCAATCCAGGGATTGAGGATCATGACGCCGGGCGGGCTGATTACCATCGGTGCCGGGAATACGCTGACACTGGGTTCGGGCGGGATTGATATGAGCAGTGCGTCGCAAGATTTGCTGATCAATGCGTTGCTTGCGCTGGCTGCGGATCAAACGTGGAATGTAGGTGCGGGGCGGACGCTGACGGTGAATAGTGCGATCAGTGGAACCGGTGTGAACTTGAGCAAAATCGGACTTGGTGTGCTCACTCTGGCGGGTGCGAATACGTTCACGGGAACGACGACGATTGGCGGAGGGACGCTGAATTTGAGCGGAAGCTTGAACGGAACGACGGGGACGGATTTGACGTTCACGGGAACGGGAATTTTCAACGTGACGGCGGCGGCGGGAGCGAATCAAGGGATGGGTGTGCTGAGATTTAACATCGGAGATGGAGTGGTGAAATCCACGAACAACGGCGGGACGAGCGGGGTGAGTTTTGCATCACGTGCGGCGCGTGCGGCTGGGGCGACTGGAAATTTTGTGCTTAGCGGCGGCACTCCCGGAACGCCGGGAAGCCCCGGCACACTGGGGACAAACAACATTGTGATCGGTGGCGGGGAATTGACGGGACAGTTGTTGGATCGCGGGTTGTTTTATAATGGGTCGCGATATGCCGCGTATGATGCTGGCGGGTTTGTGCGCGGGCTGATTTACGGGACGGATTTGAATGCGCCCGCATCCATTCTCGCCGGAGCGACGCTGGGCGTGAACGACGCGACGAAAGACGTGCAGATCAGCGGCGACATCACTGCACAGACGACGGCGGTAGTGAATACGATCAGCGATCCGGGAGCCTTCAGCATCACGCTGACGGGCGGGCAGACTCTGAGTATCAACGGATTTTTGAAATCGGGCGCAAGTGCGGCGACCATTTCCGGCGGGAATGGAATCACGACGACGGTGGCTGGATATGAAATGGTGATCCGAACGGACGCGGCTGGCGACACGCTCACCATCAGCACGCCGATTCTCGACAATGGAGGCAGCAGTTTCACGAAGTCCGGCGCGGGCACTCTCTTTCTTACAACAGCCAGCACCTATACCGGAGGGACAACGCTGGGCGGCGGCTCGCTCATCCTGAGTAACAAAAATGGGTTTGGAACAGGCACCGTGACACTGGCTGGAGGGACGAATTTTAAAACAGGCACTTTTGAAGGAAACACTGCCGGCGGGGCGTTGCTAAATGCGTTTTTGCTCAGCGGTGGCAATGCGACTCTGGATGTTTCCTTTGGCACGGCCAAGGACATCTGGATCAACACGCCGGTGTCGGGCCCCGGCGGTTTCATCGTCATCGGCAGTGGCAGGGCGCAGGGGCTGACTCTCTCGGGGGCCAAGACTTTTTCCGGCGGCGTGACGCTTGGCACGCCCACTCTGCCTACGGATACACCCAACGTGAGCATAGACGACAACGCTTCCCTGGGCACGGGCGTTTTGCGTTCGGAACTCAATGCCTCGTCCGTTACGGCCGGCGCATTGAGGATCAATACGAGCCTTTCCAATGTGGCCAATCCCATCGTCATCGCATCGGGGGCGCGCATCGTGATTCAGACGCTCAATAACAACGTCACGCTCAACGGTGTCATCTCGGACGAAGGCAATGGCGGCGCGCTGATCACTGCTGGCACGGGCATCGTGACGCTGGGCAATGCGAATACATTCAAGGGCACCACCACCATCGCCAGCGGCGGCACGGTGCTTCTCGGCAATTCGCTGGCATTGCAAAACAGCACGCTGAGTTACAGCACCGGCACACTGGGTTTCGGCACGCTGACATCCTCCACGCTGGGCGGCATCACCGGCTCGCAGGGGCTCGCGCTGACGAACGCACTTTCGCAGGCGGTGGCTCTCACCGTGGGCAATAACAACACGAACACCACCTACGCCGGCAGCTTCACCGACGGCGCCGCAGCGGGTGGCAGCTTTACGAAAAACGGAACCGGCACATTCACTCTCGGCAATAATTCGGCGCTCAACCAGACCGGTGCGACAAACATCAACGGCGGCACCCTTCTTTTTAGCAGCGCCGCGCCTGATGTCCCCACTTCCGCAATCAACGTGAACAGCGGAGGAACGCTCGGCATTACCACGAACACGCTGACGCTGCACAACACACTCACCTTCAGCGGAACCAGCGCCTATCAATTGCAAACCGGCGCGACGCTGAATGGCAGCACGGTGATCAATGGCAATCTGAATGTCACCGGCACGCCGGTGCTCCGGCTTGCGAGCGATGGCACAACGCCGTCCGCAGGCACAAAGGTCATCGCGACCTACACCGGCACTTTGCTCAACAGCGCTGCGTGGACTGTGGATGCCCTGTCGCTCAATTCCAGCGGCAGCCAGCTTTCCAACTGGATCGCCGGAAATGGCACGTGGGTGACGCCTGCAAATTGGGATCAACTGGGCTGGGGCGGTTCTGTTTTCTACGACACCGCCAACAAACAGTTAAAACTCACCGGATTCACGCAGGGAAATATCGCCCCGCTTTCCACGACCATCGCGACTATCGCACCGGCAAATAATGCAGCGGTGACTGCACCCGCGACGACGACGACCGTGGCATCATTGACCATCGGAAACAGCGGCGCTTTTTCCCACTCGCTGACGCTGCAACCCGGCGCTCCGCTGAAAGTGAACGGCGCACTCACGCTCAACCCGAGCGGCACTTTGAACGCGAGCGCCGCATCTTTCTTGACGAATACGCTGAACATGAGCGGCGGCACTGTCACCCTCGGCACAGGCTCATCGGCAGGGATTGCGAACCTCACCAGCGGCACGCTTGCGGCGACCATCGGAAACGAGATGACGGTCAGCAGCAAGCTCATCACGGGGACCACCAGCATTTTCGCCGGAAACACGCCGTTCAAAGTCAGCGGAAGCAACTTGGTCAGCGGCATTGACGGGCTGATGATTCAGGGCGGCACGACGAAGTTTGCGAACGCAACCTACGGCAGCATTTCGCTGACGGATGCCGGGGCGGTCTGGTCAACCAACAACGGCAACCCGATCAGCAATCCATTCACCACAAGCCCGACAGCCAACGCGCTCGTCGTTCATGTCAATTGGCGCGCAACAAACATCAACGCAAAGACGCAGCCACCCGTGCTGACCTATAACGGCGTTACGCTCACGCAGGCATCCAGCGCCTACGATGCAGGTGCTGGAAACTGGGCGAATACAGCCGTCTATTACCTCTACAATCCGACTCAGGGTTCCAACCCACTCGCGGTAAGTTTCCAGCAGGGCGGCATCACGGATTACGCAGTGGATGCGTTCACGCTCGGCGGTGCGGACACTACATTTTTTCCTGAAACGCGAGGCGCGACAGCGGGAATCCTGCCGCTCGACAACCGCACCACCACAAGTCTGACGCTGAACAACATCCCTCTGCATGGCGTGGCGACCTCCTCGGTGATCTATCGCACGACCAGCGGCATTCCGACTTCCCTCGTTGGCAGTGTTTCCAGTGGAGAATACGGGACCCTCATCACGAGCGGGCCGGGCGGAGGAAATGGTCTGCAATGGAAGGCAAATGCCGCCACCTCTCCGACCATCGTCGGCGCGGGGATGCTCGTCACGGATGTCACTTCCTCAAGCCTGACGAGTGCCGCCACCTCCGACCTCATCAGCGCCCGCTTTGGAATGGCGTCCGCGGCCTTCGCACCGGTCACCACTTTATTTCCGATCAACCGACCGGCGATGACCGTGGACGTGACCTCTGCCAACACACTCGATTTCGGTGGCGCACCCTCGGTCAGCATGGGTGCCATGACGTTGCAGCCCGGCAGTTCGCTGACGCTGTCGAATGCCCCCGGCACCGTGACTTTCAGCAGCATCAGCGGCAGCGGATCACTCACTCAAGCCGGTTCCGGCACCCTCGTGCTGTCGGGTGTCAGCAGCTACGTCGGTGCGGCTACGATTAGCGCTGGCACGTTGAGCATTGGAGCCGATGCGAATCTCGGAAATGCAAATCTGTTGATCTTCAACGGCGGCACCCTGCAAATCACCGGCACCGCGCTCACATCGTATGCCGGGGGCGTCATCGGCAGCCATCCGGTCACGATGCTGTTCGACAAGACCGCGGGATTCGACATCAGCGACGCAGGAAACACTTTCACGGTGAATCAAACATTGAGCCAGGGCAGCGGTGGTCTCACAAAACTTGGCGCTGGGAAACTTGTGCTCGGCGGCACGAACACCTTCACCGGTGCAGTCACCTTGAGCGCAGGCACACTGAGCGTCGGCACGAACGCAAACCTCGGAAATGGAAACACGCTGGTTTTCAACGGCGGCACTCTGCAAATCACCGGCACTGCATTGAATTCGTATGCAGCCGGAGTGATCGGCGCGCACGCCGTCACGCTGACACCCGACAAGACTGTCGGCTTCGACATCGCCAGCGCGGCAAACACCTTTATTGTTGGTCAGATTTTAAACCAAGGCGCGGGCGGACTAACGAAAGCCGGCCCCGGCACACTCATTCTCGGCGGAGCAAACACCTACACCGGCACGACCACGGTGAATGGCGGCATGCTCGTCGTGAACGGCACGATCTCCGGCACCACGACCGTGAGTGGTGGCACACTCGCGGGCGACAATGGGATTTTGGGCAATGTCACCGCCAACAATGGCGGCACGCTTTCCCCCGGCGGCGGCGGCATCGGCGCGCTCACCGTCAATGGTGACATCAACCTGAACGGCTCCTCGATTTTCAGCGTGCAGTTCGACTCGACAGCGATTGCAGTGGATGGAGTCGCGCTCAACGGCAATTTGAACATCGCCAGCGGAGCGGTGCTGAACGTGAGCGACATCGGATCGAATCCATCCAGTATCTTTGGCGTAACAGCGCCAGTCATCACCTACAGCGGGACGTGGAACGGTGGCACCTTCGCGGGCCTGCCCGACGACAGCTATTTCATGAGCGCAGGGCAGGCCTACCAGATTTCATACGACAGAGGTGCCGTCACGCTAACGATGCTGGCCGTCATCCCCGAGCCGGGCACGGCGGCTTCGCTCCTCGGCGGCCTCGGCCTGCTCCTCGGCGTCCGCCGCAGGCGCTTCACTGGAAAGTAACGGGTGGTGGGAGGTGGGGCATCCATCCTTGCGACGTCCATCATCGTCCATCATCGTCCATCATCGTCCATAGCGCCCATGCAGCCAGATGGACTGGATGGACAAACATGGACACGCCTGACCGCCCGACCGCGCTAGATACTAGCCCCCAGCATCCAGCATCCAGTCAGCAGTCACCAGTCACAGCGCGCACGCGCTTCCCTCCTTGCCCTCCCCGCGCTTTCGTGGTTTCTCGCTCGCGTTCAACGTCCGGTCGCTGTTCCTGCTTGCGGAAAACCGTTCGCTGTTCTCGACATTCCCCGCGCCTCCCGCCACAACGCCCGCATGGCAGCCCCTGCGACTTTTGAATCCTTTTCTGCGGAGCTTTCGCGGCTCACCGGCATCTTCGAGAAAAATCTCACGCACTACAAAAAGGCGGGCTATGACGAAGCGAGCCTGCGGCAGGAATTCCTGAACCCGCTCTTCTCCGCGCTCGGCTGGGACGTGGAGAACAAGGCCGGCCACATCCCGCAGAAGCGCGAAGTCGAGGTCGAGAGCCGCACGCAGATCGGCGGACGAGCCAAGCGCGCGGACTACCTTTTCCGCACCGACGGGCGCGACCGCTTCGTGTGCGAGGCGAAGAAACCCGCCGTCGCGCTCGACGCCAAGGAAGCCTTTCAACCCGAACGCCGCGATTGAATAGAGGCGTTTTGCGCGGCGAGGACGGTGGTATGGGAGTTTGTGAAGACATTCCACACTCCGCCTGCCGCACAAAACGTTGACATAGATTTTGCTCCGCTTTCGGGCTCGGGCCAAG
>CAIYUV010000173.1 GCA_903929475.1 uncultured Spartobacteria bacterium
ACAGACGAGCGCCCGCTGCTCAACCCCGCCGCACCCGAAGTGCGCGAATACCGCATGTCCTTCTGGGATAAAGGCACCCAGAACGGCGACTGGACGGCGGTGGAAAAAGTGACGGTGAGCCCGTAGGCGGCGGGCATCCAGGCCATGCGGATGCACGCGGATGATTGACCGCGGATGTCACGGATGGACACGGATGTTTTTTCCGCGCAGCGGGGCGCGCTCTTGAACGGGGCGCGCTCCGTTTGTTTGCCTTCACTGCTTGGCCGCTTCGCGGTTCAAATCACGTTCTGCGCTTCCAAGCGGATTTTGCTTGGCGGGGCGGGGGTGGTTTTCGAGATTTGGCGGTAGTTCTTTGTGCGCGGGTAAGATTGACCTTGACCAGAAGGGGTGTGCCCGCCAGTTTCCGCGCCTCTTTTCACCAAATTATATCTATATGAGCCGAGTCTGTGACATCACTGGAATCAAACCGCTGCGTGGCAGCAAAATTCACCGCCGCGGTCTGGCGAAGAAGAAGGGCGGCATCGGTCAGCACGTGACTGCGGTTACGCCGCGCTATTTTCTGCCGAACCTCAAATCGAAGCGCATCTGGGTGCCCGAGCTGAAGAAATTTGTGACCGTGAAGCTCTGCATGCGGGCGCTGAAGACCATCAATAAAAATGGTGCTTACGCTACGTTGAAAAAGGCTGGCATTGTCGCGTAAGGACTGGCTACTCTCCCCCCGTCACTCAACCAAAACACAACCACACAAAACTTATGGCATTCTCCGTCGTCTCCAACAAATCCAAGAAAAACTATTTCCTTCACGCCCGCTTGCAGAAGCTCAAGGGCGGCCAGGAAGTGACGCTCTATTACTTCGCCGGCGTCGCCGGGCCGCTCGCGATTGACGCGCTTCCCGCTGGCATGGAAGTGATGGAAAACGAGCGCACCGGTCTTCCGATGCTTCGCAAGATCAAGAAGTAGGCATTTACTGATTTCTGAATACTGGCGGCCTGGAGCGTGTCTCCGAGCCGCCAGTTTCATTTTCCAAAGCACACACAGATGAGCCAGAAACGCATTCCCGTCACCATCCTCACCGGTTTCCTCGGAGCGGGGAAGACGACGCTTCTCAATTACATCCTCAAGCAACAGCACGGTTACAAATTCGCAGTGATCGTGAATGAAATGGGAAAGATCGGCGTGGATGGCGCGCTGGTGGAGAAGACGGAGGACGATATTCTGGAACTGAACAACGGCTGCGTCTGCTGCTCGGTGCGCAAGGATCTGGTCGCCGGGGTGCAGAAGCTGATCAAGCGCGGCGGGTTTGATTATCTGCTCATCGAGACGACGGGAGCGGCGGACCCGCAGCCGGTGGCGCAGACTTTTTTGAACATTCCGCAACTCCAGCAGCATGTGATGCTGGATTCGATCATCACCGTGGTGGATGCAGAGCAGATCGAGAAGCAGATGAAGGCGCAGGAAACCGCGCGCGAGCAGATCGTGATGGCGGATTTCATTTTGCTGAACAAGACCGACCTCGTGGACGAGGCGCAGCTTGTGAAAGTGGAGGGCATCATCCGCGAACTGAACCCGCACTGCACCATCGTGCGCACGAACCAGTCGCAGGCGAACCTCAAGGAGCTGCTGGATATGAACGCCTTCGATCTCGATAAGAAACTCGCGGTGGACCCGGAGTTTCTGAACGAGATGCGCAACCGGCATCACCACGACATCAATTCGTTTTCGTATTCCTACGAGAAGCCGTTCGTCATCGAGAAACTGGAATTTTTCATCCAGACGATTTCGGAGAAGGAGCAGATTTACCGCAGCAAGGGATTCCTCAACATCGCCGGCAATCCGCGCCGTGCGATTTTCCACGGAGTGAACAACCGTTTCACGCTGCTGTGGGATCGCCTTTGGGAAAAAGACGAGAAGCGGCAGAGCCAGCTCGTCTTCATCGGCAAGAATCTCGACGAGGCAAAAATCCGCCGCGAGTTGGATGGCTGCCTCGCGTAGGAGGGATCAGTTCGGTTCGTTTTCGCTGCCCGCAGCCACTCGTGTCAGTGTAGATTTGGTTACTTTTGTGCAGAGGAAGAGCGCCCAGTCTCTCCTGCTTCTGTCGAGTTTCGTTGTGTGGAGCCTTTGAGCAAAGTCCATCGAAACATGCTTTTCGTTCCTTCTTCGTGGATGCGACCAAACTCTTTACGGCCTGCTGGCTATTATAAAGTGGGGCGAGCGATCCGTAGATAGTAAAATACTTGGCACCCCAATCCTCAAGGAAGCGAGTGTAGTTTTCAGTGCCGCCGCTATATGAACTTGTTGTCGTAGGAACGGTGCCGCCAAGTAATGCGCAGTTGACGGTCGTGTTGCTGGCAGTAGGCCCGCTTCCGTTTGGTCCGCTGGATGTCGAGTTTGCATCGGTCCATGCATTTGAAAGGATATTAATGGCGTCTCCCATGACAGCGGCGGGGGCACGCGTGTAGCCAGTCACTACAGGGCTTGGTGTGTCCACAGGAGGAGTGTAAGAAGTGGCTGTGTTTGAGGCTGGTTTCACAGTGGAAGTGGCACCAGTATTATAATCACCTTGGATATAAACAGGATTAGGGGTGATGACTGTAAAACCAGTTCCTGTCGTAGAATTGTAGGGAAGCTTTGCGCCGTTGGTAAGTTTCACGGCGCGACTTTTACTGCTGGTCACGGAGCTGCCAGCCAGCTTTGTGCTTACGCTCGTTCCGTAACTTGTATCCGCAATGTAAAAGGTAAGGCCGTCGTTCGAGTTGTTGTTATCTGTGATTTTCGCTGCACTATAGGCAGTAGTAATGGCACCGACATCTAGTGAAACGGTCCGGACATTGTCGCCTTGACGTTGGTCGTAAAGTGCTGTGTTCGTCGTTAATGCGCCGTTAATGGCGATATAGTCTGCAGAGGTGGACAAAAGCGCTGTCGTAGAAGTGCCTTTATCCCGAACGCCGCGATTGAATAGAGGCGTTTTGCGCGGCGAGGACGGTGGTATGGGAGTTTGTGAAGACATTCCACACTCCGCCTGCCGCACAAAACGTTGACATAGATTTTGCTCCGCTTTCGGGCTCGGGCCAAG
>CAIYUV010000174.1 GCA_903929475.1 uncultured Spartobacteria bacterium
GGAGCGAGCACGTTCAGCAGGAAGCCCGTCGCGATCACGAGCCACAGGTAGAAGGCAGGCGGTGCGGAATAGACGACAATCTCGTCAATCTTCGTGCGCCCCCGCACCAGTCTCCCCACGGCCACGAAGGGCGACGCGATGACGCGCCCGATTTTCGCAAAGACCCGGACCTTTGTTGTCGTGTGCTCTGGAGGTTTTTCAGGGGATGCCTTCGGTTCTTGTGAGTCGCTCATGTTGATTACACACCGATTAATGCGGAAACGTCTTCCGCACAAGCCCGCCGCATCGTGAAAAAAAGGCACCTCCCGCTTTCGCGAAAGGCGCCCTTTGAATTCGAGTTGCGCTTGGGATTACTGAGCGGCTTCGGTCTTTTCGCCAGCAGACTTCCAACCGGAGATGCCGGCGGACATGTGCTTCACGTTGGTGTAGCCGAGATCCTTCGCGGCCTTGGCAGCGGCGGCATAGGCTCCGCAGGTCGGGCCACCGCAGTAGGCGATGACGAGCGAGCCTTTGTCGGCGGGCAGTGCTTTTGCCAGGTCGGCCTTGACGGCGGCGAAGCTCACTGCGGTCGGAACGTGACCGGCTTTGTAGGAACCGGCACCGTTCACATCAATGATGGTGGCTTTCTTTGCTTCGATGGCGGCTTTGACTTCCGCGACGCTGATGTCGGGGAATTCGCCGGCGAATACGGTGGCGGAGCAGAAGAGCGCCGCGATGAGTGTGAGGATGGATTTCATGCTGTGTGTGTTTGTGTGTTGGTTTTTGCTTTTCCCCGGCATTGCTGCCGGACTTTGAATCAACCCGCCAACTCCCGCTTAGTAGCGGGAAATTCGCGCGTCGTTCGGAGACTCAGACAATAGAAGACGCGATTTCATTCACAACTTTTTCGTTGTGACGTTATGCGAGCAGCGCCTTCACCACATTGCCGCTCACGTCGGTGAGTCGGTAATCGCGTCCCTCGCGGCGGAAGGTGAGTTTTTTGTGATCCACGCCGAGGAGGTGGAGCATCGTGGCGTGGAAGTCGTGCACATGCACACCGTCGCGCACGATGTTGTAGCCGAAATCATCGGTCTCTCCGAAAACAAATCCCGCCTTGCTGCCGCCGCCCGCCATCCAAATCGTGAAACAACGCGGATGATGGTCGCGGCCAAAGTCGTTCGGCTTGATGGCGCCCTGCGAGTAGGCTGTGCGGCCAAATTCCCCACCCCAAATCACCAGTGTGTCTTCGAGCAGGCCACGTTGTTTCAAATCCATCACCAGCGCCGCGCTCGCCTGGTCAGTCTCTTTGCACTTGGTGCGGATTCCTTTCGGAAGACCACCGTGGTGATCCCAATCGCGGTGATTGAGCTGAATGAAACGGCAGCCGCGCTCGGCGAGACGGCGCGCGAGCAGACAGTTGTTTGCGTAGGAGGATTGACCGGGCACCGCGCCGTAGAGATCCAGCGTATCCTTCGATTCCGTCTTCAAATCCATCAGCTCCGGCACGCTCGATTGCATCCGGAAAGCGAGTTCGTAGTTTTCAATCTGCGCAGTGATGGCCGGGTCACCGAGCGCGCCCAGCGAAAGACGGTTGAGGTCATTGGTGGCGTCGAGCAATTCGCGTCGAGCACCGGCATCCACTCCGGGCGGGTTCGAGAGATAAAGCACCGCATCGTTTCCGCTGCGGAACTGACAGCCACCATGCTGAGCAGGCAGGAAACCACTTCCCCAATAGCGCGACTGCAACGGCTGCCCGCCGCCGCCGGAATTCATCACCACATACGCGGGCAGGTCCTTGTTATCACTGCCGAGGCCGTAGCTCAGCCATGCGCCCATCGTGGGGCGACCGGGCTGCTGGTTGCCGGTTCCGAAAAAAGTCACTGCCGGATCGTGATTGATCGGGTCGGTGTTCAATGCCCGAATCCACGTGCATTCATCGGCAATCTTGCTCGTGAACGGCAGCAGCTCGCTGATATCCATGCCGCAGTTGCCATACTTCGCAAACTTGAACGGACTGCCCACGCAAAAGAGGTTTTTCTGCCCGCTCGTCATGCCCGTGATGCGCTGGCCCTTTCGCACCGAGTCCGGCAAATCCTTCCCCGTCATCTCCGTCAACTTCGGCTTCGGATCAAAGAGATCGAGATGCGACGGCGCACCGCTTTGGAAAAGATAAATCACGCGCTTGGCCTTTGGCGCCCAGTGCAAATTCCCCAGCGAGCCGGGCACGCGAATCCCCCCACCCGCCCCGGCCCCGAAAGCATCGGGCGTCATGAGTGAAGCGAGAGCAAGGGCACCGAGTCCCGTGGTGCTTTGTTGCAGAAAGGCGCGGCGGCTTAAAAGGCGGGCGATTTCGTCGTGCATGATTGGAATGTGCAGGTTGAAAACCATTCTCGCAAGCAGTGCTTAGGCGGAACGACGCATTAGATTTCCGCCACTGTCCAGCCCGCTTGGAAAGCCGCATCTGCATCGGGGAACATTTTTACCGCCGCAGGAAAAACATCTCCGGCGATGCCTGCGTCTGAATGTGGGAAGTCTGGCCGACTGAAGTTGCGGACTGCTTTCACCATCGCAAAACCAAAGCCGCGCGGCGCGAGCCGTGCGGCTTGGTGATTTGCGGGCGCTTGGTGCGCGGGCGGAGTTGCCTCCGCTGCTCACATGGCCATGTGGCTGACGGGATCACTCCAGTCGCTGTAGCCGGCGCTGCCGCCGATGGCGCGGACTTGCACGGCGTAGGTCTGGCCGGGCGTCAGGCCGTTGATCGGGAGTGCGCGGGAGTTGCTGCTAAGGCCGCCGTCCTGCCAGGGGCCGGGCGTGCCGCCTGCGCCGATGAGGGCAAAGCGCGACTCGAAGGTCTTCGCATTTTTATCGCTCGTCACCTGCACGAGCAACTGTCCGCTCAAGCCGGTCTTAATCTTTTTGATGACTGGCTTTGCCAAAAGCACGGGTGCGTGACTCGTGCTCACGGCGTCAAAGCCGCTGGAAAGCAGCTTGGCGAGGTCGTTCGCACTTTTATCCTGCACGTAGGCCGCAAGCTGGCGCAGGAGCGCGATGAGCGCCTCCCGTTTGTTTGCTTTATCAGCCGTGGCCGCCTTGCCGCCGTTTTCCTGCGCGTCAATGGCATCCAGGAATTCATTGCGCGCGGTATCCAGCACAGTGCTGGCGAAGGGGGGCGTTGGGAAATTGGCATTCCCAAACAGTGAGACGAGAAGGATTCCTGCGAGCTTCTCGACGGTGAAATCGGTCCCATCTGCGAACGCAAGTGAGACCCTCAATTGTGGTGTGTGTGTGCTCATGTGTTTGTTTGTTTATGTTTTGTTTTACTCGAACTGTCCGCAGGGAGCCGGGAAAACCGGCCCCCACCGGCGCAAAGGGTTCGTCTCGCAAAAAGCCATCATCTCCTTCCGCCGGGAGGGACTTGCCTCCGCCTCGGAGGAAACTCCGTCCGTCACGGAGGAAACTCCGTCCGTCTCGGAGGAAACTCCGTCCGCCTCGGAGGAAACTCAGTCCGCCTCGGAGGAAACTCCGTCCGCCTCGGAGGAAACTCCGTCCGCCACGGAGGAAACTCCGTCCGTCACGGAGGAAACTCCGTCCGCCTCGGAGGAAACTCC
>CAIYUV010000175.1 GCA_903929475.1 uncultured Spartobacteria bacterium
CGCCTCGTCACCTTCTTTTTCCCAGCATACTCTCCCTGCGCGAAACTCATTTGGTGTTTCATGCATCCCTCTCTACCAAACTCACCCTCCAATGACTCGCTTTTTCTGCAGCACGGAGCGATTAAATCAGCGTTTCCCTAGCGCAACGTCTTTGTGTGATAAGATGCTTACAAATACGTCACAGTCTCGGGACTTGATTAGTCGAAAAAACATTCGCGGATTTCCTTCACGTAAGCGAGTGCAGCCAGTTTCTCCAAAACGCCGCGCCAGCCTTTCTGATGCGTATTTCCGATGCAGAGCGCCTGATCGACCTTGCAACCCACGCGACCACGGGCACCCGGCGAGATTTGCACGCTTGGGTCGAGCCGCTTCACCTCGGCAATGCTTGCGGCATCCGCCGGCACGCAAAATTCGTAGCTCACGGCCACCAATCCATCCGCAGGCCCGCGCAAACCGTCGGCACGGATGTCATCGAGGCGGAATTTGATCTTCCCCGCGTCGTGTGCTTGTTCGGCCTGCTGGGAAAAACAGGCAGTCGGTGCGGTAAGCATCACTAACGCCGAGATAATCAACCTCTGTGCAAGTAAGAACACTGTGACCTTCATGGCGACGCTGGCAGGATTCTCGACCAGACATCATTTGTCGAGCGCGAGTGGATACAGATGCCCCGACTGCGGAGTGGATTACCAAATAGCATTCCTCATTTATCTTTTTTCTCGCTTTGGGAATGGGGTGGCAGATATGTAGTCGTCCCGACATGATACGCCGCGATTACTTGATCGTCGGAGCTGGCGTCGCCGGTGTGGCGGCGTGCGAAGCCATCCGCTCCTTGGATAAGAAAGGGAGCATCATGCTCGTCGGCGCGGAGCCCCATGCGGCGGTGAACCGTCCGGAACTTCTCGGCGGCATTCTCGGGCCGAAAAGTTCGCCCATCGAAAAACTACTCACGCACGATGATGCGTGGTTTTCGCGCAACAAAGTGGATGTGCGGCTGGATACCATCGCCACGCAATTCAGCCTCGAACAACGCGCAGCAGTGCTGGCGAACGGGCAGGCGGTGAAATTTGAAAAGGCGCTGCTGGCGACGGGGAGTCGTGCGCGGAGGCCACAGGTGGCGGGGGCGAATCTGGGGAATATTTTCTATCTGCGCAGTGCGCGCGAGGTGGCGGCGCTGCGGGAGGTGTTGGATTTGGAAAAGAATGCGGTGGTGATTGGCGGAGGTTTTGTGGGCGTGGAAGTGGCGGCGCATCTTCGGAAACTGAAACTCGGTGTGACGCTGATGACGCGCGGGCAGTTTGCGTGGAGCCGCTATCTCGATGCGGAGACGGGCGCTTGGTTCAGCGATTATCTCGCGGGGAATGGGGTGAAGCTGATGCTGGGCGAGCATCTAAATGGCTTTGAGGGGCGCACGTATCTCCAGCGTGTGCAGACGAAGAGCGGCGGGCGCATTGATACGATGCTCGCTGTTTGCGCCATTGGCTCGGAGCCGAATCTCCAACTCGTCTCAGCGTCTCCGCTCTGGTCGCAAAGCGGCTGCCCCGTCACCGAGCGCCTCGAAAGCGATGAGCTGGGAATTTTCGCCGCAGGCGACATCGCGCTGTATCCGAATGCACACATGGGCGGGATGCGCCGCGAAGAGCACTGGGATGCTGCCGTCGCGATGGGCCGTCATGCCGGGCTGAACATGGCGGCGAAAAAGATGAGCAAGTTTGAATACGTGCCGTGGCACCAGAGCCGCGTGTTTGATTTGCAGTTCGACTTTGTCGGCGACTTCACGCGCCCGCCGACGCGTGTGGAAATCGAGGGGGATCGTAATAAGAAGCACCGCTTTGTGCTCGCGTGCTACCAACTCAATAAACTGACGGGCTACGTTTTCTGCAACGAGGACGCAAAGAAGGTGCAAAAGGCGCGGACGGATTTCCCGAAGATGAAATAAGTGCGCGCTTGCGATTTCCCCCAAGGAACCGCCACCCTCCACGATTGTAATCGCAGCGCGCATTGCGCTCCTTCAAACAAATCTACCACATCATGAAAAAACTCCTCGTCCTCGCGCTCGTCGCACTCACTGGTTCCGGCTTTGCCGCTGAAAAGAAACGCGTTATCGTCTGCACCGTCACCATCGGCTTCCGCCACAGCTCGATTCCCTTCGCGGAAAAAACGCTGGAGAAACTCGGGAAAGAAAGCGGCCTGTATGAAGTCGTGGATTTCGCACGCCAGCCCGCGAGCAAAGATCCCGCGCTCATGAAGGAGAGCATGGACAAGCTTTCGCCAGAGAATTTGACGAAGAACAAAATTGACGCGGTCATTTTCGCGAACACCACTGGCGACCTCCCGCTGCCGGATCGCGATGGATTCATCAAATGGATCGAAGAAGGCCACGGCTTCTGCGGTATGCACAGCGCGGGCGATACTTTCCACGGCTTCCCCGGCTATCTAAATATGTTGCAGGCGGAGTTCAAAGGCCATGGACGTCAAGTTCCCGCCGATCTCGTCGCTGGTGACAAGACGCACCCCGCCAACGCGGGCATCGGCGACGCATTTCCGATCTCGCTGGAAGAAATGTATGAGTTCAAGGACGGCAGCCACGACCGCACAAAAATCCACGCACTATGGTTCCTCCGCCATCATCCGCAGAACCCCAATCAAGCCGGTTACTTTCCCGTCTCGTGGTGTCGCGAAGCTGGCAAAGGCCGCGTCTTTTACACCTCGCTCGGCCACCGCGAGGACCTCTGGGACGAAACCGACGCTGTGAAGGACCGCAAAAACTCGCCGGAAATCAGCAAGCAATACCAAGCGCACATCCTCGGTGGAATCAAATGGGCACTCGGCCTCGAAAAAGGCGAAGCGACTCCGAATCCCGAGGTGAAGTAATCGGAGCGCAAGTCCTCGCACGATGACGCGAAGACGCAATGCATTGAAGTGAGAGCGACATTCACCATGAAAGTGCTCCTCGCCTTCGTTGTTCTCGCATCGGGAGCTTTTGCAGCCGACGCGCCAGCTTCCGCGCAGGCGATGAAGGAACTCAGCGAACTGCTCGCACTGCCACGCGAAAAGCGCCCGCCGATTTCCGAAGCGAAATTCGCGCGCACACCGCTCGTAAAAGCGGATGCAGCAGCAGCGACAAAATTGCTGTGGGACGATCACGCCAAGCTCATCCGCGACACACGCGCCGAGGAGTTGAAAGCGAAGGTCATCCGCATCGGCGAACGCGAAATGAAGTTCGAGAGCGTTCACTTCGGCACAAACGAGAACGCCCCGAAAGAAGGACGCAGTCTTTTCATTTCCATGCACGGCGGCGGCGGTGCACCGGCGGAACTCAACGATTCGCAGTGGCAAAACCAAATCCAACTCGCCCGCGCCTACAAACCCGCCGAGGGCATTTACGTCGCACCGCGCGCGCCGACGAATAGTTGGAAGCTCTGGCACGAGGATCACATTGATGTGCTGTTCGCCCGCCTCATCGAGGATCTCGTCGTCCTCGAAAACGTGAATCCCAATCGCGTCTACATCCTCGGCTACTCCGCAGGCGGTGACGGTGTTTATCAACTCGCCCCGCGCATGGCCGACCACTGGGCCGCCGCTGCGATGATGGCGGGACATCCCAACGGTGCCTCTCCACTCGGACTGCGCAACGTTCCCTTTGCGATCCAAGTCGGAGAAAACGACAGCGCATTTCGCCGCAACAAAGTCGCTGCGGAGTGGGGCATAAAACTCGACGACCTGCAAAAAGACGACCCAGCAGGCTACGCACATTTCGTCGAACTCCACGCAGGCAAGGGACACTGGATGGATCTTCAGGATCGCAAAGCGATTCCGTGGATGGAAAAGTTCACCCGCAATCCCCTGCCCGACCGCATCGCATGGCATCAGGACGGCGTCATCCACACCCGGTTTTACTGGCTCTCAGTGCCCGCCGCCATCGCGAAGAACGGACAGGAAATCACCGCTTCGCGCAGCGGCCAGACCATCACACTCGCCGCGAAGGATGTCCCGCAAATCACCGTCCTGCTCAACGACGCCATGCTCGACCTCGACAAACCCGTCACGATCCAGTCCGGCGGAAAAACCCTCTCATCCACAGTGCCCCCGCGCACCATCGCCACCATCGCACGCACGCTCGACGAACGCCACGATCCGCAACTCATCTTCAGCGCCGAGGTCACAGTCAGCCCGTAGTTGAACGAAGACGGTTTTGAACTTCGTGAAGATTTAAGCTTTCGCCCTGCAAAGTCTGCGGGCTAAAAACAGTCCATGTTAGATTTTATGCAAAAAGGCGGCCCCCTCATGTGGGCGATTCTGTTTTGCAGCGTCCTTGCCAGCGCAGTGTTTTTGGAGCGGCTCGTTTACTTTCACCGCATCTCCGTGCGCGTGGGTGAATTCATCCGCGGCCTCGCCAATCTGCTGCGCGGACGCCGCTACGCCGAAGCTCAAATGGAAGCCGCCGCTACGAACGGCCCCGTCCAGCGCGTCGTGCACTCCGCCATTATCCGCCACAACGCCTCGCGCGAGGAATTGAAGGAAATCGTGAAGGAAGCCGGCCAGCTCGAAGTGCCGAAACTCGAACGGCGCCTCGGGATGCTCGCCACTCTCGCCTTCCTTGCTCCGATGCTCGGCCTGCTCGGCACCGTCGCGGGACTCATCCAGGCGTTTGGCTCCATGTCCGCCGCCAGCGGATTGACCAGCTCCATGGAAATCGCAAACGGAATCTATCAGGCGCTCATCACCACCGCAGCCGGACTCGCTGTAGCGATTCCGTGCGTCATGGCCTACGCCTATCTCAACTCCCGCGTGAACGCCGCCCTTCATGATATCGAGCGCGCAGGCATCGAAATCGTGAACCTCATCATGGAAAGCCGGACCACGCCGGACATCATCGAATTCGACCCCGCCACAAAACGCTCCGAAAGCCGCTGACCTCCAGTGAAACTCCAGCGCACCTTCCATTTTCACACGCCGCTCTTCGGCATCCTTCCGCTCGCAAACGTGCTGTTCCTCGTGATGGTTTTTTACGTCATGGGCTCGCGCTTCATCCTCCAGCCCGGCGTGCAGGTCGCGCTGCCCGCAACATCATTTGCGTTAGGCCCGCAGCGCGGTGCGCAAATCGTCAGCATCACGTCAGCACCGGCTGCAGCCATCTATTATCGCGATCAAAAAGTGACGTTCGACGAATTGCACAGACAACTCGCAGGAAGGCCAGCCGTGGATCGCTCGCTCATCATCAAGGCCGATAAATCCGCGCCAGCCGGCATGCTTGCCGAGGTAATGAATGACGCGCTTCGTCACGGCTACTCGGTGATTCTCGCAGGTGAAATCCCGCAGTCTCCAGCGGGAGAATAGCGACCATGAGCGAACTCACCTTTTCGTGGAGACGGCAGCGCAGTTCGTGGCTGCTCGCGGGTTTCATTTTCGCCGCGCTTCTTTTCCACAGCGCCACCTTCTTCCTTTTCCAGACCATCGTCCCAGGGCGCATCGCCACTCCGCGCACCGCACCACCCGTGCAATTGCTCACTCCGTTCGCGCCCGACGGCACGCCTTCGCCGGAGAATGAAGCCGTGCTCAATTGGATCGCCACTGCCGATCCGGCAATCATCGCACGTGTGCCCGATGTCCAGCCATCCGGCCTGCTGAACGTCCCCTACCGGCCATCGTATCTCACACCTCGCACCGCACCGCTGGGTGTTCCGCCCGAGCCGACAAGCATCCAGTTCCCACCCGCGCGCAATCCGCTTTCACTGATCATCGCCGCACCTCAAACGCCAGCAACACCCAGCATCACCACTCAAAATACGCTCGTCACTTTTACAGCGTCGCTTGCAACACGCGCACCTGCTTCCGCGAAATTCACGCCCACGCAACGCTCCGCAAAGCCCGTCGAAAACACACGCCATCTCATCGGCGTGACGGACAAGGGCGAAGTGCGCTTTTCATTTCTCCAGCAAGCCAGCGGTTCCCCGGCACTCGATGCGGAGACCGACGACTTTCTGCGCACATTGAAATTTTTCGCCGCACCGGAATCGCCCATCACATGGGGAACCGTCACCTTCGAGTGGGGCGACGACGCCACCACGCAATAATGTTCCGCCTCCAGCTCCACCAAATCATCTTCGTGTATGCCGGGCTTTGCCTCGGAATCATCCTGCTCGCTGCGTGGTTTCACAATATGCGCCGCACACGCCGAGACCGTGCGGCCCTGCACGATCTGATGAAATGCGGCCTATGTGCCTTCGAATTTCGCGACGAAACCGGGGCCGCAATCCCCCGCTGCCCGAACTGCAACGCGCTCGTCGAGCGACGCCGACTTTCACGGCTGTAGGTTTTCCGTTTCCATCCGGGCCGGTTTTCATTCTCTATGCGCGCCCATGAGTGACCAATTTAATGTCCGCTACGTCGCACAGCTCGCCCGGCTCGATCTGAGCGATGCCGAAATCGAGAAGTTCCAGAGCCAGCTCGGCCAGGTGCTCGCACACGTCGAGCAACTCGGTCGCGTGGATGTCTCCAAAGTCGAACCCACCGCTCATGCCAACGCAGTCGCGAATGTTTTCCGCAAAGACGAATCCCGCCCCGGCTTCACACAGGATGCCGCACTCAGCAACGCCCCCCGCTCCGCCAACGGCCTCATCGTCGTGCCGAAAGTCATCGAGTAAACGCACGCCATGTCTCTCACTTCGCTCTCCATTTCCGCACTTCAGGAAAAGCTCCGCGCCCGCGAGGCATCGCCCATCGAGGCACTCGACGCACTCGAATCCCGCATCGCTGCTGTGGACCCATCTATCCACGGCTACCTCTCGCGCGACTACGCAGCCGCACGCGCGCTCGCTGAAAAAGCCGACGTCAATCTCCCCCTCGGCGGCGTGCCCATCGCGATCAAAGACGTGATCAACGTCATCGGCGAGCCCTGCACCTGTGCCTCGAAAATCCTCCTCGGTTACAAATCCACCTACGATGCCACCGTGATTTCCCGCCTGCGCGCAGCGGGTGCGATTCCATTTGGGCGATGCAACATGGATGAATTCGCGATGGGCAGCTCGACGGAAAACTCCGCGTTTGGCCGCTCGTGCAATCCGTGGGATCTCGCCCGCGTCCCCGGCGGCTCCTCCGGCGGTTCGGCAGCAGTCGTGGCTGCGGATGAAGCTTACGCCTCCCTCGGTTCCGACACCGGCGGCAGCATCCGCCAGCCCGCTGCACTCTGCGGTATCGTCGGCCTCAAGCCCACCTACGGATGCGTCTCCCGCTACGGCCTCGTCGCCTTCGCCTCATCGCTCGATCAGATCGGCCCTTTTACCAAGACCGTGCGCGACGCCGGTCTGCTCCTCAATGCCATCGCCGGACGCGACCCGCAGGATTCCACCAGCCTCGACGTTCCCACTGAAGACGCGACCGCGCTTCTTGGCCGCGACCTCAAAGGCGTGAAACTCGGAATGCCGAAGGAGTATTTCATCAGCGGCATTGACCCGCAGGTGGACGCATCCATCCGCGCCGCCATCGCAAAATACGAAAGTCTCGGCGCGGAAATCGTCGAAGTCTCCCTGCCCCACACCGAACACGCCGTCAGCGTCTATTACGTCATCGCCACCGCCGAAGCCTCCGCAAATCTCGCGCGCTTCGACGGCGTCCGCTACGGCCACCGCGCCGCGACCGACAACCTCCTCGAAATGTATGGCCGCTCGCGCGCAGAGGGCTTCGGCCCCGAAGTAAAGCGCCGCATCATCCTCGGCACCTACGTCCTCTCCAGCGGTTACTACGACGCCTATTACCTGCGTGCGCAAAAGGTCCGCACCCTCATCCGCGACGACTTCACAAAGGCATTCGAGAAAGTGGACGCCATCATCTGCCCCACCACGCCGGAGCCCGCCTTCCTCGCCGGCGACCGCACCGACGATCCATTGAAAATGTATCTCGCCGACATCTTCACCATCGCGTGCAACCTCGCAGGCACCTGCGGCCTCAGCCTCCCGTGCGGTTTCGCAAACGAAAGCGGCAAACAACTTCCCATCGGCCTGCAACTCATCGGCCAGCCATGGAAAGAAGCGCGCCTCCTCCAAATCGCCCACGCCTACGAGCAAGCCACCGACTGGCACAAGGCGCGCCCTGCGCTCTAGCAGCCTCTTGAAATGCAAATAATCTGTCTCTCCCTTGTTCCTCAATGATAGGCTTCATCCACTATGTTGTTTCTCTCAATTGAAGCACTGGTCTTGCTGTTTTTCGTGATTGCGTGCTCTGTGATCGCTTCGCGGATCATTCGCTCAATCTTCCTCCTTCGTGAGTTCGGGACTCCTGTGGTAATTTCACTTTTCCTCGTTGCCACTTTGTTCTTATACGTTGTTCCGATTCTTTCACTTCTTGCCCCGGTATGTTTCCCGTCTTCTTTCTTCTCTCCGCTCCCGTTTGTAACTCTGTTCTTTGTCCCTCATCTTCTGCTCAGTCGGATTCCATTGAGGCATTTACAGGTTTCAGGCACATGTCGCGTCGAGGTGATTGAGCGGTCGCTCGATGATTCGGTATGGCTCGGTTACGTTGGCATCGCATAAACTGTTCTCATATGGCTGATTTGTTTTACAGCCAACACCGTCTCTTCACAATATCCCTCATGACAATCCCGTGGTGACGCCGAAGTATCAGGGACAAGGGACAGATAACATGAAAGGCAGTCGAGGCTGTTCATCATGGGATAAAATTTGAGAGGCGGGAAGTTTGGGATGGGGTTCTGTGTGGAAAAAGAAAGGAACCATACACATGAACTACGTAGGAATAGACATTCACAAAAAGCAATGCGTGTTGAGCGCGCAGAATGAGGCGGGAGAGCGGGTGAGGGAAGCGAAGATTGCCACCGATGACCGTGCGGGATTCGAGGAGTTTTTCCGTGGGCTGGGCGGGCCGAGTCGTGCGGTGATTGAGGCGTGTTGGGGATGGGGGAAGGTGCATGATCGGCTGGAGGCCATTGAGCAGATTGAGGAGGTGGTGCTGGCGCATCCGTATAAGACGCGGATTATCGCGGAGGCGCAGATCAAGACGGATAAAGTGGACGCCCGTGCGCTGGCGTTTCTGCTGCGACTCAATGCGGTGCCGAGGGCGCATGTGCCTGCGGCGGCGACGCGGCGGCGCAAGGAAGTGCTGAGGCAGCGGCTGTTCTGGGTGCGCGAGCGCACGAAGATCCGCAACCGAGTCCACGCGCTGCTGGATCGGCAGCACGAGGAGCTGGCGCTGCCGGTGTGCAGTGATCTTTTTGGCACGAAGGGGATGAGGGCGCTGGAGGGACTCGCCGCTACGCTGAGCACGCCCGATGACACGCTGCTGCGGCAGGATTTGGAAATGATGAGGGAACTCAAGGCGAAGGTGGGCGAGCTGGAGAAGATGATCGGCGAGGCCAACGCAGCGGATGAACCCACCACACTGCTATCGAGCATCCCCGGCGTGGGGCTGGTCATCGGCGCGCTGGTGGCGTGCGAGATTGACGGCATCGAGCGTTTTCCCCATCCGCGCAAACTGGTGGCCTACGCAGGCCTCGCACCGACGACCTACAGCAGCGGAGAAAAAAGCTACCACGGCAAACTGCTCCCGCAATGCAACGCATGGCTGCGCTGGGGTTTTGTGGAAGCCGCCTGGGTGGCCATCGGGTGCGACGCCTACTTTGGCACCCTCTACCGGCGAGCGCGCGAACAAGGCCGTCACGGAGCCAACACCGCCATCATCATCGTCGCGCGGAGGATGGTGGAAATCGCATGGCAAATCCTCAGCAAAAAGCGCGTGTATGAAAGCCGCGCCTTGAAACCCGCCAGCCTCCAAGGCATAAAAACCCAAGCAACCCCAACAAGCACAAAAACCAAAACTTTCCCTGCTCGCTCCCGTATCAGTCTGGCGGACTCCAAGTGAGTCGCGCCCTGGGACAGAGTGGAGGAGCAGGGACCCAACGTTAAAATGGCGACCGCCGGAACCAACCGAGCGGAGCGCCCAAGAGAAGACTGGTCACGCCCTCCGGCGAGCAACGTCAAAAACAAACACTAAAAAACCGAAACAAACCAAACCACAAAACCACAGCATTTACCCCTCACACGCTCTCGTTTTCAGAGAAGACAGATAGTTATTCCGACTGGCTCAAGACGCGCCCCGCGTTCTAATTCGCAATCCCAAATCCGCAATCGGACTACCCGCCGACTTCCGCGCGCGCCTCGGCGGCGAGGGCGGTCGAGAGATAGCGTTCGCCGGTCGAGCAGGCGATGGTGACGATGCACTTGCCTTTGTTCTCCGGGCGCTTCGCGACTTGGATCGCAGCCCACACATTCGCGCCGGTGCTGATGCCGACGAGGATGCCCTCTTCCTTCGCAAGACGGCGTGCCATCGCAAACGAATCATCGTTACTCACCTTCACGCACTCGACGATCTGCGCGTTGCCCGCGCTGTCCTTGAGGTGCAGATTGTTCGGCACAAAGCCTGCGCCGGTGCCCTGAATTTTGAAGGCAGAGGGCCAGACTGATTATTTGTTACCCGAGTAAAGCGCACGGGGTGCATCACGGACGGCGGATTTCCGGATCGCCGTCGCGGCGGAGGCGTTGGAAATCGGAAATGTTGAGTGTGTAGAGCGTGGTGGCGAGGGCTTTTCTGGCGGCAATGAGGTGCATGAAGTCATAGACGCCTCCGCCTCTCACCCCGTGCTTTTTGGCTTGTCGGAGTGCGCCTAGGAGTTCTTCGCCGTTGAGTTCGATGATGCGGACTCGGGGGAGGATGGTTTCGCTCAAGAGTTGGTCCGCAAGGTCGGCGTCCACTTGGATCCCGAGCCTGCCGCCTGTGAGTGTAGAGAATGTCTCCAGCAGGGCGTGTGCGTAGGCGACGTTTCCGGCCTGCATGAGCAAGGCGAGGCTTTCAGCGTGGCGGTCTTCGTCGGGCGCGAGCGCGGCGATCAAGACTGAGCTATCGAGGAGGCTGCTCACGAGCGCGGTGCGCGGGTGGCTTGTTCATCGCGCTCTGCTCGGATGGCAGCGGCGGCGTCCATCGGGATGCCGAATTTCGGGAGAATGAGGACTCCGTTTTTCAACACACCTTGGGTGACTTCAGAGGTGTCTTTGACGATTTCGATGCGGTCTGCGGTGACCTCAGCGCGCAGGCGAAGGCCGGGCGCGACGCAGAAGACGCGCTGGAGGGATTCCGGCAGGTGAATCTCTCCGGCTTTATCTATGGTAAAGGTCGCAGTCATGCGCAGAAAACTGCCACTCAATGCTTCGAACTGCAAGTGTGTTCTGCGATACAGAATTATAGGCGTAAAGACGAACTGTCTGCAGCTACTACCCGCCGACTTCTGCACGCGCTTCGGCGGCGAGGGCGGTCGAGAGATAGCGTTCGCCGGTCGAGCAGGCGATGGTGACGATGCACTTGCCTTTGTTCTCCGGGCGCTTCGCGACTTGGATCGCAGCCCACACGTTTGCGCCGGTGCTGATGCCGACGAGGATGCCCTCTTCCTTCGCAAGACGGCGTGCCATCGCAAACGAGTCATCATTGCTCACCTTCACGCACTCGACGATCTGCGCGTTGCCCGCGCTGTCCTTGAGGTGCAGGTTATTCGGCACAAAGCCTGCGCCGGTTCCTTGAATTTTGTGCGGCCCCGGTTTCACAGGCTCACCAGCAAGCGTCTGCGAAATGACTGGCGAATCCGCCGGCTCCACCGCGATGGCTTGAAAGCCCGCCTTCTTCGGCTTGAGCACTTCGCAGCAGCCCGTGATCGTCCCGCCGGTTCCCACAGCGGAGACAAAAATATCAATCGCACCATTCGTATCCTCCCACAGCTCGACTGCCGTCGTTGCGGAGTGAATCGCAGGGTTCGCGGGATTGTTGAACTGCTGCGGAATCCACGAGTTCGGCGTGTCCTTCGCGAGCGCATCGGCGCGCGCGATTGCGCCCTTCATTCCCTCGCTGCCGGGCGTGAGCACCAGCTTCGCGCCGAGCATCGCGAGCAACGTGCGGCGTTCGAGCGACATCGTCTCGGGCATCGTGAGGATGAGCTTGTAGCCCTTCGCCGCCGCGACAAATGCGAGCGCGATGCCCGTGTTGCCCGAGGTCGGCTCGATGATCGTCGTGTCCTTGTTCAAAATGCCGCGCTTCTCCGCGTCCTCGATCATTGCCGCGCCGATGCGATCCTTCACGCTGCCGAGCGGATTAAAGAACTCGCACTTGAGCGCGATGGTCGTGCTGGCGTCCACGCCTTCGCTGGCGGGGATGCGGGTCAGTTTCACCAGCGGCGTGCGGCCGACGGTCTCGATGATGTTGTTGTAGATTTTGCCCATGATGTGTGTGCGTGGTTGGAGGTGCGGTGTTTAGCGACCCGCGCCCGCGTCGGCAAGCGAACAAGTGTTTCCTTATTGCCACGAAAAAATCCCCTGCTATCTCGCGAAGCCATGTCATCAATTCTCAGCGCCAAGGAAATCAAGGAAGCCATCAAAGACCTGCCCGAATGGGACGTGGAGGGGAAAGCCATCGTTCGTGTTTTCGAGTTCGACGACTTCGAGCAGGCCATTGACTTCGTGAACGGCGTCGCCGAACTCGCTGCGGACGCCGATCATCATCCCGACATGGACATCCGCTTCAACAAAGTCCGCGTCATCCTCAGCACCCACAGCAAGGGCGGTCTCACGGAAGATGACTTCGACCTCGCCGAGCGCCTCGATACCCTCGTGGATGCCTAATCCCACCGCCGCGCAAAAACGCATCGCCCTCGGCGCCACCATCACCGTCGCCATTGCAGTGTGGGCCATCATCGAATGGCGCAGCGCCCCCCCGCCACCACCGCCCGCGCAACTCCCCTACGCCCCGCTCGCGCCAAAGTAGGCAGTTCCCGCCGTCTGCGTCCGCGTTTCGCAATTGCCCCCGCCCCTTCGCCCCTTGTGGTTCATCATCGTGATTGAACCGCGAAGCGCCAAAGCAGCGAAGACACGAAGATGTCGTTCACAAGTTCCTCCGTCAGAAACTTGCCCGTGTGCGACTTGAGCATCGCCGCCACATTGCTGAACGCCTCATCATTGATCTCCTCTACCACGTCGAGCGGGATGCGCTCCTTGCGCGTTACTTCCATGCTCAGTTCAATCTCGTTCTAGCGGGCGATCGTCAGCAATCGTTGAGCTTCCGTCGCACTGACAAAGTTTCCGTCTCCGCTGTCCGTCTCGCGTAAAATGATTGCATCGAGCATTGCAGGCGACTCGTATTCCATTTTTTACGCTTCGCTTGGTTGGAATTTTAATTGCCGTCCAGCACCGCGTTGGCGTGAATGATGGAAGGCAGGTTTGGTTATGGCGCTGGCGGAGCGAGGGAGTCCGTGCCGGGGGGCGCTGTGCAGTTGGCGTAGGCGACGATGTCGGCTGCGGCGCGGCGGAGGTCGGGGAAGGTTTCGCTGGCGCCAACTTTGCCGAGGCGGTCACGGCGGATGATAAATTCGGCGTCGTCCGGCTGCCAGAGACCGACGATGATGCGAGCGGAGGGCAGTCGGTCGCGCAGGCGCTTGCAAATGGTGCGGGCGGCGATGGTGGAGACGGGGGGAAGTGAGGAGATGCAGATGATGGGCGGAGAAAGTGTGGCGGCTTGCTCGATGGACTCGGCGGCGAGGAGAGTGGATGAAAGAACGGTGGCTGTGATGCCGGACTGGGCGAGCACTTGCGCGAGCAGCAGCGCGGCAATTTCGTCGCCCTCGTGGCTGGCAGGGATGCAGAGGATAGATGGTGTGATGGTGGAAGATTCTGCGGGAGGCTGTGCGAGTTCAGCGATGATCTGGCGCAGGATTTGGAAGGCATCGGTGCGCGCAATATCCGAGAGCACGCCTGCGCGGAAGTCAGCTTCGATATTTCGCAATGCGGGCAGCACAACTTCGTCGAAGGCAGAGAGCGCCGATTGTTC
Organism: uncultured Spartobacteria bacterium; assembly: GCA_903929475.1. Classification (GTDB taxonomy): domain Bacteria; phylum Verrucomicrobiota; class Verrucomicrobiia; order Chthoniobacterales; family Chthoniobacteraceae; genus SXWH01. The sequence goes on from CAIYUV010000175.1 coordinate 13,873, forward strand.
GTGTGTATGGCTTTCGATGACGTCGCTCGCCTCGTATTCATTGAGTGCGAGCAAGCGCTGGTAGAGGCGATCCGCCGGGGAGATGGATGGTTTGTCGCCGATGAGCAGATCGAGAAATCCGAGGGCGGGCAGATATTTTCCGGCTACTGCGAGGCAGACGGTGAGTGGCGTGGCGAGAACCAGACCGACTCCACCCCACAGCCACGTCCAGAAAAGTGCGGAGACAATGACGGCGAGCGGGGAGATTTCCGTGGTCGTGCCGTAGAGCCACGGTTCGATCACGTTGGCGACAATCAATTCGACGGTGACAAAAAGACCGATGGTGAGAAGCGGCTGATTCCAAGACTCGAAGGCGGCTATCGAGAGTGCGATGGGAAATGCAACGGCGAGCCATGGGCCGATGTAAGGCAGGAACCGCAGCACAATTGCCAGCAGGCCCCAAAACACGGCGTTGGGAATCCCGATAAAATACAGCCCGATGCCAATCGCGAGGCCGAAGCTCGAATTGACCAGCAGTTGCACGAGCAAATAGCGGCTGATGCGGCTCCCCGCTTCGTCGAACGCCTGCGTGGTCACGCGCAGTCGCCCACGACCTATGAGATGGATCATCCGGTCACGCAAATCCGCGCCGGCCATGAGCATGAAAACCACGATCACGATCACCACCGCCGTGTTGCCGAGCGGGCCGACGACCGGCCACAGCACGCCCATCAGTATTTGAATGGAGCCGTCCGCAGTCTGGACGACTTCTACGCGCGCCGGGCGTGCCTTTTCCACCGCCGCGTCCTCCGATTTGTTCAGCGCGGAGGTGACGTCGCTGATCGTCTGCACAGCGAGACGCAGCGGATTGTTTGGGTTTGTCTTCAGCGCCGAGACCCGCGCGATGAGGTTGGTGCGATATTTGGGCAACGATCCCGCGAGATCGAGAAACTGACTGGTGACGAGAAACGCCAGCGCGCCGATGAACAGGAAAGCCATCGCCGCCGTGACGAGCACCGCGCCCACGCGCCCGATCCGCAATCGCTCAAGTCGCCGGACGAGCGGTGACAGCAAAAAACTCAGCAAGCCGGCAAAAACCATCGGGATGAAAAAATCCTGCGCAAAACGCAACGTCGCCGCAACGACGAGGAATAAAGACAAAACCAACAGCGGCCCGGTGAGACTCTTGCGGTCGGCGAGGTTCACGGCTGCTCGGGATTTGAGTCTGGGGCGTGACAGGAATCACACGCTTTTCGCAAACCGAGCAGGAGCAGTGCAGGCGAAACGAGAGAGGTCGTCACTTTGAACAACCCCAGCGTCACAGCGCGAAGCGGCAGCAGGCCGAGCAGAAAGCCGACGCCGAGCGCGGCTGTTACCGTCTTCGTGGGTTCACGGCGCGTGTGTTTGATGAAACGCTTCATCATGGAATCGGGCAGCGGTATTTTTTTGCGTCTGGTCATTACAATAGAATATCGCACGCCGACATTCTTCTGCGTGTGTTTTATACAGCCGCAATAAACATGAGTCACGAACTATGGCCTATGAAACATTTCACATTCGATCACCACTGGGACGCCATCAAAGCCAGACTCAAACAACGCTACGCACAACTCACCGATGACGATCTGGCTTTTGCAGAAGGTAAAGGCGAGGAACTGTTCGCGAGCATCCGGCAGAAAGTCGGCGCAAGCGTGGAGGATCTCCGGGCGCTGCTGGGCGAACTGCACGATGAGGCCGCAGAAAAATGGCGGCACGTGAAAACAAAAGCCGGTGAATTCGCCGACGAGGCAGGAGCGCAAACTGCGGCAGCCTGTGATCAAGCGCAGGAAAGCTTTTGCACGATGTGGGAGAGCGGTGAGGATTTCGTGCGGCAGCATCCACGCAAATCGCTGGTGGGAGCGCTCTGCGTGGGGCTTGTTGCGGGGTTGTTGCTCCGACGTTAAATCGCGCCACCTGCCGTTCGCATTTCTATCCAGCGATCCGTCAAATAATCTGAACGTGCGCTGAAGGAATATATTCCAAACGACATACATCCGCGCCGTCGTATTCAGCCGATACATTTGCCTATGAAAAAACACACGCCCGCGACTCACACCCAAAACTGCATCGCGCCCACTCATGAAAAAATCGCTGCTCTCGCACAACATCTCTACGAAGAAGAAGGTTGTCCGGATGGCCGCGCCGATGAGCATTGGCTTCAAGCTGAGCGCCAATTGCGCGAAAACGCTGAATCCGCGTCTGCGCAGACCGGCAATGGTGATGCGGCGCTTCGCCGTAGCGGCAACGGACTTCCTTCCAAAAAATCTACGAGGTAACAGTCGGGCTCGTATTTGAACGTGCCGTTTACGAAATGACAGCGGGGATCGGGATGATCCCACGCCATGCGCCTGTGGCCGCTCCGCGTGTTTCGATGAATTTACGAAAGCGGCGCAAGTCGCCTGCGATGCGAAAGGACAGCGCGCCGAGCGCATCGGCGATCTTTTCCCGTAAACCCTGCGGCTCATATTCGATGGTGAGCGTCATGTTTGTCGTCCCTGCGTTGAGCGACGTGAAATGAACCGTGCCTTTGTTCGGATGGCCGCTCGTGCTGCGCCAGGAGATGCGCTGATCGGGCACTTGCTCCGTGATTTCCGCCTCCCATCCCACTTCCCGCCCGAGGATCTTTGCGCGCCACGCCAGATGACAGTCATCGAGTTGCACCACCGATTTCACGCCACGCATGAAGTCCGGGAACTGCTCAAACTGGGTCCACTGGTTATAGACCACGCTCAGTCTCGCGTTCACTTTAATGGTCTTTTCGATGCGTTCTATCGTGATGGTTTTCATGCACCCTTCCATCGTGCCCAAGTGTGTTGTTGATTGTGCGTGCGACGAAAATATTTCGGATCCTGTTCACCGCACCGGCCAGAAGCGCGGCACGATTGCGATTGCGATGAGGTAGATCAGCAGCGTCAGCGGTGCACCGACGCGCGCGAAATCGCGGAAACGATATCGCCCCGGCCCATAGACCATCAAGCACGAGGGTTCGAGTGGAGTGAGATAGGAGCAGCTCGCTGCGACTGCGATCATCATTGCGAAGGAGCGCGGATTAAGGCCGAGCCGATACGCAGTGGCGATAGCGACGGGCAGGACGACGATGGCGGCAGCCTGATTCGACATCGGCTGAGTCAGCAGCACGGTGAGAAAAAAGAACGCGCTCAGCACGACGGACGGGCCGCATCCGTTCGTCCACTCGGCGATTTTTCCCGCAAGGTAGCCCGCTGTTCCCGTATGCTCCATCGCTGCGCCGAGGGAGAGCATAGAGGCGATGAGGATCACGGCTTTCCACTCGACCTCGCGATAGGCCTCCGACGAGCTGATGCAACGTGTGGCGAATACTGCGAAGACACCAAGCATCACGGCAATAGGCAGGCTTACGAGGTTGAAAGCCGGCAGCACAATCACGCTGGCGAAAATGCTGATCGCGACAGGTGCCAGCCATAACTTCGGGCGTCCCTCCTCGGGCGTGCCCACCACGCGCACGACATCCGACTGCTCCATCGCTTGCAGGCGGTCACGGTGACCTTGCAGCAGCAGGATGTCACCGACGCGCAGTTTTACCGTGCTGATTTTCCGCTGCATTGTCTCGCCGTGGCGGCTGATGCCGAGGACTTGGATTCCGTATCTTTCGCGAAAACCGTAGCCTTTCAACGTCCGGCCAATCAGCTCCGAGCGTGGCAGGATGAGCGCCTCGACCAGCCCAAGATCCTCCGGCGAAAGACCAGGATCGGAGAGTTTCACATCCGCTTTGATCTCGATGCCAGTGATGTCCTTGATCCTCAGGATTTCCTCACTTCCACCTTCGACGACCAGCACATCGCCCGCCTTCAGGACGACGTGTGCATCGGGCCAGAGGCTCTCATCTTTCCCACGCAGAATGCGCAGAATGCGAATATCGAGGTCGCGCCCGATGCCCGCGACCTCCACAGTTTTCCCAGCGAGCGGCGAATCCGGCAGGATGATGATCTCCGAGAGATACGGGCGAAATCCGAGTGTGCCATCCTGAGCCGCATCACTCGCAAACCGATCCCGCACAAGACGACGACCGACCGTGAGCAGATAGAGCACGCCCACGACCGCAATAGGGATGCCGACCGGTGCCATCTCGAACATACCCATCGGCGCGAGTTTGTAGTCCTTCAAAATGCCGCTCACCACGATGTTCGTGCTCGTGCTGATGAGCGTGACCGAACTGCTGACGATGCTCGCGAAGGCCAGCGGCAGTAGCAGCTTTCCCGGACTTATCCGCGCTCGCCGCGCCAGACCGATGACGACTGGCAGAAAGAAGGCGGTCGAAGCCGTGTTGCTCATAAAAGCTCCCAGCGTCGCGGATGACACCACGATCACTGCCAGCAGGCGCCCCGGCGCATTCCCCGTATAGCGTAAAATCGTGCGCCCCGCGAGATCCATCACGCCCGTGCGCATCAGCGCCGTCGTGAGAATGAGCAGCCCGAGAATAACGATGACGGTATCACTTCCAAAACCGGCAAACGCGCGTTCCGGCGGCAGCAATCCTGTGAGCGTCAGCGAGAGCAGCAGACCGAGCGCGACCACATCCGCCGAGATGATCTCCACGGCGAACAACACCATCGCCACGAAGGTGAGAATCAACAGCAGAGCGATGGAAAATGTCACGGTTGCGTTATGCGCGCTGAGGCATCCTGCGCTCAATGCGGAGGCAATTTTCCCGTGTAACACCAGCGCAGGATGTCCGCCTGACTATTTCTGTTCGCGCGTATCCTGGGCTTTTTCCTTGAGAGCTTTCGCCGCTTCATCGCCCGATTTGCGGATGCTCTCCGCAGTATCCTTGGCAGCTTTCTTGCAGCCGGTAAAGTTCGCGGCACTCCGCCGCCGGGTTGTCGAGCAGACTGAGCAGCACATCAATCGCATCGAAAACGATCAGCTTCGCGCCCATCTCCTTCACCACCTCCGCCAAAGCGGCGAGCAGACCCGTGAGATCAAAGGCACCCGCCTTCACCACATCGGAACGCATTCGTGCATCGAGGAAAAAGACGCGTTTCTTTTCCAACTCCACCATGTCCCAGCCAAACGCCTTCCCATTCGCCGAAACGCGCCGCGCGTTTTCCTCGAACGCCACAAAGATGCCCGGCGTGCCGCTGTCGGTCGCAGCGCTCACGAGGATTTGAAGCGCGAGCACCGTCTTGCCGGAACCGGGGCCGCCCATCAGCAACGTCGCGCGTTGCAGTGGCAATCCTCCATTGGTGATGTCATCGAATCCCTCGATGCCGCTCGGGATTTTCTTTAAAGTGAGCGCTGGCTTTTTGTCGTTCATTTGCCCTCCAGTCTTCCGCACTTCGTGCAACGTCTGTGAGGGTAGTCCCCTTCGAAGGCGATCACTCCATAGCGGTGCTCACATTCAGGTGGAATGGTTTGCGCCTGCCATGTGATGTTCCTGCGAACGCGACGGGGTTCAGTGTTTTCTTCGTTCATCTTAGTCGTGCTTCAGTTGAGTGGATTCGTTTTCATGGGCCTTCCTCTTCAGTGCGAAGCGAGATGATGCTCGGGGCTGTGTTCGATGGCTTTTTTGCTCAGGCTCGTGAACATCGTGGACTCCTCGTAGCTGATGCGATTCACCGTGGATGTCGGCACCTGCACCTCGTGGCGCGTGAGCATAAAACCGGTCCTCACCACCAGTTCCCGGATTGCCCAGCTATGTGCGTCCACGAGAAAATCCTCCACGTGTCCAAATTCCCCGTCACTCGCATGAATGTGATAGCCGGATACTTCGAGCGTGCTTCGCAAATGCACAGCGGCGTGTCCTTTTTTCGAACTGCGATCACTCGGGTGCGGCTTTGGCGGCATCTCGCGCACAGGAAACGCGCTCACGCCCCACAGTCCGTCGCCCTGCCAGTAGGAAGGCCAGCCGTAATACTGGTAATACTCCTCCTCGTATTGTCGTGAGACAGGCTTGTGGGTTTCGATAGAGGGGCTGTGCTCGATTTTCTTCCGGGTAAGACCTACGTGCAGGATCTTCTCCTCATCATCGCAACGGCCCAGTGTGTGCGGTGAGAGCAGGACCTGACGCCCCGGCAGCCAGTGACCCGTGTCCGCCACGAGATAGCGAATCGCCCATGTTTGATCGTCGAAATAGAAATCCTTGAGGTGCCCGATATTGCCATCGGAGGCACCGAGTTTGTGGCCGTAGAGGCTTGCGATACTGAGTAACATATTGTTGTCCTTTGTTTGGTTTCCGTGCGTCGCCGCGCGTGGTGCCGGCGAGTTCTCGGTGTTGTGCCTAATCATGCTGCTCCATGGTTTCCGGTGATGTGCGGTGCAGGATGTCCTGCACGGGAGCGGTCTCGTAAGCCGCGCCTTGCGCGATGAGCAAAAACTTGTCGGCCCTCAGCGCCGTTTCGTAGCGCAGGATGCTGTCCTCCGGAATGCCGATGCCGGAAAGCGCACCGACCATGACACCCAGTCCGCCCGCAATGACTGCGCCTTCCAGCGCGGCGACGATCATTTTCACCAAAGGCCCCGCCACCAGCAGCGGACCGAGGCCGGGAATCCAGAAATACGCCGAGCCGAACAACAATCCCCACAGCGCGCCCCAAAATGCACCCGCCTTTCCCCACGCCTTCATCCGGTCGCCAACATTGTAATAGCCGAGCACGTGCTCTTCCGTGTGGTAGTCGCGTCCGATGATGGAGAGCTTCCGCAAGTCAAAGCCGGATTGCTTGAGTTCGTGGACTGCGGCCTCGGCAGCCGTGTGTGTGGGATAAACGGCCACGATGGTTGTTGGCTGGCCCATCATCGTGCTCTCGGGGTTTTGGTTGGTGATGTGATTCATGGGTGTCTCGTTCGATTCCTAACGATGCGAAGTGTGGGGGCTGGCCGTTCATCTGACTAATACCTCCTCGGGGGGGGGGGGGGGATACTCGCCCGCTATGACCACAACCCGCAAAGCCGCCACCACGATGGAAACGCCACCGCGATTTCACATATTGCTGATA
>CAIYUV010000176.1 GCA_903929475.1 uncultured Spartobacteria bacterium
AATCAACTCGGCTGCGCCGTGGCGCGGGCGAGTCTGCGTCTGCTGCACGGCGAGCACTCGATGGAGCATGTGCGCGGTCGCGCTGCTGTTTTAGAAAAACTCGCGCAGCGTTTCTGGCGGCATCCGAACGTCGGCGATGTGCGTTGCGAGGGAATGATCTGCGCCATCGAACTGGTGGCGGATTTCGTAACGCCCGCGCGCTTTCCATTTACGCAGCGCATCGGCCATCGTGTGTGCGAAGCTGCGTGTGCCCACGGTCTCCTCACACGTTGCGTGGGCGATGTGCTGGTGCTCATGCCGCCCTATTGCGTGACGAATGAACAACTGGCGCAGGCAGTCGAGGCTTTGTGGCTTGCGCTCGGTGAAGTGCTGCCGGTCTAAAGCAGCAGCTTGAGGCTGGCGGTGACGAGTTCCTCGGTGTTTGCGGAGGGGAGTTTGGTTTCGGCGGTGCGGACGGCTTTGAGGGCATCCACTTGTTTGTAGCCGAGGGCGATGAGGGCGAGGACGGCGTCGTTCACTTTCACCTCCTCTGCGCTTGGCGCATGGCCGGCACTTGCGGCTTCCCATGCTGCGGCGATGCCGACTTTGTCCTTGAGTTCGACGACGATTCGTTCGGCAGTTTTTTTTCCGATGCCCTTGATGCGCGAAAGCGCGGCGGTGTCCCCGGCGACGACGGCGGCTTTGAATGCGGTGACGGTGGTGCCGCTGAGCACGTCGAGCGCGGTCTTCGGGCCGATGCCGCTGACGTGTTGCACAAGGAGTCGGAAAAGGTCGCGCTCGGACGCGGACATGAATCCGAAAAGGATGTGTGCATCCTCGCGGACGGTGAGGTGGGTGAGAATTTTGATTTGAGTGCCGGGAGGCGGCAGCTTGTCGTAGCTGGAAAGTGGGATGAGCACATGATAACCGACGCCGCCAACATCAAGGACGATCTGGGTGGGCAGGGATTCGACGAGCGTGCCGTTGAGATGGTGGATCATGCGGAGTGCGTTAGCAGGCGGAGGCGCGGTTGCCAAATGACGAATCGTGTGGTGCGTTTTTGCGTATGGCTCGTGATGTTGTTTGTGGTCACGGCGCGCGGGGATGAATGGCTGCTTTTGCCGGAGCCGAAATTCATGGAGCACAAGGTGGCGCGTCCGATCACGGGGGCGAAGGCGACGGTGCTCGCGGTGGCGAAGCTCGGGGAGTTTGGGTCGGAGTTTTGGAAACAGTTCGAAGAAATCTTCGGCGCGAAGATGCTCGTGGTGATGGCGAATCGGAATGCGGTTTTTTCCCCACCTCAATGAAAGCCGCGACCAACGTTCGCGGCTCGTGATCAGGGCGTGGAGTAGCGGCGATCCGAAGGTGAGCATTGAGGCGTTCGAGTTGAGCGAGCACGGAATGCGTGCGGTGGGCGCGTTTGAGGAGTAGCGTTGAGTATTTTGTCCTTTCCTCCTGCCGCGTGTCTGCCTTCATCCGCGTGCCATGAAACGCATCCTTCCCATCATCCTCGCGCTCGCGCTCGTCGCGGCTGCGGTCATTCATTTCCTCAAGCAACGCGACAACGGCGCGCTCGATCTGCCGAAGGGCCGCGCGGCGGAACTGGCACCGGCGGACACGCTGGTGTTCATCGAGCTGCCTGATGTTCCCAGCTCGTTGCAGCGGTGGAAGGAGACTTCGATCTACAAAATTTCCGAGGAGCCGGAGTGGCGCGAGTTCACGGCGAAGTGGGATGATTTCACGGCGCAGAATGTCGGCGCGAAGGAATTTTTCGGAGTGATAGGCGAGATTCAGCGGGCGGATCCGGCGGGACTGTTTCTTGCGATGTCTTCGTTCGATGACAAAGGGCCGAAGTTTGTCGGGGGCTTCCCGTATCGTGGAAAAAGGAGCGATGTGCAGTTGGTGGTGGGCAAACTGCGGGAGCAACTGATCAAGTCCTCGCCGACGGTGAAGTCCGAACTGGTGAAACACGAGGGGACGGAAATCGAGACGCTGACGGACAAAAATTTCACCGCTGTTCTCGCCTATGTCGAAAACTGGTTCTTTTTCGGAAGCGATCTCGAGCTGCTGAAAGGGACCCTCTCGCGCCATGCAGGCAAGGCCCCGGCGGGGCTGAGCAAAGTGCCTCTCTTTATAGAAACGGTGAAGCAGGGTTCGCCCGAGCCGGACATGACTGTGTTCGTGAGTTGGAAGCCCATCTTTGAAAAAATCCAAGCGATGGAAGTGGCCGCGAATCCAAAGGCATCAAAGACGCCGGACCCGTATGGCACCGAAGCGATACTCTACACGGCGAAGATGGATGGGTTGCTGATGAGAGATCGCTTTTACGCACGTATGGCCACACCGCTGAAATTCACCGAGACTCCAGATCGCTCGCTGGCCTTCAGTTCCGCCGCCACTTATGCGTATGCGTTTTTGAACACGGGTGATTGGGAGAAGTTGATGGCGGCAATGGTCGAGGATTCGGATGTGAAGGATCTTGAGAAGAAAATTAATGCGACACTGGCTCTAAAGGGTTTCAAGTTTCTGGATATCTTCGCCGCTTTCGGCCCGGAGATCGCGATGCTCTCGGACTGGGAGCCGGGCGGGATTTCACTGCCGACTTTCTTTGCAGCCGTGGAAGTGCGCGATGCGGCGAAGGCGCGTATTTTCGCCGAACTCATCGCGGAGAAGATGAAGGACGGGGACAAACTCGTGAAGAAGGAGGATGGAGGGACGACCTTTTGGTCGCTGACGACATCGGTGCCCTTTGCCCAGCCGACTCTTGGCATCAACGACAAGCACATGATTTTCGGGCTGAGCTACAGCACAGCCGCAGCGGCGCTCAGGCAACTCAAGACCGGAGCGGGGAACCTCAATAGCTCGCTATCCTTTCAGTCTTCGCTAAAAACCGTGCCTCCACCTACTGTCGGGTTGCTTTACGTGGATTTCAAAACGCTGTTCGAGCGGCTCTACGAAAAATTCAAACCGTCGCTTGCTTTCGCGTTGCTCGAAAATCCCGACGTTGCGAAATATTTCGACGGCGCAAAATTGCCGAAGGCTGAAACCATCAGCCGTCATCTGTTACCGCTTGCGCTCACCTACAGCGAGGCGGAGCAGGGCTTCGTAGCCGAAGGTGCGGGATCGCTTAGTCTGATTCAAACTTACGTGCCAGTGGTTGGAGGCACTGCTGCATTATTTTTCACTTCTAGGATTGCGCGTCCTATTCCTCCACCCCCCGTGTATGTGCCGCCGCCGGTTGTGAATTCGCCAACGGAAGCCAAGGCGACAAAGGATGCCGACGCGATAAAGGCTGAGAAATAACCGATGTAATTTACTTTACACCAAATGGATGCGCCATACGCAATCTCTCATGGCAAAAAAATCCCTTCGTCCTAAACGGGATGTGTGCTAGTCTGCCTGCCCTATGTCTATCGCAAAAAAGCCAGCATTCAGCCGTCGTCTCCCCGATTTGGTGACAGAAGAACTCGCATCAGTCCTCTCGCAGAAGTCTGCATATGAGTTCAAAGACCTCTTCGATGTCGTCCATGAAAACCTCAAGGCTCGTAACGCCGCCAGCGGTGGCGAGGAAATGCTGCGCCTACGTGCTTACGAGAAGCTGCAAAATCTCGTCGGTCGCGGCATGGTGAAAATCACCGTCGGCAAGAACGGCAAGAAGAGCTACAAGGGCTTGGCGAAACAACTCGCCACACTCGAGACCGGCGTCACACCCGCGATCTAAGTGAACGATTTTCTGCCCATCCTGTTGCAGGTCGGCATCGTGCTCGGCTTCGGCGTAGTCACGCTGGCGATCAGCGTGCTCCTCGGTAAAGCTGCCAAGCGCACTCCTGCAAAAGACATGGCCTATGAGTGCGGAATGATCCCGCAGGGCGGCGCACAGCCGCGCTTCACGGTGAAATTCTACCTCATTGCGATGCTCTTCATCCTCTTCGATATCGAGGTGGTGTTCATGTATCCGTGGGCGGTGAATTTCAAAACGATGATCGCCAAGCCACATGGTTCCACGATCTTCTGGAGCATGGCGGGTTTCATCTCACTGGTGACCGTCGGCTACATCTACGCGATCAAAAAAGGTGTTCTCGACTGGAAGAAAAGTTAGTCTTTTTCCACACCAAGCTTGCGGCCCGGCAGTTGCCTCGGTAACTCGCCGGGCCTTTTCTTTTCCATGATTCACCACATCGCCCTTTTTCAAACCCTGCCCCACGTGGATGAGGCCAAACTCGGCCAGATGATGATCGCCGCCCGCGTGAGTCTGGTGAAAATCCCCGAGGTCGCCTGCGTGCGCTGCGGCAAAAACGTGGACAAGGATTCGCAGTGGGGTTTTTTCGTCGCCATCGAAGTGGACAACATGGATCGTCTGCGAGTGGTGAAGGAGGACGCGATCTATATCAAATTCCTCGCCGATGTGATTTCGCCGAATGTCTCCGAGCAATTCGTAGCCAACTACGAAATGGAGCCCGGGAAGAGCGTGAAGTTTTCTTAGTCATTACCGCAACGCAGCGCGCAGCAACTTTGCGAGAAAAGCGATCTCCTCATCCGAGATGTCAAAGGGCGGAGTAAAACTGAGGACGTTTGCAGTTGGTGAATCGGCGAGCAGCAGCAGTCCGTCGCGCAGGGCGCGCTTGATGATTGAGGTAGCGCGTTCGCCATCCGGCTGCCCGTTTTGTTTCAGCAACTCCATGCCGAGCATGAGTCCCATCCCGCGAACCGGCTGGCCGACATCCGTGAGAGCAGTGCGCAGTTTCTCCCCGCGCTCGCAGACCAGTCGTGACACAGCGGGGTCGGCGTGTTTTTCAAGCAATGAAAGTGCCATCGCGCAGCCGAGGGGGTTGCCGAGAAAGGTGCTGGTGTGAAGTGCCTCGCCATTCGAGAGCGGCCACGCATCCATGATGTCCGCACGCCCCACGCACGCGCTGAGCGGGAAACCGCCGGTGAGCGCTTTTCCGAGGCAGATCAAATCCGGCACCACGGCGGAGTGTTCGCACGAAAAAAGTGCGCCGGTGCGGTTGAAGCCGGTGAGGATTTCATCGGCGATGAGTAGTGCGCCGTGCGCGTCGCATACTTCTCTCAAAAGACGGAGAAATTCGCGTGGCGGCACGACGCAACCGCCGCGACCTTGAATCGGCTCGACGAGAATCGCGCCGACATTCTGTTCGCGAAACGCCCTTTCCAGTTCCACTCGCAACGCGGCCAGTTCTGATACCTCGGTGGGGAAGGGGAGCAGCGTCGCAAAATCCGCCAACTGCGAACGGAACGGCTCGCGGAAAAACGGGATCCCGCCCGCCGCCAGCGTGCCGAAGCCCAAGCCATGATAGCCCCCGCGAAAAGCGATCACACCACGCCTCCCCGTGTTGAGTAGCACTGTTTTCAACGCCGCCTCTACCGCCTCAAACCCCGAGTTTCCAAGAATCACTTTACCAGTCCCCGCGCCCCACCGCTCGAATGTCAGCGCGCTCAGCTTCTCGCACAGCCGCACTTTCAGCTCAGTCGGATGCACATCGCCCATCGCGTGCATGAGCACACCCGCCTGCGCCGTGAGCGCATCCCGCGACTCCGCACGCGTATGCCCCAGCCCGGCCACGCCGAAGGCCGCCGTGAAATCGAGAAAGCGATTTCCGTCCGCGTCCCACACATTCACGCCCTCCGCCCGCTCCCAAAAAACCGGCCAGTCGTCCGCGAGAAAAGTCACATTCCTCGACTCACACCGCCGCAGCCTCGCTGAAAGCTCGCGTGAGCGCGGGCCGGGAATTTCTGTTTTCAAAAGAGGCAGCATCCCGCCGATATGCCGTCTGGCTCCGATTCGAGAAAGCACGAAACATCGGTTAAATCACGCTTGCCTCGCAGGAACAGACATCTACCTTCCAAAAACCTTTTTCACCACGGCAACAACGAACAACGAATGACGCTCGGAAATCTTCTGTCGGCTCAAGCAATCCTCCCGGAAATGCAGGCCACCGAGCGGTATGCCGCCATCGCGGAGTTGGTGAACGTGCTCGTCGCCCGTGAGCAAATTTCTGCCGAGCATCGCGACTCCGTCCTCACGGCACTGCGTGATCGCGAGGAGACGATGAGCACGGGCATCGGATTCGGAATCGCCATCCCCCACGCATCCAGCGAGCACGTCACGCAGGTCGTCGCCGCGTTCGGACGCTCCAGCGCGGGAATCGAGTTTGAGGCGCTCGACAATGCACCGGTCAAATTCGTCGTCCTCTTCGTCGTTCCAAAAGATCAATTTCAAACCCACCTGCGCACGCTCGCTGCCATCGCAAAATTTCTCAACGACCGCTCCATCCGCGAACGTCTCGCTGCCGCGGCGAGCGCCGAGGAAATTCTCGCCATCTTCGAGAAGAGCAGCCCGAAGGCGTAACGCGAACGGCGGTTGCCGGGGCGAATGACCAATACGCAGTGACGCCGCGATAAACCCCACGTCCAATTTTCATGCAGACCATCCAGCAAATTCTCGAAGCCAGACTCCGCGCCGCAGTCGGTGACAGCGGAGGCGTGCCCGTCACCGTGCAGTCCGCACAGGACGCGCGCTTTGGCGATTACCAATCGAACATCGCGATGCAGCTCGCAAAGCCGCGCCGGGCAAATCCGCGCGCCCTCGCGCAGGAGATCATCGCGAAGCTCGACGTGTCCGATTTGTGCGAGACGCCGGAGATTGCAGGCGCTGGCTTCATCAATTTCCGAATCAAGCCCTCTACGCTCATCACGCATTTCGCCGCGCTCGCCGCCGATGAGCGCCTTGGCGTGCCGACCGTTCCGCTGCGGCGGCTCGTCATTGATTTTTCCTCGCCGAACGTCGCGAAGCCGATGCATGTCGGCCACATTCGCAGCACCTTCCTTGGCGATGCGCTCGCGCGCATCGGGCGTTTCCTCGGCCACACGGTCGTGAGCGACAACCACATCGGCGACTGGGGCACGCAGTTCGGAATGCTCTGCTTCGCGTGGAAAACGATCCTCAACAAAGACGCACTTGTCGTTGATCCCATCGGCGAACTGGAGCGCATTTACAAAGCACAAAACGAAAGGTGCAAATCGGATCCGGCGCAACTCGACGCCGCTCGCGCCGAACTCGTGAAGCTTCAATCCGGGGACAAGGAAAACCTCGGCATCTGGCGGGAGATGATCCGACTTTCGCAAGTGCAGTTCGACACCATCTATGCGCGCCTCGGTATCCGCTTCGACGTCACACTAGGCGAATCTTTCTACAATCCTTGGTTGAAGGACACCGTCACCGCACTCATGGAAAAAGGCATCGCGCGCGAGAGCGATGGCGCGCTGTGCGTCTTCAGCGACGGCTCCGTGCCGGAGAAGGAAGATTCATTTTTGATCAAAGATGAGAACGGCTGGAAGGACTCGCCCGCGCTCGTGCAGAAAGCCGATGGTGCATCCAACTACACCACCACCGACCTCGCCACCATCGCCTACCGCGTGCGCGAATTTTCGCCAGACGAGATCATCTACGTCACCGATGGAAGACAGCAGCTCCACTTCCGGCAGTTCTTCGCCATCTGGCGGCGCTGGCAGCCCGCGAGCGCGGTGAAGCTCGCGCATGTGTGGTTCGGCAGCATCCTTGGCGAAGACGGAAAACCCTTCAAAACGCGCAGCGGCGACACCGTGAAACTCGCCGACCTCCTCGACGAAGCCGTGGAGCGCGCCTCAAAAGTCATCGCCGAAAAAAATCCCGACATGCCCGAAGCCGAGCGCAGCGAGATCGCAAAGATCATCGGCCTCGGCGCAGTGAAATACGCCGACCTTCTCCCAAACCGCCAGGGCGACTACGTTTTCTCGTGGGAGAAAATGCTCAGTTTCCAAGGCAACACCGCGCCGTATCTGCAAAACGCCTACGTCCGAATCCGCGCCATCTTCCGTAAGGCGGGTAATTCACCAGTCACGAGTCACGAGTCACCAGTCACATTCACCGAGCCCGCCGAGTTCGCACTCGTGAAAAAGCTCGCGCAGTTCGGCGAAGTCCTGCCGTCCATCCTCGACGACTACCGGCCAAACCTCCTCTGCAATTACCTCTTCGAACTCGCGAACGCCTACCACTCGTTCTACGAAGCCTGCCCCGTCTTAAAAGCCGAAGAGCCCGCCCGAAGTTCACGCCTCGCACTCAGCGACACCACCGCACGCGTGCTAGCAAAAGGCCTCGACCTCCTCGGCATCGGAGTCCCTGAGCGAATGTAGCAGATGGTTTGGTAGCGCTGGCACTCGCTCGTTTCACCCCGCATACTGCTGCCGATGCCCGACATCGTTCTCGCTACACTCAATGCGAAATACATCCATGCCGCGTTTGGCCTGCGCTATTTGCAGGCCAATCTCGGCGGGCTGCGCGAGCGCGCGTGCATCGCGGAGTTCGATATCAACCAGCGTCCTCTCGAAATCGTGGAGCGCATCCTCGCGCACGAGCCGCGCATTGTCGGGCTTGGCGTTTATATTTGGAACGTCGTGCCGACCACCGAAGTCGTCGCGTTGCTAAAACGCATCCGACCTGAACTCATCATCATCCTTGGCGGGCCGGAAGTGAGCTACGAGACCAAGGGACAGGAAATCGTTAGACTCGCTGATCACGCAATCACTGGCGAGGCCGACAATGCTTTTCGCGAAACCTGCCGTGCCATTCTCGACGGCGAGTCGCCACCGAAGATTATCACCGCTGACCTTCCGAAGCTCGACACGCTCGCGTTGCCCTACGAACTCTACAGTGACGCCGACCTCGCGCATCGCGTCATCTACGTCGAGGCGTCACGCGGTTGCCCGTTCACTTGCGAGTTTTGTCTCTCATCGCTCGACATCCCCGTGCGGCAATTTCCCCTCGATGCCTTCCTCGCTGCGCTGGAACGCCTGCTCGCGCGCGGTGCGACGCAGTTCAAGTTCGTGGATCGCACTTTCAATCTCCATCTCCCGACGAGCACCGCGATCCTCCAGTTCTTTTTGGATCGCTGGCGCGAAGGGCTCTTTGTGCATTTTGAAATGATCCCCGACCGACTCCCTGAGCAGCTCCGTGTTTTGATCGCGCAGTTTCCGCCCGGCGCTGTGCAACTCGAAGTCGGCATCCAAACCTTTGACGATGCGACTTCGCTCAACATCTCGCGTCGGCAAAACGTGGCGAAACTCGAGGACAACTTCCACTATCTCCGCGCGCACACCGGCGTTCACATTCACGCGGATCTCATCGTCGGACTACCTGGCGAGGGCATCGAGAGTTTTGGCCGAGGATTTGATCGTCTGCTCGCACTGCGTCCGCAGGAGATTCAAGTCGGGATACTCAAGCGGCTGCGCGGCACGCCCATCGTCCGACACGATGCGGAATACGCGATGACTTACTCCCCGCATCCGCCCTACGAAATCCTCTCCACGCGCGACATCTCTTTTCCCGATATGCAGCGGATGCGCCGATTTGCGCGCTATTGGGACATCTCCGCCAACAGCGGCAACTTCACCACCACGCTCGTGCTCCTCTGGCAGGGTGCCGCATCGCCATTCACACAATTCCTCCGTTTCAGCGACTGGCTTTTCCACCACCTCGCACGCACCCACACCATCGCCCTCGATACGCTCGCAAAAAGTCTCTTCACCTTTCTCTCCGAGCAGATCGGATTGGAAAAAAAGACCGTCGCAGCTGCGCTCTCGGAAGATTGGCGGCGCACAGGGCGAAAGGATTTACCACCGTGGCTGGAGAAGTTCGCTATCAGTGAAATTCCGCGAAGCGCAGTGCGCGACAAGGCTCCACGCCGCCAGGCTCGTCATACGCAGGCGTCCTAAACGGATCTTCTCGTGTCGGTGTGTGAAATCTGATGCTCACTTTGCAGCGGGTGGCGTAGTGCGTGCGGCGTGGAGTTGGATGCGTCTTTGCGGAAGAGCGGCACGGTAGAGAGCGACCTCGTCCACGCAGCCGGGAAATGTGTTTTCGGCTTTTGCGCCAAGGGTTGAGCCGATCCAGACTTCGTCGTTGTCCACGACGGGCGGTTCGGTGGTGGTTTGATTTTTTACCCAAGCACCAGCGGATGTCTTGCCGTCAATCCACGCGAAGATGCTGTCCGGCTTCCCAAATTTGTAGGTGATGGCGATGTGGTGCCAGTTTTCTCCAATGGCGAATGCGGATTCGCTTACCCAGCGGTGCGCGGTGCCGGTGGTGGTGTGAAAGGTGAAACTGGGGTGCGCGAGTTTACCATCGCCTAAGAGGCTGAGTGCCCAGTTTTCATTGTCGCGAGCAAAGCCCGGATTTCCGGTTCGGCCTTTGCCGACGATGGGCGCGCACTGTTGATCGCGGAGCGGGCCGCGGCATAGCACCCATGCTTCAATAGTGATGGTGTCGCCGTTGGTGAATTTGAGGACGCTGTTTTCGCCGGGGTCCTTCACGCGGAGGACGGCGTCGCTACCGGAGACTGTCATTTCAGCGGCGAGATTTTCTGCGGCGAAGGTCGGGAATTCCGGCGGGCGCGGCCCGGGCACGATGAGGGACACGCCGGTGCCGACGTGCGCGCTCAGCACGCCGACTTTGCTTTCGGCGCAGCAGTCGTGAGCGTCGTCAAATCGCCAGTAGGCGGCGGGCTTGTCTTCGGCGATAAGGTCGGGGTAGTCGGCGTGTGAGGTCGCTGCGTTTGCGATTGCGGCAAGGCAGTAAAGGACGTTGCGCATACGGCGTGGAATTCTGCGTTTATTCGGAGGCGTTTGAATAGCCTTCGTCGAGGTAGGTCTTGTCGCCGAGGATGGTGAATTCAAGCCACTGTTTCCACCGCTTGCCGCCCGGCAGAGTGCGTGCGGCCTCGATGCGCTTGGTCACGGGCACTGGCAAGTCCACTTTCATTCCAGCGAGTGCCTCGGTGAGCACGCGTCCGTCTGGCGGCAGCGGTGGAGCGATGCCGAGGCAGTGGAAAATCGTCGGCGCAACATCAATATTGCCGCTCGGTAGTTCACTGCGGAATCCGACGCGGATGTCCGGGCCGGCTGCGATGAGCAGATTGTGAATATCGAAGCGGCTGAGCGAAGCATGAGTGCCGCTGCCGGACGGTCGTCCCTCGGCGGTGAGCGAACCGGGCACGCCCGCTTTGTTCGGGCGGTCGCTCCATGTGAAACTGAATGCGATGTCGGGCGGCGTCGGCGAGTCCATCCACACATCGCTCAATTTGAAAGTCCCTGGCGCACCATCGCGCGTGAAGATGCCGCCGACGAAATCACTCGCCTGCAACCACTCGACGATCTCCGCGGTGATCGCCGGGTCGCTGTTCACGACGTAGATCAATGTGCTCGCACCCACGTTGACGCTGAGAACATCGCCGGGCCTTGGTGTTTGCTTGAACTGCCCTGTTGCGCGAAATGGCACCTTAGACCTCATGCCCTGCGCCCTGAGCTTGCCTGTAAAATCGAGGGCGCGCTCGACGGTGGAAAAGCCATGGTCGCTCACGAGGAAGACGTCCGTTTTTTCGTGCACGCCACGCCTTATCAGTTCGGCGAGCACCATGCCGAGGTGTGTGTCGCTGTCGTGAATCGCGTTGAGCGCAGCGGTGTGGCCTGGAAATGTGAGGTGCTGGGTGAAGTCTGGATCGCCGAGCCAGAGCACGCTGAATTTCGGCACGCCGTCCTTCCACTCGTGTTCGAGCATCGCGCGCGTGGTCCATAAATTTTGCGCGGAATTGGATGTGACGGTCTTCGGAAATTCGGGCCATTTGCCGAGGGATTTGATGAGCGTTTCTTCAAACGATTTTGGATACGCCTGCCCTTCAAAAACGACGGGTGCATCTCCGAATTTTGTGCGGTCAAACGCGCGGTCAGCCAGCAGCGCGACGGACTTTGTGCCGGCGACAGTTGCGGTGAAGCCTGCCTTTCTCACCGCCTCGGCAATGGTCGGCATGAGCAGCCACCGTCCGCCGTTGATCGCATCGCCGGTGCGCACAAACCACGGATACTGCATATCCACGGGCCGGATCAGATTCACCTCCGGGCGGTATTCGCGGTTGGCGATGATGCCGTTGTTGCGGGGAAGCATTCCGGTCGCGAGCACGGAGCCGTTCACTTCCGTGCTGGTGATGTAGGTGGAGTGGTTGTTGGTAAAAAATGTGCCGCTCTTCGCGAGTGTAGTGGCGTTTGGCGTGAGATTATCGCTGATGAAATCGGGGCGCATCCCGTCCCAAATGACGAGAACAACGTGCTCTGCGCGCGGCTTTGCATTCTCCTGCGCAAGAGCTGGGATTGTGAGCAGGATGAAGAAGAGCTTTCCGGCGGAGATGGGATTGTTGCAAAAGAAGCGCGTGAACCGCCTGAACGCATTTCTGATCGCAGCCGCCTTGTGGGCGGGAATATTTTTGCCGGGGTTGGGCTCCACGGAATTGATGGGTGAGGAAGGTAGGCGGATCATGCCGGCTGTTACGATGTTGGAGGATGGAAGCTGGATGGTGCCCCATGTTGGCGGCAAACCCTTTCTCCGCAAACCTCCGCTCGTGCAGTGGTGCATTGCTGGGTCGCTGAAAATATTTGGATACAATGTCTGGGCCGCGCGACTGCCGAGTGCGCTGAGCGTGCTCGCGCTGGTCGCGGTGATTATTTTTGCCACGCGTGGCTGGCTCATCTCGGAGCAGTCGCTCGTCGCTGCCATCGTAATGATGGCGCAGATCGCCACGATCGAAAAATGCCGGCTCGCGGAGCTGGAGGCGATTTATGTGGCGCTCAGCGGCATTGCGATTGTGCTCTGGATGAGTTGGTGGTCGCAAGGTCGTTCGCCGTGGCTGGTGTGGATTGTGCCGATGGTTTTCAATGCGCTGGCGCTGCTGGCGAAGGCTCCACTGCATTTCTTATTTTTCTATGCAGTCGTCATAGCGACGCTCGTGGCTGCGGGGGAGATACGGACGCTGTGGAGCCGGGCACATCTTCTCGGCGTGTTGATCATGGCGAGCATCGTGGCGGCGTGGGCAGTCCGGTTTTTACACGAGGTGAATGCAGGCGAGGCAGGCGTAGTGTGGAGGCGACAGTTCTTCGAGCGTGTGACGGACGCGGAGATGAACATTTCCAAGTGGCTGATGACCATTCCCAATGGCCTTGCAAATCATCTGCCGTGGGTGCTCTTTGCGCCGCTGCTCTGGCGAAAGGATGCGGCACTCGGCCAGCGCACGCGCCCGGCGGCGTTGCTGCGCGGGGGGCGATGGGCGGTTGCCGGGTGCTTTTTCGGGCTGCTGCTCATCCCCGGAGTGCAGCCGCGCAATGTGCAGCCGCTGGTTGCACCATTCAGCGTATTGCTGGCGCCTGTATTATGGGCCTGTCCAAGACGCTTCCGACATTGGTGGCGCTATGCGGTTTTTGTGATGACGTTGATAATTTTCACGGGCGCGGTTGCTGCGCCTTTTATCGTCGCAAGTGCTGTGGGAAGAGGGGCGGATGCACTGCACCCCGCCGTTGCCGGTTTAATTTTGGTGCTGATATTTTGTTCTGCCCTTTTGTTGATGTCGCTGCGCCGCCGCCTGCATCAAACGCTGCACCTGACACTATGGACCGGTTTCGTAGCAGTGATGACGATGCTGCTTTATACGACGATTGCGGTGCCTTGGATGAGTCTGAACGAAAACATCCGTCCCTTCGCTCAGTGCATTGATGACAGGATGCCCGCGAACTCACGCCTTGTGGCATACAGTCTCGATGATTTTGCACCGCTGCTTGGAGTGCTGTTTCATTTGAAGACGCCGTTTATCTACGTAGTGGATTCGGAACACGCGCCCGATGGCGAGGAGTTCTACCTCATGAGAGGGAAGGAGCGCGCGAAGTTTGAGACCTCGTTCACCATCTCCGGCGAGCCGCTGGTGGTGTGGTATGCGAAGGAGGGCAAGTTTCCCTCGGTGGTTGTCCGTGCAGTGCGGAAACAAGCTGTGGATTGCCCCGCAGCAACCGCTCGCTAGCATTCGCTGCATGAGCACGACGAAATACACCCCGCTCCACAATCTCCCGCCGCTGGCAGGGATCGCAGATTTTGATGCGGCGCGCCGCCCCGGTCTTTCGGTTGAGGAAAGTGTCCGGCGACTGAAACGTTTTCACTACGCGCTATGCCGCCTGCATGAAATTTTCGTGGCGCGCATCACTGCGGAGCCGATCTACGAATTGAAAATGGGGTTCTCACTCCACGCGCACTATTGTGCTGAGCACGTGTCGGCACTGCGTTCCCGTGTTGGTGAAATGCGCGAGCCTCCGCTCGGTCTGGAGGTGGTGCCGGACGAGAACCTCGCGATTTTCTTTGATGAAATTATCTCAGCACCGGAAACCCCGCTGCTCCTCGCTGGCATCTACGGGAAAGCCGTCCCGGCGATCACTGTGGCGATGGAAAACTATCGTGCGGTTGTGAACCCGCTCGCCGATGCGCCGGGTTTGCGCGTGCTCCGATTTGCACTGCTGGAACTTCAGGACATGGCGGAATACGGAGCAAAAGCATTGAAGTCATTGAAAGGCGGGGATGACGCGGCTTGGCTGGCTTTGCTGGATCGGTGTCTTGCAGCGAGCGGTGGTCTGGACGGCACCGCTCCAGCGCATATGCAAAAAATCGCGCGCAGTTTTTCAGTGCAGCCATATCGCTACGATCCTGTGCCGCAGCGTGACGAGCGATTTCCCGATCCTTACAACATGGGGGTGAATGCGGAGGTATTTCTGCATGATCCGGCGATGACTGCGCCGCCGAAATGTTTGATGATGTATTACCGCCGTATCCGCGAAATTGATGTGCCGGAAATGATGGCCAGCATCATCACCGAGACTCGCGGCAAACCGTGGAACTACTACAGGGACATGACACGCCAGCTTTGGGACGAGGCGCGGCACGCGATGATGGGCGAGGTGGGTTTTGTGGATCTCGGCGTGGACTGGCGGAAGGTGATGATCAATTTCACATGGTCGCTCGGTCTCAACACGCAACTCACTGCGAAGGAGCGCCACGGTGTTCTTTACTTCATTGAGCAGGGACAAATGCCGAAGACTGGCAAACGATACGAATGGGAGGTGGCGCTCATGGCAGAGAATAAACTCGCAGCAACTTTTCAGGATTTCGATTGGGCGGACGAGGTGCTGCACGCGCGAGTCGGACGCGACTGGTATGTTTCAGAATTCACGAACGCAAAAGATGCGGTCGAGTGGGGCGACCATTGCTGGTCGAAAGTGCTGATAGGCTGGAGAGAGTGGCGCGACAAAGGACTGACGACACATCGTAACTGGTGGCCGGAGGTTTACCGGGCAGCGTGCGAAAATTGGGGAATAAAACCCGATGCCGCAGTGCTAGCTTACAAAGAAACCTATGAGACGAAGCGCGCTGATTTGAAGGTTATTGAAGCTTCGGCGTAGATGCCGCGTTGATTTTACCGTGAGCCTACTTTTGGAGGGGCGATGGGGACTGGACGGACGCGGGGGAGCGAGACGCCATTTTCACGCTCGGGAAAAACGATTTCAGGCTCGAACACTTCGATGACTGGTGGCGTTGACGAGTGGGGGCGTGGTGAATGTTGAGGCTCGGAATGTGTCGCAGTTTGCGCAACGCCGGGCCCGTCAGTGATGTGTGCGAGTTGGTGTGTGAGTTCGTCGCGCTGTCGTGCGAGTTCTTCGTGCTCGGTCTGAAGACTGGCCAGTTCCTTGCGTGCATTAGCGAGTTCGTCATCCGCTTTCCTGAGTTTGTCGCTGAGGTCCGCCGCATTTCTGGCGATGGTTTCCCGCTCGTGCGCAAGAGATTCTTTATTGGCCGCGATTGCGTCGAGCTGCTGGCGGAGATCAGATTTTTCAAGTGCTGCGCGCTGTGCGAGTTCGTCGTAGTCGTGCCGGGCTGTAGCTAGTGCGACACGTAGTTTATCAAGCTCGGATGCCTGGTGTTCGGCGGTGCTGCGGGCTTCGTCGAGGGCTGCGGCAGTCGCCTGTTGTGCCTCGCGTTCCGCTGCGACGGCGGATTCGTTTTGCTGGGCAGCACGGCTGAGCTTTTCGATTTCCGCGCTGTGTTGCTCGTGAAGCGCGGCATTGGCTTTCGAAATTGCGGCGACTTCCTCGGCGTTGCGGCGCTTCAAAACGGCGGATGCCTCGTCCATTGCGGAGAGTTCCTGTCGAAGGCGTGCGATTTCCACGTCGGCTTCCTTTTGTGTCAGAGCAGACGAGTCACGCTCAGCTTCAAGCGAGGCGACGTTCCGTGCATGTTCATCGCGCGCAGTTTTCAAAGTGCCTGCAATGGATTCGCGCTCGGCTGCCAGGTCAGATTGAGTGCTGTGGTGGTCGCGCTCCATCTCGGCGAGCGTGGCGGCGAGCTGCTGTTTTTCTGATACGAGACTTTCATGCGATTTGGCGATGGCATCGTGCCGCTCGCGAAGCGTGAAAAGTTCAGATTTGGTGGAACTGAGCAGTGCGCTTATGCGTGCCGTCTTTTCACGTTCCTCGGAAAGTTGTCCCGCGAGAATTTCACTTTCTGCGGATGCGGACGCTTCGCGGCCGGCGCGCAGGGTCGCAAGTTCGGCACGTAAAGTTTCGACATCGCGATGGAGTCGATCCTTTGCCGCTCGTTCTTCGCTGATTTCAGCGACGACCTGTTGGTGCTCGGCGGCAAGGCGGTTGAGAGTCGTCTCGCTTTCGTGCAGGGCGCTGTTCCGGGTCTTCGCGGCGTGCTGGGCTTCGTCGCGCTCTACGATGGTGGCGTCGAGCTTGTTTTGAAGCGCGTTGATTTCATTTTGAAGCGCAGGATCTCCGAGCATTGCGGCACCGGAGGTGTTATGATGTTCCCGTTCTTTTTCGATTTCGAGCAACGCCCGCTCTGTGTCAGCCAGACGACGGTTGAGTTCTTCGTTGGCACGGACGACCGATGTGTGCTCCCGATCCAGCGATGAGATGAGGTCTTCGCGCGCTTCGGCCTCGGACTTGATGCGCACTGCGAGCGCATCCTTGTCATGACGGAGTTGATCGCGCTCATGGACCAGAATCGTGAGTTGCTGTTCGAGCGCGAGACTTTGCTCGCGAAGATTAGCAGCCGCCTGCTGGCGCTCCTGCTCGAAGCTCTCCTGCTCGCTTTTGAATGTGGCGGCCAATTCCTCGTATTTGGCGTTGAGGGTTTCCAGTTCGTTTTTCGCCTCAGCAAGGGCGGGTTCGAGGCTGGAGCGTTTTTCGGACAGCGAGCGTTGTGCGGATTCGATGGATTGCATCAAGGAGGCGACTCGCTCTTCGTGTGCCTTGTGTTCCTTTTCGGCACGTTGCTGGTCATTGGCTGCCTGCTCCTGTATCATTTTCATCGAGGCGGCCTGCTCCTCTTGAAGTTTGCGAACTTCATTCAATTCCGCCTCCAGCTTCAATTTCTCGCTGCAAAGATTTTCCATTTCTACCACGGATGATGGCGTGGCTTTCTCCACACTAACGAGCGCCTCGTCGCGTTCACGGATGAGGATTTTCAAACGGTCACGATAGTTTTCGATGTCGCTTTCTAGCTGGGCGACTAACTGAGCCTGCAGCGGGTCAGGCTGAGGTATTGCCGCTGGGCATGCAGCCTCGAGTTGTTTTTGGAGTTCTACATTTTGTCCGCGGACGTTTTCGAGTTCGACGGTGGCTTTGCGAGCATGGTCGGAGAGGACGGTGATTTGATCCTGAAGTTCCTTCTGGGATTTCCGTGCTTCGTTTTCGCGCTGGCGGAAGGAGGCTTCGATTTCCTTCCGCATTTCAGTCTTCGCGCTCTCCATGTGATTTGCGCTCTGCTCCTGAAGTTTTTCCGCGGCCGCGAGGAGTTTTTCCGCCTTCGCCCGCAGTTCCTTTTCACGGGAGATGATGAGCGCATTCTCGCGCTGGCTGGCTTCGAGCGTTCCGATACGGCGTTGGAGTTCTTCGACCTGGCGTTGTGCTCCCATGCCAGCGGTGCCTCCTGTTTCAGCCGCTTTTGGTGGTTGCCCGCGCTTGGTGACTTCAGCGATTTGTGTAGAGAGATAATCTTTCTGCTTGATGAGTGCATCACGCTCCGAGGTAAGTGCGGCAACTTTTGATTCGTCCTTGAGGCTGGCGATCTGACTTTGAATATCGGCAAGTTCCTTCAGCCGTGCGTTGAGTTCGTCCTGCACGAGCTGCCGTTCATGGGAGGATTTCTCCAAAAGCTCACGACTCATTGATGCCGCGCTTTTTTCGGCGGAAAGCTGGCCTTTTGCCTGATCGAGTTCGGCGCGCAGTCGTTCTGTCTCGGTTGCGTTTCGTTCACGGGCATCAATAGCGAGCCTGCTCTGTCTTTCGAGTTCTGCGATTTGGCGTTCGTAGTTGCCTTTGATGGTTGCGACGCGGCGCGCGACATCTGCAGGCAGGTCGCTGATACGGAGATCGTCTTCGTCTGTCTTTGGTGTTGGTGCTTCTTGCGAAACAGAGTCAACGAGTTTCAGCGATGGAGTTTCGGTCGGCGGCGATTGTGTGGATGCAGAGGGGCTCCGTGCTTTTTCGACGGGACGATCCAGCGTGGGCTTGCTGAACCACGCGGACTGGTTGCCGCCTATGCCGGGCAGAACAGATGGCCCTTGCTGGCTGGTCTGGATAGGACTCTCAACGGGCGTTGATTTATTCAGACGCAATTTCTCGGCAAGAATATCGGCTTCGGTGGTGGAGACCATCGGCTGTTTGGAGCCCGAACGCACCGAGTTTACGAGGCGTGCGAGCTTTTGCCAGGGGAAGCGCACTTCGATATTGTCGCTGTCGAGAATCTTGTCCCGGAAAATTTGGGGGACGCGTTTGTAGATTTCCGCGAGCGAAATGGTAGTCTGGCCTTTTGCGATGCGCTCGGAGAGTTCTTTGATTTCAAAGCACAGCTCTGTCTTGAGATCATGCGGCCCGGATTGAAGAAGATGAGCTGGGATGCGGTGGAGGAAGTCGCCGAGTTCAAAACGCAATTCATCCGGATTGGGGGCCGCCTTTTTCGGTGGCAGGGGCTGCTTTATTTCCGGCGAAGAGCCGGGCGTCGCAGTCTTCGCGTCCGGCGGATTGGCCGCAGGCTGGGTCTCGGTGGTTTTGCGCCGGAAACGGTTGAGAAATTTCATGCTTTCTTTTGTCTGAAGCCGCCTGTCTTGCGTCTGCGTGTGGCTTTGGCGTGAGCCATCGCCGACGCTGAGTCGCGCGGAGTTTCATCACTCTGCATAAAGCGTGCGCAATCGCGCGTCAATCTGCCTGCCAACGTGGCGGTTATTAAAGTATCCGCGCCGTCGTAAGAAATTTGATGCACCCGGGCCTCGCGGTAAATCCGTGCGACCAGTCCAGCCTCGCCTGCGGGGATGCGTAGATTTCTCGTCAATGTGCCCGGGGATGCGAGTTCGCTCATTTTCTCCAGCAGCACATCCAGACCCTCACCGGTTTGGACCGAAATGAAGAGTGCATCAGGGAAATGCGTGCGGAGTCCGTGGAGTCTTGCAATGTCGGAAACTTTGTCTGTCTTGTTGAAGACGACGATCATCGGTCGTTTATTGGCCCCTAGCTCGGCGAGCACTTTCATGGTGGTAGCGTAAAATTCCATGACCTCCGGCGCACTCGCGTCGAGCAGGTGGACGAGAAAGTCAGCCTGCGCGGCTTCTTCGAGCGTGGCTTTGAATGCCTCGACGAGGCGGTGTGGCAACTTGCGGACAAAGCCCACAGTGTCCGTGAGGAGGAGCGGTTGCTTGGATGGCAGGGAGACTTTGCGCGTTGTCGTGTCCAGTGTGGCGAAGAGTTTGTTTTCAACGAGAACGTCTGCGCCGGTGAGTCGGTGCAGGAGCGAAGATTTGCCGACGTTGGTGTAGCCGACGATGGCACAATTTGGCACCGGCGTGCGCTGTCGGTCTTTGCGCTGAGTCGCGCGTGCGCTTTTGATCTGCTCCAGCTCGCGCTTGAGTCTGTCGCTTGCCTTCCACATCCGGCGGCGATCCTGTTCGAGCTGGCTTTCGCCCTCGCCCTTGCCGCCGATGCCACCGCCCTGACCGCCGAGATGGGCCCATGCGCGGGTGAGACGGGGAAGTGAGTATTCAATTTGCGCCAGCTCGATTTGCAAACGCGCCTCCCGTGATCGTGCCCGGCCGCCAAAAATATCGAGGATGACTTTCTGCCGATCCAGCACGGGGACGCCCGAGAGTTCCTCCCAATTGCGTTGCTGGCTGGGCGAGAGGTCGTGGTCGAAAATCAGGGCACCCAGTTCCTCGGCTTTCACCCGTTCGCAAATTTCCTCCGCCTTGCCGCTGCCGATGAGATAGCGGGCGTGGAGTTCACGATGGAAAACGAGCAACCGGCCGGCGATGGGGACACCCAGTGTGCGCACCAGTTCATCGAGTTCTTCGAGGAGGCTGCTTGCATTGTCGCGCTCGGCGGGATCGGTGTAGTTGCCGATCAAAAGTGCGGGGCGTGAGATGCGCGGTGCGGTTTCAAACATCAGATTTGTAATAGAGCATAGTGGCCGTGCATTTCGGCGCAATCGTCGCGGTAGATAAAATTCCGCTCATTTCTATGGCCCATCGTTTGCTATCTCACGCGTTGTGTCAGCTACAGCCCTGCCAAATCCGCCATCCACTCCGCCGCCGCCGCTCGAAGGCGAAAAGGTGGCAGTTGCTGAGTCCGCTTCCACTCAGATTGCATACCCGGAAAAACGCGGCGTGGCAGGGTATTTGCAAAACTGGCGTGTCTGGCAAAAGCTGCTGCTCTGTGTCATTCTCCTTTTTGTGCCGACTGCGGTGACTGTTTTTGGCGCGCTGAGCACCGTCTTCGCACTTTTGCCAGGCAAGCTGGATGCGATTTTCCTGATTGTAGGGATCACGGGGCTTGTTGCCGGAGGATACAGGACGACGAAGATTGTTCGCGAACTGTATGAACCTTTGCGAAAACTTTTAAGGGAAGCTGTTGCGATTGCGGAAGGGCGCATGGAATCGCTCACCGTCGAGGTCCGAAAAGACGAGATAGGTGATTTGACGGAGGCGTTCCGCCGCGTGGTCGAGACGGGGCGCAGGGATCGCGATCGGATGTTGCAAAACAACAACGAACTGCAGGCGATGAACGAGCAGTTGGAAGCTGCGAACCAGCAGGTGAAGTCGTTTGCCTTCAAGGCTGGTGAGGCCAACATTGCCAAGCGCGAATTCCTCGCGGTGATGAGCCATGAAATACGCACCCCGGTGAATGGAATCATCGGCATGGCGGAACTGGCTTCGCAGACCGAACTCACAGCCGGGCAGCGCGACTACCTCGATACAATCAACTCCTGCGCCGAGTCACTGCTTGCGCTGCTTAACGACGTGCTCGACTTCTCCAAAATCGAGGCAGGCAAACTGGAGCTTGAACGCACGGAATTCAGCCTGCGCGATCTTCTCGGCGAGGCGCTCACCACGCTCGCACCTCGTGCTCACAACAAAAACCTCGAATTGCTGCTGCACATCCGCCCGGAGGTGCCGGACATTCTCGTCGGCGACCCACACCGCCTGCGCCAGGTCGTGGTGAATCTCGTCGGCAACGCGCTCAAGTTTACTGAAAAAGGCGAGGTGCTCCTTCGTGTGGAAAACTCAAAATGGATCGAAGGCCAGGCTGAGCTGGCCTTTGCAATCGCAGACACAGGCATCGGCATTCCCGGCGAGCGGGTAGCGACGATCTTTTCGCCATTCAGCCAGGCGGACTACTCGACGACGCGGCGTTTTGGCGGCACGGGACTTGGGCTTGCGATCACGCAGCAACTCGTGGGGCTGATGCATGGCGAGATGAATGTGGAGAGTGAAGTTGGCAAGGGAAGTGTGTTCCGTTTCAGCGCGCGCTTTGGCTATCAAAAGACAGATGCCAACACGCGCGATTACACGGTGGAAAATTTCCGTGGGTTGCGTGCCCTCGTGCTTGATGCGCATCCGAACAGTCTGCGCATAACCACCGAGTTGCTCAGTTCATGGCAGATCAAAGCCGAGCCGGTGCGGGATGTTGTTTCCGCGTTGAAGGAACTCCGCAATGCAGCCTCATCCGGGAAACCATTCGATCTTTTCATCGCCGACGCTGTTCGCCCCGAGAGCCCCGGCGTAAAACTCGCCTCGACGATAGACAGCTACTCGGAACTGGCCTCCACGCGCGTTGTGCTCCTCGTTTCTTCGCCAAGGCGCGGCGAAATGGATCGCTACCGTCACACAGCGATCCGGGCCACGCTCATCAAACCTGTGACCACGCGCTCTCTGCGTGTGGCGCTTTCCAAGGCAACAGCTGACGTTAAAACCGACTCCGGCATGTCGGTCCCGAAAAGTCTGATGCCGACACAGCGCCCTCTCACAGTCCTTGTTGCGGAGGACAACGCGGTGAATCAGCGGCTGGCCAAACTCAATCTCGAAGGGTGGGGTCACGAAGTTGTTGTCGCGAATGACGGACAGGAGGCACTGGAACGCTACAAGGAGCGGGAGTTCGACATCGTGCTCATGGATCTCCAGATGCCGCGACTCAGCGGATTCGAGGCGGCAGCCGCCATTCGCAACGCGGAAAAAATTCGCGGCACGAAGCGCACGCCGATCCTCGCCCTTAGTGCAAACGTTCTTAAAGGCGTGCGCGATGAGTGCGCGAAGAACGGCATGGACGGCTATGTTTCCAAGCCCGTCCGGCAGCAGGATCTGGTGAATGCAATCTCGCAAGTTGTCCCGAACTTGTTCACCGATTCGTCTCCCTCCACTTTACTTCCCAAGCCTGATTCCGCCAAAAAAGAGCCGCTGCCAGAATCTGCTGCTACTCCGAAAGAGAAACGCGTGGCTGAGTTTGGCGATCCTGCCAAAGCAACGGGGACATCGCAGCCGGATACGACTCCAGCGTCCGGGCTGGCAGGGGCACTGGATGAACTATCCGCAGCGGTGCCTCCCTTTGATCAAGAATTGCTCATGAGCAATGTGGGCGGTGATTTGGCCATGCTTGCCGAGGTTGTCCAACTTTGCCGCGATGGAGATGCCCCGCGTCTCCTCAAGGATATGGCAACGGCGCTTTCCAAGGGAGACTGCCCAAGCGTCGCCAAAGCTGCCCACGGTCTGAAGGGCATGGTCGGTGCATTCAATGCGACTGACGCATGGAACGCAGCAAAGCGTCTCGAAATGAGTGCGCGGGATGGGAAGGTGGAGCAATTGCTCAACGAAGCCGATGAGCTTGTGCGGGCATTGAGAAAACTTCTCGGTGAACTGGAAAAGCTCGCTGGCATTCCACACCAACATCTGGGCTGGATTTAACCGCCCGCATTTTTCTCTTCAAACTCGCAGTTCACCAGCCAATCTCCGCGAATGAACGACACTCCTTCCGGCCAGCTTATTCTCTGGGGTTCACGCGGCTCCTCGCCCACGCCGGGCGGGCGCTTCATCCGTCACGGTGGCCACACCTCATGCCTCTCGCTTTCGCACGACGGTGCGCAATTTGTATTCGATGCAGGCAGCGGCATCCGCGAACTGGGTCGCTCACTTATGGAGGATTCTCCGAGGCAAATTCATCTTTTCATCACACACACGCACTGGGATCACATCCAGGTTTTCCGTTTTTCACGCCCGCTTACACGCCCGGGTGGGAAATTGAAATCTACGGTGCCAGACATCTTCGCAAGCCGCTCAAGTCTATTTTCAAAGGCCAGCTCGACCGCGATTACTTCCCCGTGCAACTCGAGGATATGCGGGCCCATCTCGAATTTCATCATCTGAATGACGAAGCCATTGTCATTGAAGGCGTGAAAATTTCGTGGATCACAGCGAGTCATCCCGGTGTCACGCTCGGTTACAAAATCGAAGTGGAGGGAAAAAAAATCGCGTGGTTTCCGGATAACGAATTTCTACAGGGCCATCTCGATCCGCTGGATGATTTGTGCAGCGAGAGCGACGCCGTGCGTCCATTCCTGCCTGTGGTGGATTTTGTGAGCGGAGCAGACTTGCTCATCCACGAGGCGCAATACACCGACGAGGAATATCCCAGCAAAGTTGGATGGGGTCACAGCAGTGTTGGCAATGCCTGCGCGCTTGCACATCTTGCCGGAGTGAAGCGGTGGATTGTCACCCATCACGATCCCACGCACGACGACGCTTTTCTCGAAACGAAACTCAACCTCACACGTCGCCTGCTCGACCGCATGGGCAGCAGCGTTCAAGTGAGCCACGGCTACGACGGGCTGACAGAGTATTTGTAACAGCAAGGTCCACGCTTAAGGTTGTTGAGCGGTCTCCTCCTTGTGCAGCGCGAAATCAATCGCCTTTTCAAAATTGAGCTTTTTTATTTCAGCGGCAAAAACAGGATCTCCGGCGAGCGCGACGATTTTTTCATGCCGCAGCAGGTGAAAGTAGCTTTTGCTTTCGAGCAAGGCCAAGATTTCCCGGTCTTGGAGCAATTCCACGAGTCTTGGGTGATTCGTGAGCTGGGAAATTCCGGGATAGTTTGTGAAGCGGTTTAGAGAATCCTCGCTCGATACCATGATGCCGAGCTTGGTGAGCGTGGCAAACGCGCTCTGTGTGGGAAGCGGATCGTGTTCACTGAAAAATTTACTGGTGCTGCTGTTTTCCAGTCCGGTGCTGAGTTTGGCGAGATTACTGACTAATGGATCCGGTGGGAGCAGGGCGGGATGAGCGGCATTTGGCTGATCGGGGGAGTTTATGCTTGCTCTAGCAATGGTGCCGAGCATCCGGACAGCGTTATTTGCTACAAGGAAAAGCGCGCTCCCGAAGAGCAGGCCGATGAGCACGCCGAGGATCCCGTAGCTCAAACGAGCCTTGCCAGGCTTTTGCTGCGCGGTCCGTTTGCAGACGATGTGACCCACTGTGCGGATGCCGATGAATGCGGCGAATCCAGCTACAAAACCACCGATGATTTGTGTGACTTGTGCTGGGAAATGTAAAAACCAAAAGAGAGGAGCGGCGCTTTCAGCACCAAACCAAGCGACGAAATATGCGGAAACGACGGCGATCAATGTGACTAACTGCCGCAGCACACCCTGCTTCCAGCCGTTCCACGCGAGCCAGGCGATAATGAGGATTGCGGCGGTGAAGTATGCGTTGACCAGCGCGCCCGCACTCCAGGCAATCATGGCTGTCCGCATTGTGCGCGATGGCGCAGGGCGTGATCGCAAAGCACGAGTGCGGCCATTGCTTCGACCATTGGCACGGCGCGCGGGAGCACGCATGGGTCGTGGCGTCCGCGTGCTTTGAGCATGGTGGCCTCGCCTGTGGTGGTTACGGTTTCCTGTTCACGGAAAATGGTCGCCGTCGGCTTGAATGCGACGCGAAAAAAGATCGGTTCACCGTTGGTGATGCCGCCTTGCACGCCGCCGCTGCGATTGGTGCGGGTGCGCACGTGGCCTTCGCTCATCACGAAAGCGTCGTTGTGTTCGCTTCCGCGCTGGTGAGTGCCTGCGAAGCCGCTGCCGATTTCAAATCCCTTCGTCGCCGGCAGTGAGAGCATCGCCTTCGCAAGCTCGGCCTCGATTTTGTCAAAGACCGGCTCGCCCCAGCCTGCGGGGCAACCGCGCACGACGCACTCGATCACGCCGCCGACGCTGTCTCCCTCGCTGCGAACGGCTTTGATGAAATCAATCATCTTCACCGCCATCGCCGCATCCGGGCAGCGAACGATATTCGCTTCGACTTGCTCAAATTTCACCGCGTCCACGTCCACCTCGGCCACATGGTTGTGGATACTTTTCACGTAGGCAACGATCTCCAGCTCCGGCGCGAATTGCGCGAGCACCTTCTTCGCAACCGCCGCCGCCGCGACACGCCCGATGGTCTCGCGCGCCGATGCCCGCCCGCCGCCCTGCCAGTTGCGAATTCCGTATTTCGCCTGATACGTGTAGTCCGCATGCGAAGGGCGGAAAGCCGATTCCATTTCCGAGTAGGCTTCGGGGCGCGCGTCTTTATTATACACCACGACGGCGATGGGCGTGCCGATGGTCCGGCCTTCAAAAACGCCGCTTAAAATTTTGCACTGATCCTCTTCCGCGCGCGGCGTGACGATTTCGCTCTGGCCTGGCTTGCGGCGATCTAGATCGCGCTGGATGTCCGCCTCATCGAGTTCCAAGCGTGGCGGGCAGCCGTCTATGATCACGCCGACTGCTCCGCCGTGAGATTCGCCGAAAGTGGAGATACGAAATGCGAGACCGTGGTGACTGGACATCGCCGCTTTGCCTACTCCGCGGGCGCACGGCAGTCAACCGGTCACGTGAGCGACCCCGTGAATCAACGACATTTTAATGACAGGTCTTGCCACCGGAGCCTGCGTGGGCGATTTCTCTCGCCCGATTATGTGGAAAGGCCGATTCCAAGAACAAACCGCCGAGTTGCTGCAAACCTTCAGCGAAAGCATCAGCTTCGACTGGCGGCTGTGGCGGCATGACATCGAAGGGTCCATCGCCCACAGCGCCGCGCTGGAAAAGGCGGGGCTGATTTCCAAGGACGAGCGCGCACAGATCGTCGCAGGACTTCGTGAAATCGGCGCGGAAATCACAGCCGGAAAATTCGAATTCAAAATTGCGCTCGAAGACATCCACATGAACATCGAGGACGAGCTGACACGCCGTATCGGCGACGCTGGCGCGAAACTCCACACCGCCCGTTCGCGCAACGATCAAGTTGCCACCGACATCCGGCTCTACCTGCGCGACGAATGTGATGCGCTTTCCGTTTTAGTGCGGGACTTCCAGCGCGCACTCGTGGAACTCGCCGAACGCGAGAGCAACGTCATCATCCCCGGCTACACGCACCTCCAGCGTGCGCAGCCGGTTGCCTTTGCCCACCACCTTCTCGCCTACGTGGAGATGTTCGCGCGCGACGCCGCCCGCATCTCCGACGCACGCAAGCGCATGAACATTCTCCCGCTTGGCAGCGGCGCCATCGCCGGCTCCACCATCGTGCTCGACCGCGAATTCATCGCCAGCCAGCTCGGCTTCGATGGTGTCACGCAAAACTCCATGGACGCCGTCAGCGACCGCGACTTCGCCGTCGAGTTACTTGCCGCGCTCGCGCTCATCGCCACCCACCTTTCGCGCCTCAGCGAAGACGTGATCCTGTGGGCATCGAGCGAATTTCAATTCATCACCATCAGCGACGCCTACACCACGGGCAGCTCGCTCATGCCGCAGAAAAAGAATCCCGACGTCGCGGAACTCACGCGCGGAAAAACCGGGCGTGTCATCGGCAATCTCGTCTCGCTCCTCACCACGCTCAAAGGACTCCCGATGACCTACAATCGCGACATGCAGGAAGACAAGGAGCCGGTCTTCGACAGCGTGGACACGGTGAAAAATTCCCTCGCCGTCTTCATAGGCATGATGCGCGGCATCAAAGTCAACCGCGCCGCCTGCGCCACAGCCGTCGCCGATCCAATGCTGCTCGCAACCGACCTCGCCGACTACTTGGTGAATCACGGCGTCCCGTTCCGCAAAGCGCACGAAGTGATCGGCAAAGCAGTCGCTCTCTGCGCCCAGCGCGCCTGTGCACTCCCTGCGCTCACGCTCACCGATTACCAGCAACTTTCATCCGCGTTCGCAGCCGATGTCTTCGAGTGCTTCGATCTTGCAAAAGCAATGGCAGCTCGCAAAGCCACCGGCGCACCCTCCCCTCAAAACGTATCCGCACAGATCGCGCGCTGGAAAGCCACGCTCGCGGGGTAAAGCGTGGTCTATTTCTTCGGTTCAGTTGCTTTGGCTGGCGGGTTGTATTCGTTCAGCCAGACGGCCATAGGGCTTTTGCCACGGTTGCCCCATGCGTAGTAGGGGATGGCTTGAACAAGGGCATTCACGACGCCGAGTTCATTGGTGACGCGGGCGCTGTATTCGATGACGGTGACGCCGCCGAGGAGATCGGGTTTGTGCTGCGTGCGGGAAAAGGCACCGGCGGGCTCTACGTAGAGGTTGAGGGGCGTAGGGGCTTGTTGCTCGATTGCTTCCACACAATAAACGATGGGGCCGCGCATGAGGGCGACTTTGCCTTTGTTTTCGGCGACTTTTTCGTGGGCGTGGACGCGCCGTATTTTCATGGAGATGTCGAGTTCGATGACGTCGCCAGCTTTCCATACGCGCTTGATATGGCGGTATCCGTCTAGGATGCGTTTGTCCT
Organism: uncultured Spartobacteria bacterium; assembly: GCA_903929475.1. Lineage (GTDB taxonomy): Bacteria > Verrucomicrobiota > Verrucomicrobiia > Chthoniobacterales > Chthoniobacteraceae > SXWH01. Next base: position 27,978 of record CAIYUV010000176.1, read on the forward strand.
CCACCAAACGCTTGCCGTTAATCTTCAGATAGAATGACTGACTATCTGGGCCAGTTCCACCCCTTCCAAGCTTCGGATCGATTGTATAAAGGTCGCTCGGCACCGGGTGGCATTGCGCCCAACTTGGGATGCGGAGATTAATGGAAAACTCGGCTGGTTTTTCCGTGGTGACGGTCAACTTCACACGGCCCTCCCACGGATATTCCGTCTCCTGCTTCAGCTTGATGGGTGTGTTGCCGTTGAGTTGGATTTTCGCCTCACTCGCTGCGTAGAGATTCACAAAGACCTCGTCTTTCCCGAGGGCATACATGAGGCCGCCGACTTGCGGGATGATACGGGTGATGTTGGTCGGGCAGCAGGAGAGGCCGATCCACGGTTTGCGCACGTTGCCCTCCGCGCTGCTGAGGGGATTTTGGTAGCAGAACAGTTTGCCATCCAACGACACGCCGGAGAGCACGCCGTTGTAGAGGGCGAGTTCCATCACGTCGGCGTATTTGGCGTCGGCTTTGAGCAGACTCATGCGGTGCTGCCACAGGACTTGCGCGACGGCGGCGCATGTTTCGCAATAGGCGCTTTCATTGGGCAGCAGATACGGATCGCCGAATCCTTCGTCCTGATTCTGGTCGGTGCCGATGTTGCCGGTGAGATACATTTTTCGCCCGACGACATCCTGCCAGATGCTGTCGAGCGCCTTCTCGTATCCGGGCGCTTCACTGAAGCGCACCATGTCCGCCATCGCCGAGTAGAGATACGCGGCGCGCACGGCGTGGCCGACGGCCTCTGTCTGTTCGATGATCGGCTTGTGATCCTGCATCCGGCCATTACGGCGCATGAGCACGGCGCGGAATTGCGCGCGGTGGATTTCCTTGTCGCTGAGCGAAAGATCAATCGGCGGCTCCGGCGGGACGTTTTTCGGATCGAAAGGCTTGCGCTCGGTGCCGTGGGCGTAGCCTCGTTCATCGAGAAAAAAGCGCGCGAGATCGAGATAGCGCCGCTCGCCCGTGGCGCGGTAGAGCTTGATGAGCGCCAGTTCCACCTCCTCGTGTCCGTCCACGTCGTAGCGTTTCTTTTCGCCGAAAGTGGCGTCCACATTGTCGGCGAAACGTCTCGCGGCGGCGAGCGCGGTGCTTTTGTCGCCGACGAGACGCTGATGCGCCACCGCCGCCTCGAAGAAATGCCCTGCGTTGTAGAGCTGGTGTTCGAGGCGCATGTCCTGCCACCGCTTTTCAAAGTCCTTCACGATGAAATAGGAGATGAGAAAGCCGTCCGTCTTTTGCGCAGCGACTACCCGGGCGAGGATCGCCTCTGCACGCTCGCGCAGCGGCCCCTCGGTGAAATGCTTCAGCGAAAGAAACGCGCCCTCCAGCACCTTGTGCAGATCGGAATCAAACGCATGGTGCCCCTTCAGTGGCCCGTCGAATTTCCCCGCCGCCTTGTCGAAATTCGTCACGTGACCGTCCTTCTCCAACTCATCGAGCGCGTGCGGAATCGTCACCTCATTCGCAATCTTCACGCGCGGCCCCCAGAACCCGCCACGAAACTCCACATTCTCATGGCTCACTTCCAAAAGTCCGCGCACCGGCGCAGGGGACGCCGCAAACAGATTGGCACAGCCAGCCATCAGACCCGCGACGAGGAAGATGAAACTCAAAAGTTTTTTCATGCCTGTCCTTTGCCAGTTCCCAATGTTGAATCCAATCATTTCAAGCCGTGCCTCCATTTTGCATCACGGGGGGAGTTGCTTTGTTGTGATCGCTATTTTCACAGGCAATTCGGAGTCGGGGATTCATTCTCCGAAGCTTGACAGATGAATTACTGCTTCTGCGTTTTATTTTCCCGGGGAGATTCGCGGACGAAAAGCATGGCTTGCGAAAGGGGTTGTTTCTTGATCCCCGGGCCTTCGATGTGGACTGACAGTTCGGCTTCACCAGGGCCTTGAAAGTAGGTGATGGTGATTGGGTGCAGGCCGACTGCGAGACGAATCATGCCAGCGCTTTCACTCGAACCGTGCAAACCGTCGTTGTCCACGACGAGACGGTCTCCGATGTATAGCCGGCTTCCATCGTCCGATTTGGTGTAGAATGTGTAGAGACCCTCGGCGGGCACTTTCACGAATCCAGTGTAGCGAATGCCGTATCCCTGACCGCCGGATGCATGCACTTCGAGCGTCGGCTTGTCGGTCTTTCCCGTGGCGGCTGGCTTGAGGGTGTTGAAATCGGGTAGGTGTTCCCACATTCCAACGTAAGTGGCGAAGTTCAACCCCGGCACCATGCCTTCGGGATCGACAGGTTTTGTCGAAGGCATCTCGGCGAGCGTGCAAGTGGCGTTGACAGTCTGATCGCCGCGGGCCAGTTGCAGGTCCAGTTTCTGAAGCGGTTTTCTTTCGATCAGGGCGATGTGAAAATCAATACCGTGGCGGATTTCCGCTTTGTTGATTGTTCGGATCACATCACCGGGACGCACGTCGGCGAGTGCAGCCGGAGATCCCGGGGCCACGCTGGTGACGACGGCTTTTTCAGCCAGCATGTTCACCTCGATGCCCAGCCAGAAGCCATAGCGCTCCTGCGCGCACAACATGCGCGGAAACACTTCCCGCACACGGTCAACGGTGATGGCAAAGCCGATGTTCTCGGCGTCGTTCTTCTTGCCGGTGACAACGCCGATTTGTTCTCCGAGCACGTTGATCAGCGGGCCGCCGGAGTTGCCGGGATTCACGGCGGCGCTGGTCTGGACGAGCCACGGATGAAAGGCGCCCGGCATAGCGCTGGCGCGATTGAGGCCACTAATGATTCCCGTTGATACCGAATGGGCAAGCCCGCCTGGATCGCCAATGACCACGACGGGTTCACCCAGCATCAAATCGTGGCTGCGGCCGATTGGCAGCGGCTGCAGCGGGGCGGGGGCGTCAATTTTTGCGAGCGCAAGATCCTCGAACGACCAGCCAGCGATCACGCGCATTGCGAACCAGCGATTTCCCGGAAGCAGGGCCATGGCCTCGGTGCTGCCTTCGATGACGTGGTGGTTGGTAAGGATATAACCTTCCGGGTGGATGATGGTGCCGCTGCCGGTGGTGAGAACCACGACGCCGGGCTTGTCCGTTGCCTTCGCCGTCCGGATTGCGACTACCGAAGGCAGACATCGCTCGATGAGTTTCACCGTCTCCGTGCGTCGGGGCGATTCCTGAGGTGTAACGTCTGCGGCGCGCAAATTAGCGACTTGGAAGGCGAGGGTTATGAAGATCAGGGCCATGCCGATTGCCCGGGTATTGCGATCCGATTTTGTTTTCATGGCACTGGTGATTTTGGAATCAGACGAGGGCGTTGTGCATGATATTTTCGTTCAAGTCGGTGAGGGAAACACGGATTGGGATCAGGTTTTTCATGGGATGGCAGTTGGATCATGTGATGAATTTCGAGCGTGGAAGCGCGTTGGCAGGCTATTTCAACGGCGGGGCGGGCTCTGGTTTGCCATTCGTGCTCAGGATTTGAAAGTGATGCACGCCGGCGGCAAGCGGGTGTTCGCTCGTCCACACGATTTGCTTGTCCGGCGTTACCTCAACCATCGAGATGCCCTTGTTGGCGGCGTGACTGCCGACGACGGTATTTCCATTGGCCAGCCGCTGCGCGCCGCAAGTATCTTTGAACAGCCCTTTCACGTCCTCATTGGTCACTTTCCAGACAATCTCCCCGCGCCCGTTGAACTCCACCGCTTTGAGTCCGTGGGTGAGTGTCGTGAGGGTGTTGCCGTTCTCCAGACGGATCGAGGTGAAGGGCCAGTTCTCCGCCTTGCGTCCGCCGATCTCGTCGAGGTCGGTTTTTAAGGTGTTCACGATCTTCCCATCGGGCGCGTATTCCTTGATGGCGAAGGCCAGCAGGTGCGGAGCGAGATAGTTCCCATTTTTCAACTTCCGCGCCATGCGAGTCTGCATGTGGGCATTGTCCGTCTCGGGCTGTAGCGGAAAATCCACGACGACCTCGCCCTTGCTATTGACCTCCATCAGCCGCGGCTTCGGCCCCTCCTCCGTGATGAGCGTGTTGCCGTTGGCCAGTCGCTCCGTGGTGCCGATCTCTTTGTTTTCCGCACTCCGCTTGTAAGTAAAAACGATCTGCTTGTCGCGAGTCACCTCTTCCACGCGGTCGGTAAACGCGAGCAGCACATTGCCATTTGGGAGCACGAAGCCGTCGCGCGTCCCGCCTGCATATTCCCACTCTGCCTTACCGTCCTCGCCGATGATGGCCGTTTTGCCTCCCATAACGAGATAGGAGTGGCGGATGCCGTCTTCTGCAAATGCCGCATCAACAAAGTTGGCGAAGGCGATGAGGACGAATGTGCGGACGATGGATTTAAGTTTCATAGGTTGTTTGAAAAGTGTGCGAAGCCTTCCCTCAAGCGAGGATATCACGCACCACATTCCCGCGCACGTCGGTGAGGCGGATGTCGCGACCGCTGAAACGGTAGGTGAGTTTGGTGTGATCGAGGCCGAGGAGGTGGAGCATTGTTGCGTGGAGGTCGTGGATTTCGAGCGGGTTTTCCACGGCTCGATAGCCCCATTCATCGGTCGCGCCGTAGGAGATGCCGGAGCGGACGCCGCCGCCGGCCATCCACACGCTGAAGCCATATTCGTGATGGTCGCGTCCGTCGGAACCCTGTGCGAAAGGCGTGCGTCCAAATTCGCCGGCCCAGACGACAAGCGTTGTGTCGAGCAGCCCGCGCTGCTTTAAATCGGCGAGCAGACCCGCGATCGGCTGGTCCACCGCAAGGGCGTTGTTGCCGTGGTTTTTGACGAGATTTTGATGCGCGTCCCAGCGGCTGTAGCCGTCCACCATCGGGATGGTCAGTTCGATGAAGCGCACCCCGCGTTCGACCATGCGCCGCGCGATCAGGCATTCCCGTGCGTAGGTCTGGGTGTGCGGAAAGGCGGCGTCCATGCCGTAGAGTTTTTTCGTCGCCGCGCTTTCGCCGCTGAGGTCGAGCAACTCGGGGATCGTGGCCTGCATTCGTCCGGCCAGCTCGGCGTTGGCGATGGCGCTTTCGAGCGCGTCACTGCCTCCGGAATCGGCGAGGCTGAGACGGTTCAGTTGTTCCGCAAAGCGACGCTTTGCGAGCTGCTGCGCCGGTGCTTTTTCGCCGGGCACGATGTTGGCCAGCGGCGTGCCGTTCGCGTTGAGCAGCGAACCCTGATAGCTGGCAGGCAGGAATCCGCTGCCAAAGCAATCGAGCCCGCCGGAGGGAATCTGGCCGCCGTTGAGCACTACAAATCCGGGGAGGTTTTCATTAAAACTGCCGAGACCGTAGGCAACCCACGCGCCCATGCTGGGCCGGCCCTGGAGTCCGAGGCCGCTGTGCAGGAAATAGTTTGCGCTCGTGTGCTCGGGAAACGACGAGGTCATTGAATTGATCACACACAGATCATCGGCCTGCTTCGCGATGTGTGGAAACAGATCGCTGATCCACAGTCCGCATTGCCCGCGCTGTTTGAACGCCCACGGCGATTTCATCACCGTGCCGATGTTTTCAAACTGCGTCTTCTCCAGCTTCCCGATGGTCTGCCGCGGATTTTTCCCGTGATGCTTTTCGAGCATCGGCTTGTAATCGAAACTGTCCACATGCGACACAGCGCCCTCCATGAAGAGGAAGATCACGCTCTTCGCCTTTGCTGGAAAATGCGGCACCCGCATGAAGCCTGCGCGCGCAGCCGCGGCGCGCGATTGCTCGCCCAGCAGAGCAGAAAGCGCCATCGCGCCAAAGCCCGTCGCCGCCTGCCGCAGCATGGTGCGGCGGGAAATGTGCGGACACGGCAGAGGATCGTGTTTGTTCATTTCAAGTAGATGAAATCGTTGGCGTTCAAAAGTGCGTGGCAAAATTCCGACCAGACGGCGGATTCGGGTTCGCCGGGATGAAGCTGGCGCAATTCGTCCACGGAGGCGAGTGAGAGCTGCGTTTCATCCGCCGTCGGGGGGCGGGTGCAGGCGGTTTCGAAAATCCAAGTGATGCGCGCGTCGGCTGTTGCGTTCGGCGTTTCCCGCAGGAGGCGCGCGGCCCACACGGACGCCTGCTCGCGGACGAAGGGGTCATTCATCATCACGAGCGACTGTGCGGGGACGTTTGTCACGTTGCGGCGACCCACGGTGCTGAAAGGCGTGGGAAAATCGAAGGCCAGCATCATCGTCGGGAGAAAATTGCGAAGCGTCGCTGTGTAAATGCTACGCCTCCCGCCGCCGTCGAGCGGGCCGCTCTTGTCCGGGCGTCCGCGACCAACGATAAACTCGGTGAGATGCACGGGGACGGGCGGGCCGCAGAGCTTCGGGTCGAAGCGGCCCGAGACGACGAGCAGCGCGTCATGGATCGACTCGGCTTCGAGTCGCCGGACAGGCATGCGGTGCAGGAGCAGGTTGGAGGGATCGATTTCCTCCGCGTGCGTATCCGCTGCCCGGCTGCTGCGCGCAAAGGCGTCGGTAAGGACAAGTCGGCGGATGAGGCGTTTGAGCGACCATGCGTCGTCGTGGACGAACTGCCACGCGAGGTGGTCGAGGAGTTCCGGGTGCGTGGGGCGCTCGCCGAGGTAGCCGAAGTTATCCACCGTCGGCACGATGCCGCGGCCAAAAAGGTGATGCCACACGCGGTTGACCATGACGCGCGCGACGAGAGGATTTGCGGTGTCGGTGAGTTGGCGGGCGAGTTCGGCACGACCACTCGTTTGCACGGTCGTGATACGCGGCAGGCCCAGTGCCTCGGGCAATCCGCGGGGAGCGACGGCTCCGGGTCGCGTGGGTTTGCCGCGGATGAGAATGTTTTCGTCCACGCCGGTGCCGTCGGCCCACGAAACGGCGGTGGGTGAATCCCAGCGGATGGTCTTCGCCAGCGCATCCTGCTCGCGGAAAAAATCGGCGGCGGCAGTGGTGACGGGCGCGGTGGAGACACCGAGCAATGTGCTGTTTTGCACGAGCCAGTCGGCCAGCGGTGCGAGACGCGAGTCCATGCCCGTCTTTCCCGTCGCCAGCATCCCGACTGCCGCTGAGCAATCCTCCTGCAATGCTTCCGCCACGTCGCGCAGCGATGCGGTATTCTCTTTTGGCCGCCATGATTCCACTGGCAACCATGCCGGTGTCTGTGGCGCTTCCACCACCATGAGCACGTCCAGACCCGTCGAGTCCTGCGGCGAAAATTCAAGATGCAGACGATCCCCCGCATAGGTGCTCAGATCGTGCGTCATCCAGCGCACACGGTCGCCGGTGTCGAATTTTGTGACCAGTCGCTCGTGCAGCCCGCCTGCGATCATGATGTGCGAGTCCACGCCTGCATAAACCTGCACTTTGCCCCGGAGCAGATAGTGGAGGCGTCCCGTGCCCAGCGTGAATTTCGGTGTGAGCAGCGTCTTTCCCGCGCGGTCGGCCGCGCCGAGATTGCCCGAGTCTTTTTCCGTGCCGGGCGCGAGCGCGAGCCTGTTCCAATAGGCGTCGCTGCTCGCCGCACCGCAGGGCATCACACGGGCGACTGGGCGTTCCAGCGTCGTGCCCAAAACCACTTCGCATGCGAGGAGTGGTCGCGTGCCGAAAGCCGGGCCGTCGCTCTTCCATGGCGTAACTCCCGGCTTGGTGAAATCGGCGATGATTTTCGTCTCTGGCGGGAGCGCGGAACGGGGAGTATTCCATTTGGCGAACAGATCAGGAAACCGCGTGGGGTTTTCCACGTAGGGCTCGTGCGCGAGCATCGTGTAGAAATGTAGCGGATGCGCAGGATCAGCGGAGGCCTTTTTCAATTGATCTACCCACGTGGCGAGCTGCTTGGCGTCTAGGCCCGAGGCCGAGGCGACAGCCTCCGTCTTCTCTCCAAACAACACCCGCCGCGCAGCCAGCAGATGCGTCGCTATCGTTTCCACACCGGGACGCACCGATGTCGCGAATGCCACCGCGATTTTCTGCGTATGTTTCGCGCGCAGGTTCGCCAGTTCGGTCGCGGCGCGCGCGTGAGACTCCATCGTTTCAAAACGCACCTGCCGGAACGGCGAGCCAAGCACGAAGCCGCAGAGCGCATAGTAATCCTTCTGAGTGATCGCATCGAATTTGTGATCGTGGCAGCGCGCGCAGGCGACAGTCAGGCCGAGGAACGCCTTCGAGAGCACGTCCACCTTGTTGTCCACGCGCTCACATTCGTCCTGCCGGATGTCCACCGGATTATGAATCTCTTCGCCAAGAAACGCCCAGCCTGTCGCGAGCACGGATTCATTCGCTCCGGTGGCCGGATTGATCCGCGGCGGCAGCACATCGCCAGCGATGTGTTCGGCGACGAAGCTGTTGTATGGCACGTCGGCATTGAGCGAGCGGATGAGGTAGTCGCGATATTGCCATGCGTTCGCGATGATGTAGTCGCCTTCGTGGCCGCGCGTTTCGGCGTAGCGCACCACGTCCATCCAGTGACGCGCCCATCGCTCGCCGAAGTGCGGAGAAGCCAGCAGTGCATCCACCACGTGCTCGCGGCGCTGCGGCGAGGTGTCGCTGACGAAAGCCTGCATTTGCTCGCGCTTTGGCGGCAGACCGGTGATTGCGAAATGCACGCGCCTCAGCCACGTAAGATCGTCTGTCAGCGGAGCGGGTGACAAATTCTTCTCGCGGAGTTTCGCCATGATGAAACGATCCACATCGGTTGTGCCAGGAGCCTCCGGCACCTTCTGGCGCTGCGGTGTCTGCCAAATCCATGGGAGCCGTTTCTTCCGGGCCTCGATGTTAAATTTCTCCTTCTCAGAAATAGTCACCTTCGCAGCACCCTGCGGCCACGGAGCGCCCGCTTTGATCCACTCCGCGAGATCCGCGATGATCGCATCCGACAGCTTCGGCCCCGCTTTTACAGGCGGCATGATCAAATCCTTGTCCACATGACGCACTGCTTTCAGCAGCAGACTTTCATCCGCTTTTCCTGGCACGATCACATCGCCGGAATCGCCTCCTTTCATCAGCGCCTCGCGCGAATCCATCCGCAGTCCGCCCTTTTGTTTTTCCGCTCCGTGACACTCCACGCAATTGTCGTGCAGCACAGGACGGATGCGCTTTTCAAAAAAATCTCCATCACCAGCGATGGCGGCATCTGCATTGGAGGGAGAAAAAGCGAAGACCAAAAATGCCGCAATGGCAGTGCGCATGAGGGGTAGAAAAGCTTGGCGAAATTTAACTGCCACTATTCCGCCGGAGTGATCACTCACAGGAGAATCTCTTTGATGATTCTGCTCGGCTCTACGCCGGTGAGACGGTCGTCGAGGCCCTGGTTCTTGAAAGTGAAACGCTGGTGATCGATGCCGAGCAGATGGAGCATCGTGGCGTGCAGGTCGCGGACGTGGATAGTGCCCTCGACCACGTTGTAGCCGAAGTCGTCCGTCGCGCCGATGGTGATGCCCGGTTTGATGCCGCCGCCGGCCATCCAGATCGTGAAGCAGCGCGGGTGATGATCGCGGCCGTTCAAGTCGTCGCCTTGCGAGTAGGCGGTGCGGCCAAACTCACCGCCCCATACGACGAGCGTGTCTTCCAACATGCCGCGCATTTTCAAATCTTTGATCAGCGCGGAAGACGCCTGATCGCAGGAATCAGTCTGACGTTTCATGTCTTTGCGCAGGCCTGTGTGATGGTCCCACCCGGCGTGGAAAATTTGCACAAAGCGCACATCGCGCTCGGCGAGACGACGCGCCATGAGACACTGGTAGGCGTAGCTGCCGGGCTTCGTCACATTGGGGCCATACATGGCGAGGACTTCCTTTGGCTCGCTCGTAAAGTCCATGAGTTGCGGCACCGAGGTCTGCATGCGGTAGGCCATTTCAAACGAATCCATGCGCGCTTCGATCTCCGGGTCGCCGCTCTGCGCGTGTTGCAGCGCGTTGAGCTGATTGATCGTTCCGATGATTTCGCCGCGGTTGTGATGATCAATGCCCGTCGGGTTTGAGAGGAAAAGCACGGGGTCGCCTGCGGATTGAAATTGCACGCCTTGAAAGCGGCTCGGGAGAAAACCGTTGTGATAGTATCGGCTGAGGATTGGCTGATCGGTGGCGCCGCTGATCATTACGACATACGCAGGCAGATCCTTGCTGGCGTTGCCGAGTCCGTAGTGCATCCACGATCCAAAGGCCGGGCGTCCCGTGATGGCGCGGCCCGTCTGGATGAAAGTGACGGCAGGGTCGTGGTTGATGGGTTCGGTTTGCAGCGATTTGATGAAGCACAGTTCGTCCACCACGCTTGCGGTGTGCGGCATCAACTCGCTGACCCAGGCGCGGCTTTCGCCATGCTGCGCAAATTTGTAGGGCGAGCCAAAAGCGCGGCGTCCTTTGTCGCGCGTCATCAGCGACACGCGCTGCGTTCCGAGGATGCTCGCCGGAACGTCCTTGCCGTTCTGCTCGTTCAGCACGGGCTTGTAGTCGAAAAGATCGATGTGACTCGGGCCGCCGGATTGGAAGAGGTAGATGACGCGTTTTGCCTTCGGTGCGAAATGTGGAGCGCCGAGCACGCCGTTGGTCCGACCGCCTTGCAGACCGAGTCCGGAGGCGATTGCGTCGGTGCCGAGGAGATCGGCCAGTGCCATCATGCCAAAGCCCGTGGCAGTTTGTGAAAGGAAGCGGCGGCGGGAGAGTTGGAATTGAGTTTTTGCGTCGAGCATGGGGCGGTGTCAGTTGCGGGTGATCGTCTCGTCGAGATTCAAAATGACATTCGCTGCGGCAGTCCATGCAGCGTGCTCTGCGGCGTCCAGCGTTTCTGGACGCGGGGCACGGCCTGCGGAACTGAGTGCATTGGCGGCGTTGGTGTCGGCGCGATAGAGCGCGAGCTGGTTGCCGATAAAGTCGCGCATGACCTGCTGTTCGGGCGGCATCGGAGAGCGGGCCAGCGCCAGCCGGTAGGCGAGTGCGATGCGGGCATCGGTGTCCGCCTGACATTCCGTGAGCAGTCGCTGCGCAAGCACACGCGCGGCCTCGATGAACTGCGGATCATTCAGCGTCACCAGAGCCTGTAGCGGCGTGTTGGTGCGCGGACGATCTGCCGTGCATTCCGCGCGATCCGGCGCGTCGAAAATCACGAAGGTCGGATACGGCGTCGTGCGCCGCCAGAACGTGTAGAGGCCACGGCGGTAGAGATCCTCACCGCTGCTGAGCTTCCATTTCCAGCCATCGTTCTTGCCCTTGTAGAAATCCGGCGGCTGGTAGGGAAACACGGGCGGGCCGCCCATTTTGTCGGACAGCAATCCGGCAACGGCGAGCGCATTGTCGCGCACCGCCTCCGCCTGCAAGCGCACGCGTGGCGCACGCCAGAGCAGTTTGTTTTGCGGGTCGCGTTCGGCGTAGCGGCGCGTGTCGCTCGATGCCTGGCGATACGTGCGGCTCATCATGATCAACTTCAGCGTGCGCTTCACATCCCAGCCGGAATCCATGAACTGCACGGCCAGCCAGTCGAGCAACTCCGGGTGCGTTGGAAATGTCCCCTGCATTCCGAAGTCGCCCATCGAACGCACCAGCCCCTCGCCAAAAAGCATCTGCCAGAAACGATTCACCTGCACACGTGCGACGAGCGGTTGATTCTTCTGCATGAGCCAGCGCGCGAGGCCGAGTCGGTTGCGCGGCTGGTCTGCGGGAAAAGGCGGGAGAAATTTCGGCACGTCGCGCTGCACTGCTTCGCCGGGTGTTTGAAAATCCCCGCGCATGAGCACGAACGCGGGCTTCGGTTGCGCCATCTCCACGCTGACCATTTGCAGCGGCGCGTTTTTGTCGTTTTCGAGTCCTGCAACGTTGTCGCGGAGTTTTTTGATTTCCTGTTTCAGCAACGAAACCGCCAGCGTCTCGCCGTCCTTCGCAGGGCCGACAATCGTCGAGGGAAAAATCCCTTTTTCCAACTGCCGCTCCAGTTCACCGAGCTTCGTCTTCGCGTTCGCAATCTTCGTGCGCGTCTCTGCACTCGGCACGCTCATCACAGGCGGCACGGGCTTGTTGTGAAAACCGGTCACTGCTCCAGCGCCGACCTCCTCCAGCGAATTGAAGAACGCGGTGAGCTGGTAGAATTCCTTGTGCGTGATCGGATCGTATTTGTGGCTGTGGCATTGCGCGCAGTTGAACGTCATCCCCAGCCACACACGGCCCATCGTGATGGCGCGGTCCGCCGCATACGCCGCGAGAAACTCCGCCGGGTCCGCGCCGCCCTCCTCATTAAAGCGCACATTGCGATTGAAGCCCGACGCTATTTTTTGCTCCACCGTCGCATTCGGCAGCAGGTCGCCCGCGAACTGCCATGCCGTGAATTGATCGAACGGCATGTTGCTGTTGTAGGCGTTCACCACCCAGTCGCGCCAGAGCCACACCGGACGGTCGGAATCATTGTGGTAGCCGTTCGTGTCGCCATAGCGCGCGAGGTCCAGCCAGATCATCGCCATGCGCTCGCCGTAGCGCGGACTTGCCAGCATCCGATCCACCATCTGCTCGTAGGCCTTTTCACCCGTGTCATTCGTGAACGCATCAATCTCCGCAATCGTCGGCGGAAGCCCGCGCAAATCCAGCGACACACGGCGGATCAACGTCGCGCGATCCGCCTCCGGCGAAGGCGTCATCTGCCGTGCGGAAAGTGCCGCCGCAACAAACCGATCCACGCCATTCACCGCCCACGCCGCATCTCCCGCAGCGGGCGGTTCCGTGCGCTGCGGCCCTACGAAAGACCAGTGCTCCTTGTATTCCGCGCCCTGCGCAATCCAGCGTTTCAAAACCGCCCTTTCCTCCGCAGCGAGCGTTTTGTGCGACTTCCGCGGCGGCATCACTTCGTCCGTATCCGTTGTCTCGATGCGCTCCACGAGCGCGCTCTTTTCCGGATGCCCCGGCACGATGGCCACATCGCCGCTCTTCGCCGGTGAAGTCGCACTGTCGCGCAAGTCAATTCGCAGTTTTCCCTCCAACGACTTCGCATCCGGCCCGTGGCAGGCGTAGCACTTGTCCGAAAGAATCGGCCGCACATCGCGGTTGAAATCCACATCCCCCGCAGCAATGACCCGCCCGCCCGCCAGCGCGAGCGCGGCGAGAAATCTCCACGTGAAAAAATTGGCGGCATTCATGGTGTTGTCCCCGTCTTTCTATCCACAGAACGCCCTCACGCTAGAATCTCTTTTAATATCTTCTTCGCCCCGATCCCTGTGGAGCGAGGCGACAGCCTTTGGTCTGCGGCGGATCGACGCCGCTTTTGCCTCGCACGGAGTTCACCGAGTTCGCAAATGGGAAGCTTCCGCGCGCAGAAACCAACATTCGCGTTGCCTAATCGCGCCATTTCCGTAAAAACCCACGCCAATGAACTTCCCACCCCGCGCTATTTCAACAGAACTATCACCCACAAAGCCGCTCACGAACACAACGCTTCTGTTTGTGATCCACTAGGCGATTGCACATCGCATCTGATGAAGACCCTCTGCACCAACTTTCTGAGTATTCCCAATGTGATTGGGGCACGCAACTCACGCATTGATGGCCTCGAACCGAGTTCGCTCGCCACTGCATGAGACTCCCCGCTTTTTTCCTCGCAACGGTATCAGTTTGCAGTTCCGGGTGCTGCACTATGAACGTTTTGGAGGACGCCAAAGGCGGGCCAGTAACAACAGATGGGAGGCACTTCACCACTGAGCGCAATCACCCGGAAATGTATCTCTTGCTACCGGTAGCTGTCCCATTGGATATTGCCACATCACCTTTCCAATTGTTTTACATGCTAACATTCAAAGATTGCCGCAATGCCTATTGACCGTCGCCTCTCAAATAATATGAAAGTGGTTTTTCTCTATGGAAGTGATTGGTGAGGGCGGGGAAACGGGAACACAAAAAAACCGTTCCGGTCTTTTTTGAGAAAAAGTGCGGCGGTCTTTTCGCGGGGTCGGGTGGACACAAGTGCCCGCAGCTCCGACGAAGGTTGGGTAAGGGTTTCTGGGCTTGCCGTGTAATCTGCCAACGGTATCTTTCCGACATGAGCACCGTTTTTGACATTGAGAACGCCGTCCAGAAGCTCTCACGCGGCGATTTGACCACGTTCCGCGATTGGTTTCTCAGCTTCGATGCCACCGCTTGGGACAAGCAGTTCGAGGAAGATGTCGCCGCCGGTCGCCTCGACGCTCTCGCCGATGAGGCCATCCGCGACCTGCGCGAAGGGCGCTGCACGGATTTGTGAGACACCGCGCGAGCCCAAAGTTCTGGAAGTTTTATGAGCAGCTTCCCAAGGAGATTCAGGAGCTTGCCGATGCGAACTACGAACTCCTCAAGAGCGACCCACGGCATCCGTCACTGCATTTCAAAAAGGTGGGCCGGATGTGGTCTGCTCGCGTGGGCATTCACTATCGAGCAACTGCTGTGGAGGAAGGCTCCGACATCGTCTGGTTCTGGATTGGACATCACAGTGAATACGACCGTCTCATTGGCCGTTTCCAATAGGAACGAAACGCCTCTCAAATAACATGAAAGTGGTGTTTCTCTGGTGAAGTGATTGGTGAGGGAAAAAAGGGAACACAAAAAGACCGCTTCCCTCGCTCCAGACCTGGATTGATTACGCCAGAATTTCTTTGATCACCTTGCTCGGTTCGACGCCGGTGAGGCGCTGGTCGAGGCCTTGGAATTTGTAGATGAAGCGTTCGTGGTCAATGCCGAGGCAGTGGAGGATGGTGGCGTTGAGATCGTTCAGGTGAACGGGCTTCTCCACGATGTTGTAGGAAAAGTCGTCGGTCTCGCCGTGGCTGATGCCGCCTTTCACCCCGCCGCCAGCCATCCACATGCAGAAGTTTCGCGGGTGATGATCGCGACCGTAGTTGTCCTTGCTCAGCCCGCCTTGTGAATAGACGGTGCGGCCAAATTCGCCGCCCCAAACGACGAGCGTTTCATCGAGCATTCCACGATTTTTTAAATCCTGAATGAGCGCGGCGCAGCCTTGGTCGGTGTCCTTGCACTGGTTGCCGAGTTCCTTCGGCAGATTGCCGTGGGAATCCCAGCCGCGATGGAAAAGTTGCACGGTGCGCACGCCACGTTCGATAAGCCGCCGGGCGATCAGGCAACTCTGCGCGAAGGAGCCGGGCTTTTCCACATCCGGGCCGTAGAGATCGAGCGTCGCCTTGGTTTCGCCGCTGAGGTCGGCGAGTTCCGGCACGCTGCTTTGCAGACGGAACGCCATTTCGTATTGCTCGATTCTCGTCAGCGTGTCGGGGTCGTGGTGTTGCTCGTGGCGGTGCTGGTTGAGGTCGCCGAGCGCGTTGAGCAATTTGCGGCGGTCATCGCGATCCACTCCCTGCGGGTTGGGCAGGTAAAGCACGGGATCCGCTTCGTTGCGAAATGCGACGCCGCTGTATTTGCCCGGCAGAAATCCGGAGTTCCAAAGCCGCTGATAGATCGCCTGACCGTTGCTGCCAGCGGGCCATTTGGGCGTGAGCACGACGAAGGACGGAAGATTTTCCGAAGTGCTCCCGAGGCCGTAGGAGATCCAAGAACCGATGCTCGCCTTGCCGGGAATTTCCGAGCCGGTGAAAAGAAATGTGCAGGCGGGGTCGTGGTTGATGGCGTTGGTGTGGACGCTCTTGATGACGGCGATTTCGTCTATGACTTTTGCGGTGTGCGGCAGAAGATCGCTTACCCAGCGACCACACTCGCCATATTGCCGGAATGTGAATTTCGACGGAGCAACGAGGAAGTTTTTCTGACCGGAGGTCATCGTGCTGAGCCGCTGTCCGCCTTGTATCGTGGGCGGCAGGTCCTTGCCGAAAAACTCCTGCAAACGTGGCTTGTAGTCGAAGGTGTCCAGTTGCGAAGGGCCGCCGTTCATGTGCAGATAGATCAGCGCCTTCGCCCTTGGGCGAAAGTGTGGCAGGCCGGGCAGGGCCATTGGCGCGGCCTGAGTGCGTTGTGCGAGGCCCATTTGTGCGAGTGCGACGCCGCCGAGTTTCAATCCTACGTCGCCGAAAAAATTGCGCCGCGTCATCGCGCGGTGAAATGCGGAGTTGAGGATTTCGTTCATGGCTGTGAGTTGGTCACGGGCGGACGATGACTTCATCGAGGTTCAACAAAAGATTCGCGACCTGCGTCCATGCTGCGAGTTCCGCAGGAGGAATTGTGGGGTCGGCTTTCGACTCGCCGACTGTGATGACTTGCGATGCGACATCCGGCTTGGCCCGGTATTTTTCGAGAAAGGCATTGAGCACGGTTTGAATCCGTCCGCTTTCCACAGCATCCGGGCCGCGGTTGAGGGCACATTGAAATGCGAACGTGATCCGGCTCGATGTCGTGTCGCCGCCCTTTGTGATGATGCGTTGTGCGAAGGCGCGCGCGGCTTCGAAAAACTGCACGTCATTGAGCAACTGTAACGCTTGTAGCGGTGTGTTGCCGCGATCCCGTTTGGTGCAATACGCCTCGCGGGAAGGTGCGTCGAAATTCACAAGAAACGGAGCCGGAGCTGTGCGTTTCAAGAAGGTGTAGATGCTGCGGCGATACAGCGCCTCGCCGCTGTCCTGTTTGTAAGAACGCGTGTTGCTGCCGACGAATCCCACAGGCTCCCAGATATTCGGCGGCTGGTAGATCCGCACGGCTTTGCCGCCGACTTTTTCAACCAGCAAGCCGGACACAAAGAGCGCCTGATCGCGGATCGCCTCCGCATTCAGGCGCAGGCGTGGCGCACGGGCGAGTAGTCGGTTTGCGGGGTCTTTGCCCAACAGAATTTCGTTGGTGTCGGACGACTGCTGATAGACCTGCGACGTCACGATGGTCGTGATGAGCTTCTTCATATCCCATCCGTTTTCGCGGAATTCGGCGGCCAGAAAATCGAGAAGCTCCGGGTGACTTGGCGGTTCACCTTGCGCGCCGAAGTCGCTGGAACTTTTCACCAGACCAAGACCAAAGAAGTGCTGCCAAAAACGGTTCACTGCCACGCGCGCAGTGAGCGGGTTTTCCGAGCTTGCGATCCATTTTGCGAGATCGAGACGGTTCGGTTTTGCAATGCCGGCGGGCAGGGGAGGGAGGAAGCCCGGCACATTCGGTTGCACGGCTTCACCGGGTTTGTCGTAGGCTCCGCGCAGCATGATGTTCGCCTGCCGTGGAGTCGGCAAATCGGCCATGATGAATGTGGACGGGATCGTTCCATCGTGAGCTTTCACTTCTTTCTCCGAAGTCGAAATGGCGGCAGTCAGCGGCTGTAGCACGGGCTGCGTCTTGGTGCAGATATTGATGAGATAGTATTCCCTCAGCTTCGCCGTCTGCTCCGGTGTGATTTTGTCGTTTGCCGTGGTGAGGAAATTATTGATGTCCTTCGGCGCTCCCGGCAGCCCCTGCTTTTGATGCTGGCTGCGCCACACTTTGAAAGAAACGCCAGCGTCGGCAGGCGGATGACTGTCGCCGACGATGGAAAGCCGATCCCAATAGACGAGGCCGCCGGACTGCGTGAATGCAAACCCCGTGACAAAATCGCTTCCCTTCAAACCAACCTTTTCCGCAGGCACTTCGAGTTTCACCCACTCATCCGCCTTTGGCAGCGGGCCTGCGGAAAAACGCTCCGGCGAATTGATGACGCCCTGGTTGATCGCATTCACGTCGCCCCACACTGCGCGATGCTTCCAGCCATCCGTGCGAAATTGCAGCATCACCGCACTGGGTAGCTGCGCGGAATCCAGTCGCACCATCACTTGAATCACTGCGTTCTGCGGCACGTAAAGCGGACGCGCGTCGCCCTCGTAGTAATCGCGCACGATGCCGTCGTCCTGACGTTTCAACGCCAGCTTCCCGCTCGCCGGTTTGACCTCCGGTTCTCCGACAAATTTAGCCGGCGACTTGCCGTTGCCAGTTTTCGCCACGGCCTTTTCAGGGAGTGCATCGTCCATCCAGACATCCTCGACGCGCTCGCCGTTTGCAGGCGCAGGCGCATCGAAGGGATCTTGATAGACCGTGTTTTTCAACGTCGTCTCAAATTTCTCCCGCGCCTTCTCCAGCTTGTCCTTCAGCGCATCGAGTTGCTGCCGGTTTTCCGGCGTCATGTATTTCAAGACGGGCTTCGTGAGCAGAACGTTGCCGTCATTCGCCGGGTCGGCAGCGCTGTAGAAGAAGGCATACATCTGGTAAAAATCCTTCTGCGTGATGGGATCGAATTTGTGGTCGTGACACGCAGCGCACTGCCCCGTGAGGCCAAGCCAGTTTTGCATCGTCGTCGCCGTGCGCTCGGATGCGTAGCGAAAGAGCTGCTCGGCATCAATCGAACCGCCCTCGCCCGTGGTCACGTTGCAGCGGTTGTATCCGCTCGCGATTTTCTGTTCGTCGGTGCCGTTGGGAATGAGATCGCCCGCGAGTTGCTCGATGGTGAATTGATCAAACGGCTCATTGAGATTGAACGCGTTGACCACCCAGTCGCGATAAAGCCACATCTGCCGTTCATTGTCCAAATGCTGACCGTGCGTGTCGCCATAGCGCGCGAGGTCGAGCCACCAATGCGCCATGTGTTCGCCAAAACGCGGAGATGCCAGCAGTCGCGCGACGACCTTTTGATACGCCTCCGGCGATTCATCCGAGAGAAAAGCGGACACCTCTTCCGGCGTTGGCGGCAGGCCCGTGAGGTCGAGTGTCACGCGACGCAAGAGCGTGGCCTTGTCTGCGGGCGGGGAAAGTTTCAGCCCCTCCTGCGCCAGCCGGGCCACGATGAAAGCATCAATGGGATTTCGAATTGCAGATTGCGGATTGCGGATTTCCGGCTGAGCCGGTTTCACGAGCTGCTCGAAGGCCCAGTGCTTTTGATATTTCGCCCCCTGTGTGATCCACAGCTTCAGCGCCTCCTTTTGCACGGTCGTCAAAGTCTTGTGCGTCTTCGGCGGCGGCATCACCTCGTCCGGATCCGTCTCGTTGATCCGCTTCCACAATTCACTGCCCGCAGGATCGCCCGATTTAATCGCGACACGCCCTTCTTCCAGCGCAGCCTTCGCTCCCGCCTCTGCATCCAATCTCAAATCCGCCTTCCGTTTCTTCGAGTCCGTCCCGTGACACGCAAAGCAATTCTCAGAAAGTATGGGCCGGATATCGCGATTAAAAACAAGCTCTCGCACCGGAGCAGCAGTCAACTTCGCCGCCAGCAAAAGCAGGGCAGGGAAGCAGCGATACATCAGGAGGCTTTTTGACATGGAAGCCACGCATTATGCCCCGCACGCGCGCAGGAAAAAGAAATGATTTTCGGCCTGTCACTCATCGACACGTGCACCGGTGTAGATGGCGGTGTCGAGGCGGTTGAGTGGGCGTTTTGCAGTCCAGCAGATGCCGCGGTAGGCGAGGACGCGGAAGAGTGGATCGTCGTGCGTCCAAGTGAAGTGGCAGGGGATGCAGACGAAGATACGTCCGCCGCCGCGCTCGACGGTCCAGACTTGTGGTTGTGCGGCGCCGTCGGCGTCCATCGCTGCGATGGTGGTGGTGCCTTCGCCTTCGCCGAGGAGGTTCCAATACGGCTCCTCGGGGCGGATGTCGGACTCAGGGAAACCCTTCGTGATTTCGTGCGGGCTGTATTTCAAATTCACATCGCCGCGCAGCCATTTGTTGCCCGTCCATGCGCGACCGATGCGGTCGGCGAGCGCTTTGGGTTCGGTGTTTCCATTCATCGAGAAATGCAGAAAGACAAGCCCGCCGCCGCGCGCGAGGAAGGCATCCATGTCGGGGGCCTTGGTGGCGTCCCACACGGGGTTGTTGTGAAAGAAGGCAATGACGTCCGCGTTTTTGAACTGCTCCGCAGTCGGCCATTTGTCAGCAGGCTCGGTGGTGACGCCGGGGACTTCGGCGAGGATTTTTGTCCAGCGCGCGCGCCAGACGGGGTAGTCGTGAAAGCCGACGCCATTGTGTCCGGCGTCTTTTTCCGCCGCGCAGAGGACGATGTGGAATGGACGTTTCTTTTCTTCGTCGCTCATCGGCTTCACGGCGGCGAGCACGGTCTCGACTTCCTTCTTCGCGCGGGGCGCGGGCATCTTTATTCCCTGCACGTTGGTCGGGCTTGGCCACGGCTTGGTGATGTCCACAATCGGCGCCGCTGGCGGAGCGGGAGTTGCAGGCGGCTCTTGCGCCGATGCGATGGAAAACGTGACGGCGAGCGCGGCGAGGATGGCGTGTTTTTTCATGGTGTGGTTGTGGTGGTTTTCGTCGTGGAGAGACAGGCAGTTTTACTTTTTCTGATTGTTGAAATTCACCCAGTTCAGATCGAGCGCGCCGCCCTTTTGCGGTGCTTTGGTATGAGCGATGAAGAATAGATCGTTCACGCCGCCGGGATCGGTGACGGGGATGGTGACTTCGCGGAAGTCGTTCGCCGCGCCGGGTAACTCGGTTTTTGCGACGAGCGCGCCCTGCGGTGACCCGGCGCGCACTTCGAGCGAAACGGCGGCGAGCGGTGTGAGGTGGAGCGTGAGGCTCTCGATGCCAGCGAGATTGACGGTGGAAAATTTCAACCAGCCATCGTTCGCAAATCTCGCAACGAGGCCGTGGCCTCCCTCCATGAAGTCCACAACATCCACGCCCTGCGATGCGTCGTTCATGGCGGCCTTGCGTTTGCGCGCGTGCAGGACGTGCTCGGCGATTCCACGCAGCGGCGGCACTCCGGCTGCGCCGTTGTCGTTGTAAGATGCCGTGATGACGAACACGCCGCCGTCCTGACGCTCTCCGCCGACGGTCGTCCTGAGCGAACCGCTCAATCCCGTCACCGCCTTCGCTTCGGGCGAATGTGCGAGGTCGAGAATCCAGTCCACCATGAGCTGCGTCTCGGCGAGCGTGTGCTGCGGGTGCGGCGGCATCGGGATTTGCTGCCCCCACACGCCCACGCCGCCGGAGATGATTTTGGCCGCGAGTTTCGCGGGTGCGGTCGCATCGCCGTCGTATTTTTTGGCGACATCCAAATACGCAGGCCCCGCAGATTTTTCCCGCACCGTGTGACACGCGAAGCATGTCGTGCGCTGCATCAGCGCAAGTCCGGGATGGACGGCATCGCCACTGCGCGTCGAGCGATACGCCCCCTGCACGACGACGCGCTTTGGATTGATCTTGCCCTCATCGCTGGAGCCGTCCTCGGCGTCGGTGACGCGCACTTTGAAATCCACCACGTCCTTCGGGTCGAAAAATCCACCATTTTGCGGCGCGAGAATTTCCACCACCGGCATCGCATTTCCCACGGTGATGACTGTGCGCGCCTCGCTCACCGCGCCTGCGGCATCCGTCACCTTCAGCGAAACGGTGTGTTGCCCCGGCTCGGTAAAGGTGAAGCGCGGTGTAACTTCGGAGGACGTTTTGCCAGCGCCGAAATCCCACGCAAACTTGAGCGCATCACCATCGGCATCGCGTGTGCCGATTGCGCTGAAGTGCACATCGAGCGGTTGTTTGCCCGCGAGCGGCCAGTTGCTCAGCACAGCCACGGGCGCGCGATTACCTCGGTGATAGACGATGCGCGACAATTGCCCGTCCGAGTTGCCGTGCCATTTGTCGCCATACTCCAGCAGCAGCAGCGTGTGATCCGGCGCAAACTTGATGTCGATCGGCTTGCGGAATGCGAACTGAGGCGCGAAGGATTCGATGCCCGCGAGTTTCCCTTCCGCTGTAAGCCGCACGATTTTGATCCAGTTGCGCGTCCATTCGTAAATGAACAGCGCGCCGTCGAATTGCTCCGGCAGTTTGAGGTCGGACTTCACCGCTGCATCGAAGTGAAAAAACGGCCCGGCCATCGCCGAACGCGCGCCACTGCCAAGCTCGGGAAATTCCTTCGACGCCGTCGTGGGATACCACAGCAACGCAGGCTGCGCGGGCGGCAATTCCCTCAGCCCCGTGTTGCGCGGCGAGTTGTTGATCGGGTGCGCTGCATCGAAAGGCTCACCCATTTTTCCGTCTGCGCCGACACTGCGATACGCCTCATTTGGCCCCGTGAACATCGGATGCCCGAAGTTGCCCGCTTTCGTCGCGACGTTGAATTCGTCAAATCCCACCGACCCCGACTTTTGATCCGTGTTCGGCCCCACATCACCCCACACTATCCATCCTGTCTTCGGATCGACCGAAGAATGAAAACCATTGCGCACACCCATCGCAAAAATCTCCAGACGCCCTTGCTTCGGATCGGAAAAAAGATTCCCGGCGGGTATGTCGTAGCCGCCATCTTCGCGCGGATGAATGCGCAGAATCTTTCCACGCAAATCCTGCGTGTTGGCGCTTGAGCGCAACGAATCGCGCAGCAGCCCGCCCGGAGAAATGTCAATCGGCGGATCGGGAATCGGCGGTGAGTTGTCGCCCGTGCCGAGGATCAGATTTCCCGACGCCTTGTCGAAAAACAATCCGCCGCCCATGTGAATCGCGCCGCCGTATTCGATGGGATATTCGAGCAGCACTTTTTCCGAGGTGAGATCGAGCATTCCATCCGCGCCAAACGTGAATCGCGCCAGCCGCTGCACATCGTGTTTCGCCGCCGGGCAGAAAAACAAAAACACATTTCTGCTCTTCCCAAAATCCCCAGCCGCCGCCACGCCGATCAGCCCCAGTTCCGGCCCCGACGCCACCGGCACGCGCGCTACCCTCGCCAAATTCCGTGTCGCCGCGCTCCAGCGTTGCAGCGTCCCGCGTTGCTCGGCGATGAGCACATCCCCATCCGGCAGCGCCTCCATCTGCACCGCATCATTCAACCCCGTCGCCAACACCTCGCGTTCGAGCCGCGCGGGATCGAAGTCCTCCGCGAGCGCGGTGGCCATGAAAACCACGGGCATCGCCACTCTCGGCAGGTAAAATTTGGAGCGGAAAAGTTTCATGAATAGAACGCGCCCGTGCGACATCGCACCGGCACAGCGGTTCAACAAGTCTTTTGGATTTCATCGGCGGCTTTTGAACAGCATTCTCATTTGCTACTCGAATCCGTGTCTGCGTAATGTCGCCCAGCCATGACCAGACTGGCTTCCTCCATTATCGTTTCAGTGGTGACACTCATAGCCAGTGCGGCTCCCGCATTTTCTCAGGGCGAGGATGCGAAGCTGCTGGAGACTTTTTTTGAACTCGGGCTGCCGGAGGTGAAGGGTGCGAAGTGGGTGCAGGCCTACGGTGAGGATGGGGAGCAGGCGACGCTGCTAGGCGGATACAATTCAAACTACAATGGCAACGCATGGCTCGTGAGCGAGGCCAACGGCGTGGTGGAGGTGGTCTTTGTGGATGGCCGTCGTGCGAAGGGGCGCAAGGGCGATGAGAATTCGCCTGCTGCGGACGGAGATGCCCGGATCATGATTCAGCCGGCGAAATTGGATGCCGACATGAAGGCGCTGGGCAAGCAGTTGAAATCGCCGGAGGGATTTTCCCAACGCTCGACAGCCCGGATGGCGGGTATGGCACTGGTTGCGCTGGCCCAGTTTCAGCGGAATGGCCACGGCGATTTTGCGAAGGAGCATTTCCCGTATGCCGTGCAGATCGCAGGTTCCCCGGCGAAGGCGCTCGATGGTGTGGTGAGCCTGATTGCGGATGCGACGATGGGGGATGTATGCACGAAGTTTTACGAAAATGGAAATGCCGCCGCGTGCGCAACGGCAGTCGAAGGACTGGCTGCGAAATTTCCGCGCGGCTGGAAGCAGCGGGATACGGCGCTGATGTTCGCAGCGCGGCTTCGCGAGCAAAAGCACTCGCCGCACGCGGATGATCCTGAGGCCAGAGCCGCCGCCGCCGTGCTGCTCGCACTTCGCGCGCAGGATGCAGGGCAAATTAATGGATTTGGAAACTGGATGCTGCCGAAATTACTGGACGACAGCGGAGGCGAGCGCCGGGGAAGGACGTTTTTCCGGAGGCGGCATCGTTCGTTTTCCGATGATGAACCCGCAGTGAAGGACGGTCCGCTGTCCCGCTATCTGGCCAAGTCGCGGGAGGCGCTGCCGGGACTTGTGCTGTTACTGGGCGATCAGCGTTTCGTCCGCTTTTCCATGAGGGATAGATTCAGGCATTCGTATTTCAGCTCACGCATGAGCCGGGACGAAGCGATCCAGCAGCAATACGGAGCCATGTCGCGCCCTGCGGAACTCGGCGAGATCGCCCGCAGTCTCATCGGGCAGGTTGCACCAAATGATTTCGTGGAATCGGACGATGACATCCGCAAATGGGCCGCCAGTGCAGTTACAAAGACGGATGAGGAGATTGCTTGGGATTATCTCCGCAACAGTAATGGCACGAACGACGGCGCATTCAGCATGGGCCTTTCATTCCTCGTTGCAAAAGGAGGGGACGAAACTCTTCGCAAGCTCCGGGAGGTTTTCCTCGATCCGGGAGTGTGGAGTTCCGGTTCGCTCGAAAACGTGATCGAGCAGGCTGCCGCGTGGCTCAAGCGTGCCAAGCCGGAGCCGGAATTCGGCCCGAAGCTCATCGCGGTTGCAAAGTCGGGGCTGAAGCGCGAGGGCGACGAGCAAGCCAGATACTTCGAAAGAGGTGACAACGGGGAGTATGCAAAGCAGATCGCCGCGCAGCAGAAGGCTCAGATGGCGAAATTGGACGGCCTTTTCAAACCACAGAAGCCGCTCGCTGAGCGCATCGCAGAGATCGCCGCGATGGACGAGGCGGAGGCATCGGGATTCCTGCAAACATTGCGGAAGGATTTCGAGAAAACCGCACCGGAGGAACTGTTGTCAGCCGTCTTTCCCGCAGCGGCGGCGGCGAAGTCTGCGGAGGTAAAGATAGCCCTGCTCGGCAGTCTCTACCGTGAGGCAGGCAAGGCTGCGGACCCGTCGAAATCCACACCAGCCGCCCGCGAAGCCATGCAGACGCTTCTGCGCGACACGGGCGAAGTTTCAAACCGTTGGAATCCGGGCAGCAAACAGAAAATCGCGGAGTTTGCCGCCAACATGATTGTCCTGCTTCACTGTCAGGCCAAGGATCGCGAGACGTGGCAGATTTATGGGATGAAAATGCCGCGCCTCGCGACTAAGTGGATGCTCCACAGCGCGCAGGAGATCGCCGCTGGCAAACCCGTCCCTCCGCTTCCTGATCCAGCAAAGGCAGACGGCCCAGCGCTGGTGAAGGAACTTGGCGCGCTCACCGCCGCGGCCATCGCTGGGGCTTTCGACAAAAAATCACCCAACGAACAAATCGCCATCGTAACTCACTTGGAAAAAAATCCCGACTGGCCCGCGTCGCTTGTTGAATTTCATTTTACCATTGCCGAAGTGTCCGACGCGGAGGCGGGCACGCTGCCCGGCTTTGACGCTGCAAAATGGAAGGGGCGCAAACTCGATGAAGCTGCTATCCAGGAGTTGAGGGTGCTCACGGAAAAGGCAGCCCTCACGACGCCGGTGATGCTCTCAGTCGCGATCACAAGTCCTCTGGCCGGAGTCGGCATCAGCATCGGAAAGTGGGAACAGAAAATCGGAACTCGACAGATCGAGCAGATGGGTCTGCCCAAGGGTGATTCCAAACCAGAGGCCGTATGGGTTGCTGCGATACAAATTTCAAAAGACAGTTCGGATATTGAGGGAGCCTCGCGAGACGCCGCCGGTTTTGGCTACCTCGCGTGGAAGGACGAAGGGAAGACGCGCGCGTGGCGAGAAAAGTATGCGAAGACGGCACCAAAGTCCGCAAACGACGAGGATGGCCCGCCATTCGGCTCTCATAAACTCGATCCCAGCCCGGCGAAGTTTGAGCAAAAACTGAAGGACTGGCTCTCAATGAAAGCCAGCAGCCGCGGGCCCGCGCAGATCTATTTCTACTCCGCGAAAGTTTCCGAAAAAGACGAATAACCTATGAACACCAAACCAGCACAACTCTGGCAAAACACCCTCAACACCATCACACGCATCCGCGAGCAAACCGCGCGCGTCATCGTCGGCCAGGATGCCGTCATTGAGCTCATGCTCACCGCGCTGCTCTGCAAGGGCCACTGCCTCATCGTGGGCGTGCCCGGCCTCGCGAAGACGCTCCTCGTCTCCACGCTCGGAAAAATCCTCGGGTTGAAATTCCACCGCATCCAGTTCACGCCCGATCTCATGCCGACCGACATCGTCGGCTCGGAAATCCTGCAAACATCGGAATCCGGGCGCGGCTTCGAGTTCGCGCCGGGGCCGATTTTTGCAAACCTCATCCTCGCCGACGAAATCAACCGCACACCGCCAAAAACGCAGGCCGCATTGCTCGAAGCGATGCAGGAAAAACAGGTCACCGTCGCCGGAAGGACAAGACGTTTGGAAGAACCGTTCCTCGTTTTTGCCACGCAGAATCCCATCGAACACGAAGGCACCTACCCGCTCCCCGAAGCACAACTCGACCGCTTCTTTTTCAAGCTGAAAATTGACTACCCCAGCATGGACGAGGAACTCGCAGTGTTGGATCGCACCACCGGCGCGCAGCTTCCCGAGGCCGATGCCGTCCTCGACGCCGCCGCGCTCATCGCCCTTCAGGCAAGCGTCCACGACGTGCCTCTTCCCGACAACGTGAAGCGCAGCATCCTCAAGCTCACCCACAGCAGTCGCCCCGCGAGCGATCTCGGCGACGACTACGTTAAAAAATACGTCAACTGGGGAGCCGGACCACGCGCTGGGCAGACACTCGTCCGCGCCGCCAAAGCCCTCGCACTCCTGCGCGGACGCGAGAGCGCCTCGCTGGAGGAAGTCAAAGCAGTCGCGCCTGCCGTCCTTCGTCACCGCATCATTCCCAGCTACAACGCTACTGGCGAAGGAATCACCGTCGAGGACATCATCGTGCATTTGATTGGAAAACTGTGAGCGCCTATCGCTACCTACGCCCGGATGACGTCCGGCGGCTCGAAAGCTACGAGTTCGCCGCACGCTTGCTTGCGGAGGGATGGCTGAACGGGCGGCACCGCTCGCGGCTGCGCGGGGCCTCGACGGAGTTTCACGAATATCGCGCCTACACGCCGGGCGACGCGCCGGGGCTGGTGGACTGGCGCGTGTTTGCACGCACGGACAGGCACTACGTGAAGACCTTCGAACAGGAGACGAATCTCGAATGTCACCTCCTGCTCGACAGCAGCAGCAGCATGGCGTTTGGCGGCGGCTCCGCGACGACAAAACTCGAATTTGCCTCCTACTTCGCGGCGGCTCTCGCGTGGCTTGTTGTGCGCGGGAGCGATCAGGTGTCGCTTCAAATTTTCGACGACCGTGTGCGAGAATTTCTCCCGCCGGGCAGCACACGGCAGCATTTGCACCAGGTGCTCTCCACGCTGGAAAGCAACGAGCCGCGCGGCCCCACGTCGCTCTCCGCCGCCCTTGCGCGTGCCGCGCTTCAGATCCGCCGCCGTGGGACGGTCATCGTGTTGAGCGACTTCTACGACGAACCCGCCGCCATTTTTGCCGCGCTCAATCCATTCATCCATCGCGGATTTCGCATCCACCTTTTTCACCTACTCTCGCCGGAGGAGATGGAACTCGGTGATGGCGTTCTCTCGCGCTATGAGGACATGGAGACTCGTGATACACTCACGCTCCACCCGCGCGCCCTCGCTGAAAGCTACCGCGATGCGCTGCAAACGCACATCACACGCCTGCGCACACTCAGCGCGCAGCGGCGGATTGACTACCATGTCGCGCGCACTGACGGGACGTTCTGGCCGCTTTTCGACCGCATCACGGGGGAGGGAGGAAAATGACGGATGACGGACTCCGAATGACGAATTTTGCACGCCTGCCTGCGGGTGCGTATTCGCCAATCGTCATTCCACATTCGTCATTCGGAGTCCGTCATCCGTCATTCCGCTACACGCCATGAACTTAGCCTTTGCCAATCCCGCATGGCTTCTTGCCGCGCTCGTTGCGGTGCCGCTGCTGGCGCACTTGTTTTCACGCGCCCGCCCTCGGAGGCGCGACTTCCCATCGCTCAAACTCCTACGCGAGGCGATGCGCCGCGTGACGAGCGTCCGCAAGCCGTGTGACCGCTGGCTGCTCGTCGTGCGCACGCTCGCGATGGCGGCGCTCATCGGTGCGTTTTTGCAGCCGTTGCTGCTGTCACGTTTTGCATCGAAGGACGGCGTGGAAAAAACGACGGTGCTCGTGGTGGATGTGTCGGCCTCGATGGCCTACGCCGACGGCACTCGGACGCGGCTGGCGCAGGCGACTGCTGCTGCGGAGGACGTATTGGCCACGCTGCCGGTAAACTCGCGTGCAAATATCATCTGGTTGCGCGCACACGCCGTGGCGGAACTGCCGGAGCCGGGGATGAATCTCGGATTCCTCCGCGACGCGCTGAGAAAAACGACCGTGCGCTCCGAGGCTGGTGACATCGCCGGGGCATTCGCTCTTGCCGCGAAGCAGCTCGAATCCGCATCCGGCGAACGCGAACTCGTGGTGCTTTCCGATTTTCAAAAATCCGCATGGCGCACTGTGAACTGGGCGATGCCGTCCTCGATCCGCGTCACGCGCATCGCCGTGGGCGACTCGCAGGCGGCAAACGTCGGCCTTGCCGGGCTTGTGCTGGAGCCTGCGCGCCCTGTGGCGGGGCAGGAAGCGCGCATGGTGTGCCGGGTGCGAAATTTTTCCGCAGACGCAAGGCGGGTGACGGTCTTTGGCGAGGCGGGTGAAAGCCGTATTTCGCAGACAGTGGAACTTGCTCCGTGGAGCGAGGCGCTCGCGATGATGCCTGTGAAATTTCCCGTTGAGGGCACCGTCGCGCTGAAGGCGTCGCTCGGAGAGGATCGCTTCCCCAGCGATGATGTGCGATACGCGCTCGCGGATGTGCGTGGTGCGTTGCAAGTCGCCATCGTCGGCACGGGGCCGGTCGCGCAGACGTGGCTGCGCGCCGCGCAGTCACTTGATGCTGTGGTCGCGCGCCAGTCGTCACTTGCGGATGCGACTGCGGATGTGGTCTTCGTCGCCGGGTGGCGCGGCGAGGATGTCGCGCCATTGCTCCAGCGAGGCTCGGCGGTCGTGGTGCAGCCCGCCGAGGGGCTGGATGCCGCGATGCTGGCGAAGTTGCTAGGACAGGAAAGCCCCGCATCGCCGCTTGCCGCGGAGACGAAGGACGCGCCGGGTTGGAATCTGCAAATCGCCGCCGAGGAGCACACGGTTTTCTCGCTCTTCGCCGGCGGGGCGTATGGCGATCCGTCCGCCGGAAAATTCCGCCGCCGTGTGGTGACGCCGCAGTTTTTGAAGGGAACGACACTGTTGAAATTTGACGACGGCAACCCGGCGCTCATGTTGATTGACGGTCGGCGGCTCTCTTGGTGGAACCTCGATCTCGGTGCCAGCGACTGGATGACACGCACGGCGTTTCTGCCTTTTTTTGGCGAGTTCCTCCGCCATGTCGCCGCCGGTGTTGTCGCGCCTTCGTCGCATGAATTTGATCCGGGCGAGCCGCTGCGCCTCGATGCTGCGTCGCTCGATCCCGCGACCATCAAGCTCGTGGACGAGCGTGAGCAGGCCGTGGCGCTTGCCGCAGAAAATACGCGCAAGCCCGGCGGTCTTGCGACGGCTGCCGACATCGCACCCGGCAGTTACCGATGGATGACGCAGGACGGGGTGCTGGATCGTGCGGTGGTGAATTTCCCGGAGACGGAGAGCGACCTGCGCACTCTCACGACTGCTGAACTCGAAAAGGGAGCGGGTGCCCTCATCACCGGCAGTGCGCGCGAGCGCCTCGGCGACTTACGCGAGGGCCGTCCGCTGTGGCCTTGGTTCCTTGCGGCGGCTGCGGTGCTGTTTGTGATCGAGGGCGTGTTGCTGCGCTTTTTCAAAATCACGGCCGGGCCTGCAACGAACGCGATGGAAAGAAAGGAGATGGCGGAGGTATGACCGCGCTCTCATCCATCACACTGAATCCCGCGTTCGGTCTGCCGGAGGCTTTGGCTGCAGCGTTTGTGTTCATCGGCGTTGGCGGATGGCTGGCGTTGCGTTCCAACGACGGGGCACGGAATGGAATCCGTCCGTTGCTCATTTTTCTGCGCATCGCCGGAATCAGCGCGCTCACGGTGCTCTGGCTGAACCCCGGGTGCTGGCGCGAGGATGCCCGCGACACCAAGCGCGACTGGCTCGTGCTGCTCGACCGCAGTCGCTCAATGGAGAACGCACTCGATGAAAAGCAGACGCGCTGGCAGGCGGCGGCGAAGGCGGCGGGCAGTCTGGCGAAGGGCGCGGGCGGACACGGTGCGGTGCGCGTCCGCACTTTTTCCACGCAACTCGATGACGAGGTGGCCGACACTGCGCAGGCCGCGCCCAATGGCCCGGATACGGATATCGCCGCCGCAGTCACGGGCGCGCTGAATCAAAAATCCATGGCGCTTGCGGGCATTGTCGTCATCTCCGACGGACGCGCCACGACGCGCGTGAAGCTGGACGAGGTCGCCCGCCGTGCGAATGGGCGCGGCATCGCCATTCACACCGTGCCTGTGGGTGATGCAGGCTGTGTGCGCGATCTTTTGCTCACGGCGCTGCCGCGACAAATCACCATATTCAAGGGCCAGCCGGTGAAAATTTCCGCCGTGCTGGAAAATCGCGGACTCGGCCCCGTGAAGCCCTCCGTTGCACTCATCGGTCCCGATGGAAGGGAGCTTGCCCGCAAGGACACCACACTCGTGGACGGGCAGCGCGCGTCGGTGATGTTCGAGCTAAACGATGTCCCTGCGGAAGGCGCGGCCTACACACTGCGCACGGCCCCGTGGCCCGGCGAACATCTGCCTGCGAACAATTCCGACGTGGTGCGCGTCAAGGTGCTCGGCTCGAAGACGCGCGTGCTGCTTCTCGAAGGTGCGCCATATTGGGACTCCAAATTTCTCGCGCAACTCCTCCGTCAGCAGGGCGCGGTGGACATCCTTACCGTCCACCGGCTGAATGAAGAGCGATACTTCCGCGTCGAGGCAAAGGGCGCGGAGCCGCTGCTATCGCCGGACACCGTTTTTCCGCCGAACGCGGCGGAACTTTCGCGATATGATCTGATTGTTTTTGGAAAAGGCGCGGATGGTTTTCTCGACGCTGCGCGGGTCGCCGCGTTGCAAGGCTTCGTGCGGGATCAGGGTGGCTCGGTGCTCTTCGCGCGCGGCAAGCCGTATAGCGGACGTTTTCCCGCGCTGGAAAATCTTGAGCCGGTCGAGTGGGGCGAGCCTGCGGCAGGTGCGATGAAATTCACACCCATCGCCGACGCGGGCGCGGGTCTCTTCGGTGCGGCGCTTCCCGCTGCGGACGATCTCGTGTGGCCCACGCTGCCGCCGCTGGAGGACATCAATTCGGTCACGAAGTTAAAACCATTCGCACGTGTTCTTGCCGATGCGGTGCCCGAGGGACGCGCGACGAAAACACCGCTCCTCATCGTGCGCCGCTACGGACGTGGAATGGTGGCGGCTGTGAATGCCGACGGGCTTTGGCGCTGGGATTTCCGCCCCGAGGTCCGCGAGCAGGGCGCGCTCTATCAACACTTTTGGGTGCAGCTCATGCAGTGGTGCGCGACGTATTCGGACTTCCGGCCCGGCGAGGACTACGCAGTCCGCCTCCGCGATGCCGCGACCGAGCCGGGGCAGCCGGTGCGTGCGGTCGTCGCATGGCGCGGGCCTGCAAAGCCAGAGCCGAGGCCGGTGGTAAAAATCACGCGCGACAACCAGCCATATGCCGATGCCTTGGCGACGCCGCTCTCCGCAGCGGATGGCGGACGCGAGTGGGCCGCTGTCTTCACACCCGGCGAACCGGGCCGCTACGAACTGCGTGTGGCAGACGCTACAAACGAGAAAATTTTGCAGGGCGAGGCGACGCTCAACGTCCTCGCGCCGCCCACGGAGGCGGATGATTTGCGCCCCGATGCCGTGAGCCTCGCCACGCTCGCGCACCTCTCCGGCGGCGAGGTGTGGAAGCTGGAGGATTTGGAAAAACTCGCAGCGAAACTCTGGCAGCGCGACGTGGCGCTCGTCCCGGAAAAGCCGCAATGGGAGCCGCTCTGGACCGCATGGTGGGCGGCCGCGCTGGTGACACTGCTCTTCGGCGCGGAGTGGTGGCTGCGAAAAAGGGAGGGGCTGCTATGAACGAAACGCACCTTGTCGCGCTGAGCCACTGCGACGTTATTTTCCCGCAATCACCATGAACTTTCGCCCCGAGCTTCGTCGTTTTCTCCTTCGTTGGCGTCTTGGCGTGCTGCTGGCGGGCTTGTTGCGTGCGGCTTTTATCGCCGTGGTCGCGCTGCTGCTTGCCGGGGTGTTCGATTACTATGCAGGATTTGGAGACCGTCCGCGTTTCGTGGTTTTCTATGCGCTCGCGGCGGTCGCGGGCATTGGCGCTGTGTGGGCGCTGTGGGATGCAATCACATTTATGAAGCGCGATGCGGCGCGGCAGGCAGACGCGGTCGTCGGCAGCGGGCGGCGCGATGTCCTCTCCGCGCTGGAACTCGCGGCGCCGGCAGGCACGGAGTCGCCGCTCGCAAACTGGCTGCGAGAGCGATCCGTTTCTGCTGCGGCGGAGCGGCTGCGCGCGCTTCCAGCTTCGCGCTCGGTGCCGCTGCGTGCGCTTGGGCGGAATCTAGGCTGGCTCGTGGCTGCCTCGGCAGTTGTCGGTTTGATCGCCCTTGTGTTGCCGCAGCCATTTCAGATCATCGCAGGGCGGCTGCTGGCTCCGCACGCTGACATCCCGCCTTACAGCCCGCTGCAATTTACCATAGGACCGCAACCCGCGGAGGTGCTTTACGGTGGGGGGTTCCTCGTCACGGCGGACATCGCCGGTGCAAAACTGGATGCGCCGGTGCGCTGTCTTATCCGCGATGCCGCCACGCATCGCATCGAGGAGTCGTCGGCATTTCAGGAAACCCCAACGCGCTTCGCCCGCAAGATGGAGAAGGTGACGGCAGCCGTGGAGGTCGCATTTGCCGTGGGGCGGGCACGGAGCACTTGGATGCCAGTGAATGTCCGCCTCCAGCCGAGGCTTCAGGATGTCATCCTTACCGTCGAGCCGCCGACTTACTCGGGGCAGCCGAGGCGTGAATTTCCACTTGGCTCGCAGGAGCTGGCCGCGCTTCCCGGCAGCCGCATCACAGCGCGCATCACGAGCAACCGTCCGCTAGCCGACGGGCGGCTGGAGATTAAAGGGCCGCAGTTGTTGCAGGAGACTGTCGCCGAGCGCGAGGATACGCATCGTGTGCGCGTCTCGTGGATAGCGCGTGGCGCGGCGCGACTGACTTTTTCCGTGCGCGATGTGACCGGCACGCAGAGCGCCCCGCTCGTCGCCGAGCAAAAGCTGCTGCCCGACGAACGCCCCGAGGTCGTGTTACACCAGCCTTCGGGCGAAGTGCTGGCGACGCCGGACACGGAGTTGCCGCTGGATGCGAGCGCTGGCGACGACTTCGGCCTCACGCGCGTAGCGCTCGTGAGGAAACTCACCGGCTATCGCGAGCGTGCGCAGTTGGAGGCCGTGCAGACGGGCATCCGAAAACATCAGGTGACAGGAAAAGTGAATCTCGCCGCGTTTGGCGTGCTGCCGGGGCAGACCATCGAACTGACGCTGGAGGCTGCGGATACGAATCCGAATTTACTCGGCGTGAGCGTGAGCGAGCCTGCAAAAATTCACATCATCACCCGCGAGGAATATGCGGCGATGCTGCGTGCGCAGACGAGCTTGCAGGAGTTTGCCGACCGCTACACTGCGCTGGCGGAAGCGATGCAGGTGGCGCGCGAGGCGCTCAAGGAGTTGGAAGCGGCGGCAAAGACCGGCGATGACAAAAAGGCGGAGGAGGCGCGCAAGAAAGCCTTCGATGCTCACGAGCGAGCCGCGAAAATTTTCGGGCAAATTGCGAAGGACTTCCCGATTTTCGACAGCGACAGCCCGCTTTCCGAGGCGGCAAAGGATGTGGCCGGGCGGCTGTTGGAAAACGGGAAGCAACTCGATGAACTTGCGAATGCGCCCGCCGCCGACATGGCCGCGGCAGTTTCCGAATTGAAGAAACGCCTTGGCGAGGCGGAGCAGCGTGCGGAGTCGGAGATGAAGAAAGGCGAACGCATCGTCGCTGCGGCCAAGGCCGTGGAACAGATCGGGAAATTCAAGGAACTCGTCGAGAGTCAGCGGGAGCTTGTGAAGGACTTCAATCGCGCGTCGGAGCAAATCCGGCGCGGCGAAGCGCAGGCGGGTGCCGCGCTGGCCGACCTTGCCAATCGCCAGAAGGAGAATGCCGAGAAACTTCGTGGCGTGGAAAAGGAACTCGGTGCCGCGCTTGATGCGCTGCCGGAGGAATTCGAGGCGTTCACCGTGGAGGGGCGGGAGTTTTTGAAACTGTTGAAGGAAGCCAGTGTGCCGCCGGTGATGGACGATGCAGCGAAGGCCGCCGAGGGTGCCGACAGCCGGGTCTCGACCGAGAAGGCAAACGATGCACTGCAACGGCTGGAGGAATTGCTGAAAAAGGAAAACGGCGTTTGCGAAGCCTGCCGTGGCGGCGGCCAAAAACCGAAATTCCCGTGGCCGCAGGATCTCGACAGCACGATGCAGCAACTCATGCAGCAGCTCATTCCGAAGTCCGGCGGAAAGAGCGAAGGCAAAGGTAAAAAGCCGGGCGCGGAAGGCGAGGGCGCGGGTGCGAGCGGCGACAGCGAGCATGGTTTCTCGATGGAGGGAAAAATGCCGCGCCTGCCGATGTATGGTCCGCCGCGTTCGCGTTTCGATCAGCGTGCAGGCCCGCAGCTCGGCGGCACCGGAAAGGCGGGCGACGGCAAGGGCAAGGGAACACCGGGCAGCGGTGCCGACATCACGGACAATGCGCTGCCTTCGCAAACGGCGCGCAAGGCCACTGGCAAGGGCGCGGCCAGCGAGGCCGTCCCGGAGGCTTATCGCAATGCGGTGAAACGATTCTTTTCCAACGAACCCGGCGCGGGCGCGCCACAAACCAATAAGCCATGAAACGTCGAAAATTCCTTACCACACTCGCACTGCTGCCCGTTTTTCGCGCACTCGCTGAAAAGCAGGGCGTTGTGCAGTGCGCCAATGCCATCTACGCAGGCAACAAGACATCGAAGTGTTTTGCCGACGCGTTTCTCACGACGCTCCAGCAAAAAACCACCATCGTGACCGAGCGACGCTTCAAGCCCGTGAAGCTCGACTCGAAGGAGCTGTTTGATTTTCCGTTTGTGGTGATGACGGGCGAGGGCGACTACCGCCTGCTGAAAAAAGAGCGAGAGAACCTCGCAAAGTATCTACAGGGTGGTGGCTTCCTGCTCGCGTCGGCGGGATGCAGCAGCAAGGAATGGGACGATGCGTTCCGCCGCGAAATGAAGACGCTCATCGCGGGCGCGGAGTTGAAGGCCGTAGCGATGACTCATCCGCTTTTCCGCACTGTTTTCCAAATCGAGAAACTGGATCTCGCGAAATCCTCCGGCACCGCGACGCTGGAGGCGCTGGAGGTGAACGGGAAGCTTGTCTGCGTCTATTCGCGCCACGGCTTGAACGACACGCACAATGCCACCGGCTGCTGCTGCTGCGGCGGAAATGAAATCCGAAACTCACTCGAGGTAAACGTGAACATCGTCGCCTATGCGCTACTGCATTAACCGGCTCCGAATAGTTTTTTTGGCACTGGCTTTTTTCAATACGCCATTGCGCGCCGCCATTCAGTCACCCGGCCCGTCGAATCTCCCTGCTGCGTTGCTGGAGGAATTCCGCACGAATGGCGTGCCGGACGATAAATGGCCTGCGTTGATGGAGACGATGGGAAATGCCGAGAACACGGCGGCGGTGC
Organism: uncultured Spartobacteria bacterium; assembly: GCA_903929475.1. GTDB lineage: Bacteria > Verrucomicrobiota > Verrucomicrobiia > Chthoniobacterales > Chthoniobacteraceae > SXWH01. The sequence goes on from CAIYUV010000176.1 coordinate 63,589, forward strand.
GCGAACTGGTGAAGGAAATGAAGCCGTTTCCGGCGGCTAAGTTTGTCGAGTTGCTTTCGAACAAGCGCCTCGCCGTGCGCCTCGGTGCGCTGGAACTGCTGGAGGATGCGGCGGGGGATGCATTCGGTTTTGACCCCTGGCAGGAAGACCCGGCGCTCGGCCCCAACGCCGATGCGCTTGCGAAGTGGAAGGCGTGGATGGAAAAGGGAACAGCGGGCGCGGCGAAGGCTGTGCCGCTGAGCGTGGAGACGTTCCGGGTGCTTGCGCAGGAGGTGATGTCGGACAACCGAGACCGCGTGGAGCGTGCGATGCTGCGCCTCGAGGGATTCGGTCTCGCGGCTGTCGGACACATCGAGTCGTTTCTGAAAAGCCGCGCTGATATCGAGCCCGGATCGCGCGCTGCGCTGAAGGCTGCGGAATATCGAATCGTCCTGCGCCAATCGCTGCCGAGGCAGGCGGCCGCGCTTGCCCGCGACCTTGCCGCGGGATCGGCGGAGCAGCAGTGCGCCGCACTTTCCGCCAGCGGGGCGGCGGGTGCCACGGCGCTGCCGATTATCTCGGATTTCCTCGCGTCGCCGGATGCGCTGGTGCGTGAGACTGCGGTGGACGCGGCTTTTTCCGCAGGCGGAAAACACGCAGTGCCGCTCGTGCGCGTGCGCCTGAAAAAACCAGCAGGCGGCGAGGGTGTGATGAAGTCCATCACCAATGCGTTGACTGGCGGGAAGCCGCCAGTGCAGGACGAGGCCAGTCTGGAAAAAACCGAGAGTGTGCTGCACGCAATGCTGCGTGGTCTCGGCAAGAATGGCGGCACGGAGGAGGATAAAATGGTCATCGCCGGCTATCTCGACCATGCGGACGAAAACGTCGTCATCAGCGCACTCGAATCACTCGGCGGAGCTGCCGGTCACGGGCGACACGTAACAAATTTGAATGGCGATGAGGTCGCGACCGCTGCGGGCACGGCGCTTAGCGGTCCGCTCGCAGCGCGGCTTGCAGACCCACGCTGGCGTGTGCGCGCGGCGGCGTTGGAAGCAATCGGAAAACTCGGTGACGCATCGCTAAAGGACAAGGTGCTTGCGATGATGAAGGATACGGATGTTTTTGTTCGAGTGAGCGCGGTGAACGCGCTGACCACCATCGCTGAGGGAAGCATGATGGAGATTCTTTCCGGCGAATTTGAGAAGCAGCACGAACTGAAACCCGCGATCCTCAAGGCCATTTTCGACAGCCGTAAAGTGCCCTCGCCCGCAATGTGGGAGCAGATCAAAGCCGCGCCGCCTGAGGTCATCCTGCAATGCCTTGATGTGCTCGATCCTGGACGCGATGATGGCGAGGGCAAGCGCGTTCCGTTTGCCGCGCCTTTTGCGACGCATCCGAACAAGGACGTTTCCGCGTGCGCACTGCGTTTGCTCGCATCACGCGGACGGCACAGCGCCCTGCTGCTCAAGGCGCTGAAGTCCGGCGACCAGACGCTCCAGGATGCGGTGCTTGATCAACTTCACCTGCCCCCTGGCGCACTCAGCGCGAGTGGGACACCTGCGACTAGTTCGGGCGGAGCACCCGCTGCAAGCAATCCGAAACTGGACCAGCTTTACTCGTCCTTCGAGAAGCTTCGCCTGCAAAAAACGCAGGCGAGTGGCTCTGTGGGGAGAGTCACACACGTGCTTGATGACGAGGACGAGGATGCCGTCGCCGATCCGAGTGAGAAGAGCGCCCCCGGAACGGAACTCCGCGCGGTTTTGATGAAATTTTTCAATGAGGGGTCGCCGAGACAGAAGTTCTCCGCAGCGAATTCACTGATGATCAATGGCGACGAGAATGCGGCGAAGTTCCTCCTCTCTGGCATGGATGCCCTCAGCGGAGTTGACAGGCGTTTGATCGCGGATGTCGTCGGCGGGAAGCCGGAGTGGACAGGGACTTCGCTCCAAATCGTGACGCGACTGATCCGTGACGAGGCGGGGGATGTGCGTGAGAAGATCGTCGCATCTTGGCTGAATCGTCCGGCGTTGATCGGGGCTTTGCTCGACGAATTATCACGCGCAGGATCGCTGCTCACTGCGGACGACATCTATGGCTACACTCTGGACAAGCTGGCGCAGTCCGGGGCGACGGCACCGATGATCAGCAAGTGGGCGGAAAAGACGCTTGCCGATGAGGGTGCGGGCGATGCTCATAAAGTTTTTGCCATCGTGCTACTCTCACGGACCGGCAAGGCAGGTGCGGAAAAAATCACACGCTTCACCGAGTCAAAAAATCCGTGGCTGCGCCGCGCCGCTTATCGTGCGCTCGGCCTCGGCGAGGGCAATGTGAGGCTTGCGAAGATCGCCGGTGACGAGTCCGCCCACGTGCGCGCGACCCTGCCGTTTCTCGCCCAACCGCACAACGGCGGATGGTCGCACCACCTCGATGATGCAACGGTGCTGGACGATTCTCAGGACTACGACAGGCGCAGTTCCTCCGGCGGCGGTTTCGGAGCGTGGGCCAAGGGCGCGGCCACGGTGAGCGAGGTCACTCCCGAGGTGCTCGCCGCGCTGGAGAAGATGACCGGCGACCCGGCAGACTTTGTGCGATTCGAGGCGATGTTCGCGCTGCTGAGGCTTGGAAAACCGGTGGATCCGTCTGTGTTTGCCAGCTTGGTCGCGAAGCAGAAAAGACACAACGTGCGCTACCAGTTGTCGAGTTTCCTCGAGAAGAATTACACACGACTCGGCCGCGCCTATGCCGTCCTCGCGCCGCTTGTGCTGGATCCATCCGATTCGGACACGCCGAAAATTTTAAAGCACTTCGGCATCGCGGAGGAGACGGCCTTCACAAGTTTCCTCGCGCTCGCTGCACTGGCTCCGCGCGACAACGCGGCGGACACCGCCATAGCAGCCGCGCCCCCGGAGCCTTCGGTGCGGGGCGACCAGCAGTTTCGCATCATCTTTTTCCACAAGCCCGGATGCCGCGAGTGCGACCGCGTGCGCGAGATGCTCGGTGACGCGGCGCGCGACTTTCCCAAGATGCTCATCGAGGAGCGCGACATCGGCGAACGCGGGAGCGCGTTGTTGAACGAAGTGCTCTCCGCACGATTCGGGGTCAATGACACGCTCCGGCAGGTCACGCCTGCGGTCTTCGCACAGACGGGCGCGTTGGTGAAAACGGACATCACCGGTCCGCGCCTCGGCGACTTTCTGCGCGGTGCCGCTGCCGTGCCGCCGGATGTGGCGTGGGCCGTGGTCGTGCAGAAGGAAACTGCCGCTGCCGCGCAGGCAGTCGGGCACCGCTTCGATACGCTCAGCCTCGCCGTCATCGCGGGCAGCGGTTTGCTGGATGGAATCAACCCGTGCGCATTTGCAACGATCATCTTCCTGCTTTCCTATCTACAGGTCGCGCGCCGCACGCGCGGCGAGATTCTCGCCGTCGGGGTTGCCTTCATTGCCGCCGTTTTCCTCGCGTATTTTGTTGTCGGCCTCGGGCTCGTGCAGGTGATGGAGCGGCTTTCCGCGCTGCGTGTCGCAGGCGTCGTGCTGAACTACAGCCTTGCAGCCTTTGCGCTGGTGATCGCCGTCCTCAGTTTCCGCGATGCGCAACTCGCCATGCGCGGTGAACTCGGCGAGATGACGCTTCAACTGCCGGGAATGTTGAAGGATCGCATCCGTGGCGTCATCCGCACGGGCGCACGGGCGCACCGCTTCGTCTTCGCGGCTTTCGGTGCGGGGTTGCTCATCTCATTTCTCGAACTCGCCTGCACCGGGCAGGTTTATCTGCCGACCATCCAGTTCATGCTAAAGTCCGGCCACGGCAGCGCCACCGGCTATTTGCTGGCATACAACGTCGCTTTCATCATCCCTCTCGTCATCGTGTTTGCCCTCGCCTTTTTCGGCCTCCGCAGCGACGGTCTCGTGCGTTTCCAGAAAAACCACACCGCCACAGTGAAAGTGTTCACCGGCGTGTTGTTCGTCATCCTTGCAGTGATGCTCATCTTCGGACACCGGATCCTCGCCGCACTGCGATGAGTTTTGTTTGCTGATGCGTCCGGCGAAAAGCTTCCCTTTACTGCGTGCGGGCGGGTAGGGAGTGTGCTGAATTTTTTCCATGCAACGTGAATTTTTTGCAAAGACCAACGATGGACAGACTGTCGAGCGGTTCACACTCACGAACAGGAACGGCCTGCTCGCACGCATTATCACATGGGGCGCGACACTCACGGAATTACACACGCCGGATCGCAATGGGACGCTCGCGAATGTAGCGCTCGGTTTCGACACGCCGGAGCCGTGGCTCGGTGTGCATCCGTATTTCGGCGTCATCGCCGGGCGCTACGCGAACCGCATCGCGCGCGGAAAATTTTCGCTAGATGGAAAGACTTATGAGCTCCCGACGAACAACGGGGCGAATCATCTCCACGGAGGCAACGCGGGCTTTGATAAAAGGAACTGGCACGCAGAAGAGGCGGGCGAAAATGCCGTGCGCTTCACTTTGACAAGCCCGGACGGGGACGAGGGCTACCCGGGCAGACTCGAAGTCGCGGTGACTTACACGCTGACCGACGACAACGAATTGCGGCTCGACTACGAGGCTACGACCGACCGGCCAACAGTGCTCAACTTCACCAACCACACATATTGGAACCTTGGCCCGGCACCCGATATCCTCGCCCACGAACTCGCTCTGAACGCGAGCCGTTTTACCGCCGTGGACGCTGAGAGCATCCCCATCGGCGAACTGTCTGCTGCGAAAGGCGCGATGGATTTTACCAAGGCAAAAGCCATCGGGCGTGACATCGCCGCACTGAAGGATGCGCCCGGCGGCGGCTATGATCACAACTGGGTGCTCGATGGTTTCAGCACCGGCAAACTAACACTGGCCGCAGAGTTGCGAGACCCCGCCAGCGGACGCGCGATGACCGTGTTCACGACCGAGCCGGGCATCCAGTTCTACTCCGGCAACTACCTCGATGGCATCCCCGGTCGCGCAGGCCGCATCTACGGAAAACACGGCGGCCTCTGCCTCGAAACGCAGCACTTTCCAGATTCCCCCAACCACCCTGCTTTTCCCACGACCACACTGCGCCCCGGCGAAAAATTCCGCAGCACGACGGTGTATCGCTTTTCCGCGGGATGGTGAAAAATCAGAACCTTGTTACTCGGATTCATTCCGGAAGTGATTTAATCAGGCCGGGGCGGGCGGCGGGAATGCGGTGGTGGGCGCGACCGTAGGCGATGATTGGGGTGACGCCGGGTTGTGCGATGCCGAGATGGCGGGTGAGTTCTTTTTCAAAATGGAGGAGCGCGCGCCGGGTGGCGGGCTTCTGGTCGAGATGATCAAGTGCGCGGGCTAGGAGGTCATGGAGTTCGGGGGCGGGGTGATCGTGTTCGGTGGAATGTTCGATGAGTTCGATGAAGTAGGAGGCGAGTGCGAGGCGGGGGTAGTCGTTGCGGATGCCGTCGCGGGTGTGTCGGAGGCGGGTTTCACGGAGGTTGTGGAGTTCGGTTTTTTTGCTGCGTGCATAGGTGATTTCGCAGTCGAAAAAGAGGTCGAGCATTCCGGCGAAGGGATTTTTTGGGCGGAGAGAGCCCTTGGCGACGGTTTTGATTTTGCCGTGGTCGGAGGTGAGCCAAGTGAGGATGAGGCTGGTGTCACCGAGGCGTGTTTTTCGGAGGAGGATGGCGCGGGTGGTTTCCAAAATGAATAGTGACGAATGGACGGAGCTGGTGGGGGAGGCCAGATTTTTTTCAAAAAAACCATTTGCGCAGGACAAAAAGCTCGGCTATGGCCCGCGCCCCTTTGTGAACCTCAACAACAATTAAACCAAACAAAACCATGAGCAAAGAAACCAAGAACGAAGAAACACCAGCACCACAAACCCAGCAGGCCCAGATCCAAGTGGATTCGACCAGCTTGAAGACGTTTTATTCCAATGTCGTCGGCATCGCTGCGAACATCAACGAACTGTATCTCACCTTCGGTGTGAACAGCGACCCGTATAACCCAGCCCCGACCGAGCCCGTGAAACTCGATAGCCGCGTGATCATGACACCGGACGCCGCGAAGCGCCTCTGCCTCAATCTCAATGCGACGCTCGCCGCTTTCGAGCAGCGTTTCGGTGTGATCGAGCTCGATCTGCAAAAGCGCATCAAAGCCTAGACGCGATCAACGACTGAAAAACTTGCAACGCCGGAGGCGGAGTTCCGCTTCCGGCGTTTTGTTTTTCCGGGGAGATTTCATTTTCAGCCATTTAGCATTCATGAGGTGCGGATGAGATACTGGATGCCTGATTCGCATTTCGTGTGATGCACATGAAAGGGAACAGCAATGTGATTCGATTCATCACATCCCGCTTGCAATCGCGTGGGTGGTTCTATTAACCAGCGCGCTCAAATCAAAACTCTCTATGGCTGACAAAAACAACAAAGTGCCCGAAAACGTCCCGGGCCCATGGTATGTGGACAACGAACTCTGCACACCCTGCCGTGTGTGCCTTGATGAAGCACCTGAGTTGATTCGCTACAACGCCGACGAAACGAAAGTGTATTTTTTTAAGCAGCCCGAGGGCGATGAACTCGCAAAGGCGCAGTCCGCGCGCGATGTCTGCCCGCAGGCGGCGATTGCCGACGACGGCGAATAAATTCGGTCAAAATTTGCAAACGCCCGGCTCGTGTTCACTACGCTGGCCGGGCATTTGTAAGCTGTGACGACTTCGTTAATTTCTCTGCTTGCCATATTCGCGCGTCTGCGCTCTCTTGCCAGCATTCAGGGATTTTTAGGATTCCTCCTAGCCTAGGACACATGAATGCGGCCCGCAGCGCGCCCAGTGCTGCGGGCCGTGTTTCATTTTCGATCCCCGGGATGTGTGGGAATGGCTCGCCCTTTTGCTCCACACGTCGCATTCTCCCGCAATGCTCAACGATATCGAGCGCACTCTTTTTCACGAGCAGACGATTCTTCGCCGGCTCGACGAACTCGCTACGCAAATTACCGCCGATTATTTGGGACGCGACCTTACCGTCATCGCCGTGCTCAATGGCAGTTTGTTTTTCATGGCCGACCTGCTCCGCCGCATCCAACTCCCGCTGCGGCTCGACAGCATCAGCGTCTCCAGCTACCACGGTGGCAGGCAAAGCGCGGGTGTGGTGACTTTCGAACAGGCCTCGCTCCCGGACGTGACGGCCCGCCACGTGCTCATTATCGACGACATTCTCGATACGGGCCTCACACTTCGCGCCATTCGTGATCGCCTGCTGAATGAAGCGAATCCCGCCAGTATCCGAATCTGCGTTTTGCTCCGCAAGGAAAAGCCCCGCGCCCACGAACTCGAAGCGGATTACGTTGGCTTCGACATCGGCAATGAATTTGTGGTCGGCTATGGCCTCGATTTCGATGAGCGATATCGCAACCTCCCATTCATCGGCGTGCTGAAACCGGAAGTATTCTCAGCACCATCACCTTCCACATAGGCACGCTGCTTGAATCGCCCGAACTGCCGAAACAGCGAGTCGCGAAGCGGAGTTTTTGCAAGGCAGTGTGGCAGAAAGCAACGAATGAGTTTGCACGGGGATCTACTTTGCAGCAGCGGCGAGCCGGGACACACGGGATTTTTTCACACATTCACTGCAAGCGCGCCGAGTGACTTGCGGTGCGGTGCGGCGGCGTGGTATTGGGCGTCATGGCCGATTTGCATGTGCGCTTTTCCATGAAAAATATCTCCGATGTGACGATGTGCGGTGTGAAGGTATCTATTTTTCTCCTCGTGTGCGTGTGTTTCTTCGCGGGTTGCGACAAACAGGATCCGCAGCGCGAAGCGGTGGCGCGCGCGGAGGAGCAGGTGAAGGTGGGAGCGTTTCAACAGGCCATTCGTGCCTACGAAAGTGTGCTGGATGGCAGTGCAAAAACGGCGGAGATCCACTACAAAATCGCTGTTCTTTATGATGAGAAGCTGAAGGAGCCGCTCGATGCGATTCATCACTACGACCGGTATCTGGAACTGGCGCCGACGGGCGGCTATGTAAGGCAGGCGACTATGGCGAAAGGGGATTGCGAGAAGCGTCTCCAGGCAAAAATGACCAAGGAGGGATTCATGAGCACGGGCGAGGCAGCCCGCCTGCGCAATGAAAACGAGGCACTGCGCAAGACCATCGCTGATTTGCGGAATCCAAAGCCACTGCCGAATGCAGGAAAGCCGGACCCGAACAAACCGGATGAGATGCCACCGGGCGCAAAGCGTTACCAAGTGCTGAAAGGCGACACGCTGGCGAAGATCTCGTTCAAATTTTACAGCAGCAAGGCATACGCGGGGCAGATCAAGGACGCCAACTTCAATCAACTCGGCGGCAGCGACGCGCTGAAGGTGGGTATGATTTTGATCGTCCCCGAGATGCCCGGGAAAAAAAAGACGGAGACGACGGCGAGAACCACCACGGGGACTTCCCACAGGAAGAGGGGACATTAGGCGGAGCGTGGCAATTGCGCGCCGGGAAAGGAACGCGGTTGCCATGGCGGGAGTCCTCTGGCATTGCGTGCCGCGCTCATGATCCGATTCATCCGCGACATCCACGAAGCCTGCCGCACCGCGAGCCGCCCTGCGGTGTCGTTTGAATTTTTTCCGCCCAAGACGGACGAGGGCGAACGCACTTTGCTCGAAAAGACGATGCCTGCGCTGCTCGCGCTGAAGCCCGATTATTGCTCAGTGACCTACGGTGCAGGCGGCGGCACGCGGGAGAAGACAATCGGCATCGTGGATCGCATCCAGCGCGAGCACGGACTCACGACGATGATGCATCTGACGTGCGTAAATTCGACACGCGAACAACTTCGCGATGTCGTGCTCGAAGCAAAGGAGCGCGGCATCAAAAACATCCTCGCCCTGCGCGGTGATCCGCCCGACGGTGCAAGCGAGTGGACTGCGACGCACGGCGGTTTCACATATTCGAGCGAACTTGTCGCCTTCCTGCGCGAACTCGGCGGCCTGAGCATTGGCACGGCGGGCTTTCCCGAGGGGCACATCGCGCAGAAGGCGGGGCGTGAAGTGGACTGGGGGCATTTGCGCGAGAAGATCGCGGCGGGCGCGGACTTCGTGATTACACAGCTATTTTTCGACAACGAAGATTTCTACCGCTTCGCAGAACACATGACCAAGCAACTCGGTGTGAACGTGCCCATCATCCCCGGTATATTCCCCGTGCTCTCAGGCAGGCAGACGAAAAAATTCACCGAGATGTGCGGCGCGCGGCTGCCGTCGGAGTTTGTGAGCAAGCTCGATGCGCTCGGAGATGACGATACCGCCGTCGCAGAATACGGAATCGAATACGCCACGCGCCAGTGCGAGGCACTGCTGGATTTCGGCGTGAACGGGCTGCATTTCTACACGCTGAACAAGTCTGCCTCAACGAACACCATCGTGAAAAACCTCGGCCTCGCCTGAGTCGCGGCGAATGGCATTGCCATTGGTGCAGAGGACGGTCAGCGTCGCTGCCGCATGAAAATCACGCACGCATTCCTCTTCGCATCCATCCTCGTTTCGCAGCCTGTTTTTGCCGCGGAAGAAAAAGCCGCTGCACCCGCTGAGAAATCTCCGGAAGCCGACAAGGCTTGGGCGGAGATTGCAGTGATGCTGGCGGGGCCAAAGAAGAGACCGCAGACTCAGGCAGAGGCGAAGAAGATTTTCAAGGAGCACCTCATGGCGATGGATGAAAAGGAGGCGGCATTCCTCAAGGCATATCCGAACGACCCTCGGCGTTGGAGGCTTGTGGTAAGTGATGCGGAGACGAATTCCGTGCGCGCGATGATTGGCCTCACTCCGAAGAGTGATGAGGACATCAAGAAGAAGCTCGCCGAAGTGCTCGCCGCGCCGGATGCGGACAAGGAGACGAAGGCGGCTGCGAGCTTCGGGCAGGTGATGATGTCTACGGGGAGCGAGGCGGAATTCAAGAAGCTGGGCGAGGTGCATATGGGGGCTTATCCCGCCTTTCCGGGCAACGCGCAGATTCAGGAGCAATTGAAAAAGTTTGCCGCCGACGCTGAGATAAAGAGCAAGCCGCTCGACCTCAAATTCACAGCGACCAACGGCAGCGAAGTGGATATTTCCAAGCTCCAGGGGAAGGTGGTGCTCGTGGATTTCTGGGCGACATGGTGCGGGCCGTGCATGGCGGAGGTGCCGAATGTGGTGAAGACCTATGAGAAGCTGCATGAGAAGGGCTTTGAGATCGTGGGCATTTCGTTCGATCAGGACAAAGAAAAGCTCGCGAGCGTGACGAAGGAAAAGGGAATGACGTGGCCGCAGTATTTCGACGGCAAGGGATGGAACAACGAGTTCGGGCAGAAGTTCGGAATCAAGTCCATCCCGCGGATGTGGCTCGTGAACAAGAAGGGGATGATTGTGGACACGAACGGTCGAGAAGGACTCGAAGCGAAAGTCGAAAAACTCCTCGCGGAATAGCGCATGAGGCCGTTCACATTTCTCGTTTCACTCGTGTTTGCGTTTTCCTTCGCAGTCAGCGCCGAGGAAAAAAAGAATGCCGCCACCGAGGTGGGATCTGACAGCGCGGAGGACATGGCTGCCCGCATCGAGTTGCTTTTGAGTGACACCGATTCCGCCGATGCCGATGACAAGGCGGTGCTCTCGGACTGGAAGAAGCGGCTCGCAAAGGCGGACGAACTTGTTGCGACATTTCGAAAGCTCTTTCCCAATCACTCGCTGCGATGGAGCGTGTTGTTGCAGGAGGCAAGCGCACTGGAGATCCGCAAGGAACTGGAATTACCTATGCCGAAGGACGCCCGCCCGACGCTGGAGATTTATTCGGAAATCATCGCCGCTGCCGATGCCCCGGCGGGTGTGAAGGCGCAGGCCAGCACTGCGCGCCTCGTCGCTGAGGTGGATTCCGTTGCCGACAAGAAGCTGCCGTTCACCGAGTGGGAGAAGCAGTTTGCCGAACATATGAAGGCGTTCCCGGACCATCAGGACAACGTGACGCTCGTGGAGATTCGCCTGCAACTCACGCAGGACTTCGCCGTCGAACGTCTGCCCACTGTGCTGGAGGAACTGGCGAAAAATTCAAACGCCGACATCGCTTCGATGGCGAAGGAGTGGATTGAAAACACGAAGGCGATGACCGCCCTTAAGAGCAAGCCGCTGGATTTGAAATTCAAGGCCGTGGATGGCAGCGATGTGGATTTGGAAAAAATGCGCGGCAAGGTTGTGCTCATTGATTTCTGGGCGACGTGGTGCGGCCCGTGCATGGCCGAGGTTCCCAATGTGGTGAAGACCTACGAGCGGCTGAAGGAAAAGGGTTTTGAGATCATCGGTATCTCGCTCGATCAGGACGAGGGCGAACTCAAGCGCGTGATCAAGGCGAAGAAAATGACGTGGCCGCAGTATTTCGACGGACAGGGCTGGGCGAACACATTCGCCAAGCGGTTCGGCATAGACGGCATACCCACAATGTGGCTCGTGAACAAACAAGGCGTCGTCACAGACACCGATGCGCGCAAGGGACTCGCGGATAAAGTGGAGAAGCTGCTCGCGGAGTAGGTGCGTTCTATTTCATCACGCTGCCTTCGGCTGCGAGAGCGGAGACGATGCCGAGGGAATCCACATAGCGGCGGTTCGCTGTGCGCAGGCGTTTGCCGACGAGTTCGAGCACGGTGAGCACGAGCTTGAACGCGGCACGCGGGGATTCGGCGGCGATGATTCGCAGGAGGCTGTTTGTGATGATGAGCACCATGCAGTCGGTGATGGCGATCACGTCGGCGCTGCGGGGTTCGTGATCCACGAGTGCAAGCTCGCCGAAAAAATCGCCGGGATGAAAGTGGGACACGTCCAATGCGGAACCTTCGTCATCGTGCAGTATGGCGCGGGCGGTGCCTTCGGCGAGGAGAAACATGGCCGAACCGCTGTCGCCTTGACGGACGATTTCCTGCCCGGCGGGGATGAGTGTAGGCTCGGCGAATTCGAGGATTTGCGCCAGCTCGTCGTCGTCGAACTCGCGGAATAGTGGCTGTGCTTTGAGCACGTCGTGAATGGGATGTCGCGCGGGCATGGCATCCTTAAAGCAGGTGTAATACCGTGCAGTGATTGAGTTGAGGGTTGTGAGCAGCGGGGCATGCGGGCGAGACTGGGGATGTGAGCGACTCCAGATACGATGATGAACCGCCAAACCCGCCGCGCGCTCGGCTTGCTCCGCCGTATCCGCCGCGAGTGGTTTTTGAAAACGAGGATGTGCTCGTGGTGGACAAGCCGCCATTTCTCGAAGCGCACCCGAGCAAGCCTGGCGGCGTGGCGACGCTGTGGGATGAATTGCGCGGGTTGCTCGCCTACGAAATCGCGAACGGTGGGCAGGTGAGCATCATCAATCGCCTCGATCGCGAGACGAGCGGTCTCACGCTGGTGGCAAAGCGTTACGAGGCCGCGCGCGATTTTTCCCGGCTCATGGAACGGCGCGGCATCTCGAAGGAATACCTCGCCCTCGTGCATGGCTGGCCGGAGCAGGATGAGTGGCGCGTGGACGGCCCGCTCTTGCGCGCGGGCGCGGTGGGCGAGCAGCGCGTTTGGGTGAAGCAATGCGTCCACGCCGATGGAGCGACGGCGACGAGTGTATTTCGCGTGGAGCGGCGATGGGAGAAGGACGGGGAACGTTTTGCGAAAGTGCGGGCATTTCCCGAGACGGGAAGGATGCACCAGCTCCGTGTGCATCTTGCGCATAGCGGGCATCCCATCGTCGGTGACAAGCTCTACGGTCGCGCAGGTGAGGAGTGCTATTTGGAATTTATCGAGACGGGCTGGACGCCGTCGCTGGCTGCGCGGCTACTGCTGCCGCGACAAGCGCTGCATTCGTGCGTGCTGAGAGCAGGGGAGTGGGAATGGACGAGCACGTTGCCGTGTGATCTCGCAGTGTGGGCGGGGGAGTAGATCAACACGATCCATCGAATAAGAGGCGAGCTGCAACGTAGGAAAATTTAGCAGATGCGGCTTTCCAAGCGGGCGGTTCCCAGCGAAATCGGAGAAGGATGGGAACCAAAATTTACATCGTAGCTGGTGAGGCCAGCGGAGATTCGCGCGGGGCGGAGCTGATGCGCGCCTTGCGAGAGAAGATGTCCGGCGTGGAGTTCGTCGGCGCGGGCGGGCGGGAGATGCGCGCCCTCGCGGGTGATGCGATTTTTGACTGGGCGGATGAGGCGGTCGTCGGGCTGTGGGACGTGTTGAAAAAATACGGTTACTTCCGCCGCCAGCTTGCGCGGATGCTCGATGAAATCACCGCTGCCGCGCCCGATGCGCTCGTGACGGTGGATTACCCGGGCTTCAATCTGCGCCTCGCACAGGCGGCGAAGGCGCGTCTGCCGAAACTGAAAATCATCCACTATGTCTCGCCGCAAGTGTGGGCGTGGCACCGGGGGCGCATTCCGAAAATGGCGCGCTATCTCGACTTGATGCTGTGCCTTTTCCCCTTCGAGATTCCGCTCTACGAGCAAAGCGGGCTGCACGCGGTGTGTATCGGCCATCCGCTGCTCGATACGCTCGTGAGCCAGCGCACCGACGCGCTCCGCGATGCGCAACTCGTCGCGCTCCTCCCCGGCAGCCGCAGCAAGGAAGTGCGCAAGATTTTCCCCGTGATGCTGGACGCCGCCGTGCATCTGCGCATGTCGCGTAACCGTCTCCGCTTTGAAGCCTCCGCCGCCAGCGAGATTCTCGCCGCCGAGATGCGCGAAATCCTGCGCACGCGTGGAAAGGACGACAGCTTCTGCCCCATCACCATCGGCAACGCACATTCGCTCATGCAGCGTGCGGGCGCAGGCATGGTGTGCAGTGGCACCGCCACGCTGGAGGCGACTTACTTCGGCCTGCCGATGGTCATTCTCTACAAAGTTGCGTGGCTCACCTACGTCATCGGGCGGCGCCTGTTGAAAATCCCGTGGCTCGGCCTGCCCAACGTTCTCGCCGGACGAGAAATAGCGCGCGAGTTTTTGCAAGGAGACGCCGAGCCCAGCCCCATCGCCAGCGAACTGCTCCAACTCCTCGAACACCCCGCCACGCGCGAAGCCCAGCAGAGCGCCCAACGCGAAGTCATCGCCAGCCTCGGCGAACGCGGAGCCGCATCGCGGGCAGCGGCAGCGATTGCGGAGGCGTTCAAAACATAGAACCTCCAGCGCACTGTTCTATCATCCGAAGGCTCTCAAAGATATTCCTCCATTGAGCGAATTTAGTCGCATCAGGCTGGCTGCTTGATTACCGAAGCCCGAACCCTCTCCCAACACCATATGCATCTACAACTCCTCGACTGGATCATCATCGTCGTCTCTCTGCTTATCTGCTTCGTGCCTGCGCTATTTTTTGGCAAGCGGGGCGGGAAAAATACGGCGGAGTTTTTCGCCTCGGGGCGCTCGGTGCCTTGGTGGCTGGCGGGGCTTTCGATGGTCGCCACGACTTTCAGCAGCGACACGCCAAATTGGGTCACGGAGCAGGTGCGCAAATTCGGCGTGGCGGGCAACTGGCAGTGGTGGGCGTTTGTGCTGACGGGCGTCGCGACGGTGTTCTTCTTCGCGCGGCTCTGGCGGCGTTCCGGCGTGATGACCGATCTGGAATTTTACGAAGCGCGCTACTCGGGCAAGGCGGCCTCGGTCGTGCGCGGCTTCCGCGCCATCTATCTCGGGCTTTTCTATAATTGCTTCATCATGGGCATGGTCACGCTCGCCGGCTGCAAGATCGCCAATATCCTTTTCGCCATACCGCCGTGGCAGACGATTGTGTTCTGCGGCATCATGAACGTCGCCTTTGCATCGCACTCCGGTCTGTGGGGCGTGCTCGTCATAGACATGGTGCAGTTCTTCATCAAAATGACGGCGGTGGTCGCGGCTGCGTATTTTTCGCTGAAGGCGGTGGCGCTTCACACGGGAGTCGGCGAGAGCGCAATGGCGGGGCTGAATCACTTAGTCAGCAATCTTGGCGCGTTGCAGGTCATCACGCCCGACAAAGGCGAGCCGATCATGTCCGCGATTGACGGCAAGGGTCAGCCGATTCTGGACATCCTGCCCAACTTCTCGATGGATCTGGCGCTGATGATTTTCATCATGCCCATCGCCATCGGCTGGTGGGCGAACTGGTATCCCGGCGCGGAGCCGGGCGGCGGCAGCTACATCGCGCAGCGGATGCTGGCGTCGAAATCCGAGAAGGATTCCCTCGGCGGCACATTGTTTTTCAACCTTGCGCACTACGTCCTGCGCCCGTGGCCATGGATCATCACGGCGCTGTGCTCGATCATCATCTACCCCGACCTCGCTTCGATTAAGGCCGCGTTTCCAAATGCCGACCCCACTTTGATCGGACACGACAGCGCGTTCCCAGCGATGCTGAAATTTCTGCCCGTCGGCTTTGTCGGTCTCATGGTCGGCGGACTGATCGCGGCGAGTTCCTCCACGATCCTCACGCATCTCAACTGGGGATCGTCCTACTTGGTGCATGATTTTTACCGCCGCTTCGTCAGGGCGGACTCGGATGAAAAACATTACGTCAACGTCGGGCGGCTCTGCACCGTCGGCCTCTACATCGTCGCCGCACTGCTGAGCACGCAGATGAGTTCCGCGCAGCAGGCGTTTGAAATCCTGCTCTCCATCGGCGCGGGCACCGGCCTGCTCTACATCGTGCGCTGGCTCTGGTGGCGGGTAACGGCTTGGTGCGAAGTCACCGCCATGGCGTCTTCGATGATCGTCAGCGCAGCGTTGATAGTCTGTAATTCACCACGCGGAATGACTCATGGCGGTTTGATTTTTTCCGCAATCGGCGCCGGAATACTTGTCATCAGCAAGGCACTCTCGAAGCGCAACGGAGATGAGCCGACGTTCAATCATATTGTAGCAACAGTCATCCCATTCGCGCCTTTTCTTGTTCTACTTCTCAAGGTCTATGGTTTCGAGGATGGCGGCATGCTTTGCTTCGCGTTCCTTGCTGTTTATCTGGCGGTCAACGCGGTTTTCAGCCTACGGGCTTCCAGTGCGTCAGTTTCGGCGCAATCCGCAATTACGCTCATCGGACACCTCATCAGCGTTGCCGGATTTATCATGGTCACGCTCGCGATAGTTGGCCCCAAGGGAGAAAGTCTGGTCGCAGACGCGGGCTTCGCTTCAAAGACTATTTTCACTGTGGCCGTCACGACTGCTTGCTGGCTCATAGCTGCCTTCTTAGGCCCGCAGACGGAACGCTCGAAGCTGATCGAGTTTTACCGCAAGGTGCATCCCGCCGGGCCGGGCTGGACGAAAGTGCGCATGGAAGCCGGTGTGACGGAATCCGAGGCCGCGCTGCACGGTGATCACATGGGTATGGCGACCGTTGGCTGGGTGTCCGGCTGCGTGGTGATCTGGTCGTCGCTGTTTGCCATCGGCAAATTTCTCTACGGACAGACGCAGGCGGCTTGGATCCTGACCGGCGTCTTTGTCGTCAGCGGCGCGGTGCTGCTCTACGTGGTGAATCACCTTTGGGATTCAAAAGAAAAGAAGCGCTGACTTGCGGAAAAGCGGGCCGAAACGCTAGTCGCTTGGTTGCATGAAAAAACCAACACTCCTCGTCCTTGCCGCGGGCATGGGCAGTCGCTACGGCGGATTGAAACAGATGGACCCCGTCGGGCCTGCGGGCGAGACGATGATTGATTACTCCGTCTTCGACGCGATGCGCGCGGGCTTCGGCAAACTCGTGTTCGTCATCCGTCGCGACATCGAGGAGGCGTTCAAGGAAATCGTCGGCTCCCGCTTCGACCAGCGCATCGCGGTCGAGTATGTCTTTCAGGAAATGGAGCGCCTGCCCGCTGGATACACCGTCCCGCCGGGACGCACAAAACCCTGGGGCACCGCACACGCGATCCTCGCGGCGGAGGAAACGATTCAAGAGCCGTTCGCGGCGATCAATGCGGACGACTTTTACGGCACGGACTCCTACCGCACTCTCGCGCAGCATCTGCAATCCGGCAGCCCGGACTATGCGATGGTCGGCTTTGTCCTGCGCAATACGCTGTCGGAATTCGGCAGCGTCGCTCGCGGCGTCTGCGAACTGGCCGCCGACGGCTATTTGAAAACCGTGACCGAGATCACCAAGATCGAGCCCGACGGCAACGGCGCGAAATACACCGACGCGAAGGGCGCGTTGCAAAAGCTCACCGGCGACGAACTCGTCTCGATGAATATGTGGGGATTCCACCCCTCGCTCTTTGCGCATCTGCGCCGCGAGTTTTCTGACTTCCTCGCAAAGCACGGGCGCGAGGAAAAATCCGAGTGCTACATTCCGAGCGTCGTCGGCAGCCTTGTCGAAAGCGGGCGCGAACGCTGCCAGATGCTGCGTTCCAACGCATCGTGGTTCGGCGTGACGTATCGCGAAGACCGCGAGCGCGTCGTCGCCAGCATCCGCGCACTGATTTCTCGCGGCGAATATCCCGAGAAACTCTGGGCGTAAAATTGCGTCCCGTTTTCAAACACCCTCTAAGAAACGCCCGCTCGGATAATCAAACTCCCGCCCATCATCATGCACATGAATACCACTACGAAGTCCCTCTTCCTCTCCGCCCTCACTGGCATTTTTCTCACTCACTCTGCCTCGGCATTCGAGAGCCTCGGTAAAGGCAACGCCAGTTTGATTGGTGGCGATTTGTCGGACCCGACGGACACCGTCGAGCTGGCGATGAATCCCGGTGAAGGAAAAACGGAGGAGGAGATGAAGCCGAAGAACGCCACTTGGGTGAAGATGACTCACTGGCCGTCCAGCGGGCCATACTCGATGCCGCATCAGCGTCACGCGTATCAAAGCTGGGTGGGCTCGCCGGCTGCGGGCATTTTCATGAACAAGCCCGAAAAGACAAAGTGGTATGTGGCTTTCCGCGAAAGCGGCTACGGCGGCCCGTCGAAGGCGGACCCATATTACTGCGCCATCGAGTTGAAGGACGCGTTCACGCTGACTCATTTCACCATCACGACCGGCGGCCCCGATGTGCCGGATCGCGATCCGAAGGAATGGGCCATCCAGGGCTCCAATACCGGCGAGGAAGACGACTGGACGGACATCTACCACTGCAAAGCCGAGGATCGCAGCGGCACCGCATTCCAGCCGGGCGGACGCTTCGAGACATTCCTGTTCACATCGTTCGATTCAGCCAGCCTCGCCAAATCCGTCACGCCCGCCGACGCCAGGAAACTCGAAACCAAACTCGCCGGAAAGAAGCTCGTGAAAGCGGACTTCACCCGCCCTGCGAAGCCATTCACCCACTTCCGCGTCGCCATTTACTCGTGCTTTAATCCGAGCGCGGTGAATTGGATCTACCGCAATCAAAACAGCTTTTACCTCGGCCAGCTCGAACTGTTCGGCGTGCCGGGAGCGAAGGAGAAAATTGCCAAGGCACCGAAAGTCGAGGCACCCGTCACGCCTCCCCCGCTGGATGCACCGTTCATCATTTCCTACTGGTGCGGCCCGACCAAGGAGCAGACCAATCTCGAGCGCATGAAAGAAGTCGCCGAGTGCGGCTTCAACGTCGCTCAAGCGCCAGACTTGTGGGAGCCGCACGATGCTGCGCAGCAGGCGTTCAACCTGAAGTTCCTCGATCTCTGCCAGCAGGCTGGCATCAAAGCCTTCATCTATGACGGCCGTGTGGTCACCAACGGCCATTGGGAAAAATTCCAGCAATCGGACATTCCCGGGATTCAGAAGGACCTCGACGCGATGATCGCGGCCTATTCCAAGCACCCCGCTCTCATGGGATTCGTCCTCGGAGATGAAATGGGCACCGATGCACACCCCCGGCTCGGCTTCGTCACCCAGTATCTGCTGAAGAAAGACCCCACGCACCTCCCGTATTACAACCTTCTGCCCAACTACGCAAATACACCCCCCGGCTACGACCGCCTCACCAAGGATTATTTGAAAGTGGTCAAGCCCGCGCTGTTGAGTTGGGACGCCTACTGGCAGATGCACGAGGAAAACGAAGGACGCTACTACTTCGAAAACCTTGAGACTGTGCGCCGCAACTGCCTGAAGGCCAAAACACCGTTCAACCAAATCATCGTCTCGCTGGCGCACATGGGCTACCGCGAGTGCAGCGAAGGCGATCTGCGCTGGCAGGTGTGGACATCGCTGGCCTACGGCTCGCGCGGCATTCAATACTTTACCTACGTCCACGTGCCCGGAATGGCCACCGGCGATTCACCCGGCCTGCTGGCCAAGAACATGACGCGCGACCGGAAATACACATACGTTCAGACGATCAACCGCCGCATCGCCAAGCTCGCCCCCACGCTCGTGAAACTCACCTCCACCGGCGTCTATCACACCAACCCCACCGTCGGCACAGTCCCCCTCCTGCCCGAAGCCCCGATCGCAAAAATCGAAGGCGGCAACGTCGTGCTCGGCTGCTTCAAAGACGCAGCGGGGAAAGTTTACATCCTGCCGGTCAACAACAGCACCGGCGCAAAAATCACCGCCAAGCTGACCTTGGCCGGCAAATTCGCCACCACCGCCGAAGTATCGCAGGAGACAGGCGCACTCCTCCCCGCCACCCCCGCCCCCGGCAAAGTCCTCGAAGTCACCCTCGAAGCCGGCGAAGGAAAATTGTTCCTGCTCAACTGAACCAGCGAGGGTCGTAACACGCGACACCTCCTAATGATGACTATTACTTCCCGCATCGTATCGCTGCTCGTGCTTCCGCTGGTGACCGCCACTTTGCTGGCTGCACCGGAAGAGCCACCGAAAGCGACGAAAAAAAGCGCCGCACCATCGCCCGACAAATCCGCTGCGGACAGCGAGGCGTTTTTTAACAGCGCGAAAATCCCGCGCGTGGATATTACGATTGGACTGACGCCCGGTTTCGTGAAACCCCTCGGCCCGCTGCTCGCCGACCCGCGCAAATACGTCAAAGCCACGCTCACCGTGGACGGCAAGGTGTATCCCGATGTCGGCATCCATCTGCGTGGCGGCTCCGGCAGTTTCCGGCAGATCAATGAAAAGGCCGGGTTCACGATCAGCATGGGGAAATTTGGCGGGAAGGAAAAGTTTCACGGCATGTCGAAGTGGAGTCTCAACAACTCCGCGCAGGACGGCAGCTACCTCTCGGAACTCGTCTGCGGCGAATTGTTGCGTGCCGCCGGTGCGCCAGCCGCACGCTTCCAACACGCCGTCGTGAGCGTCAACGGGCAGGTGCGCGGCTTTTACTGTTTGAAGGAGGGCTACGACTCGCAGTTTCTGAAGCGGCATTTCAAAAACGCGGATGGCAATTTTTACGACGGTGGATTCCTCCGCGACGTGGATCAGCAGCTTGAACTGACAAGCACCAAGGACGACGTGAAGGACTGGGCCGACTTGAAAGCGCTCACCGCCGCCGCCCGCGAGCCCGACCCGCAAAAGCGTTTCGAGGGCTTGGAAAAATTGCTCGACATGGACGCCTTCATCAACGCCTTCGTCGTGCTCACCATTGTCGGGGATTGGGACGGATACATCTACAACCGGAACAACTATCGCGTTTATCACCACCCCAAGCTCGACAAAATCACCTTCATCCCTTCGGGCATGGATCAGGAGTTTTTCGCCGTGCGGGGCCACGCGGCCAGCGCCGACCAGGTCACGGCTTTACCGCCCATCGGCCCCAATCCATGGGCCGGCCCGAGAACTCCGCAGGGCCTCGTCGCGCAAGCCGTCTATTCCACGCCGGAGGGCAAAGCGCGATACGTAAAGCGCCTCACCGAGATCAACAGCACGCTGATGGATCCCGAAAAATGGAACAAGCGCCTCGACGAACTTCAGGCGCGACTCCAACCCGAAATCGCCAAAGTGGATCCCGCTGCCGGAGCCAATTATCCGAACGAAGTCAAACGCATCCGCAACTTCTTCAACGTCCGCAGCAAGGCTATCGAGCGACAGCTCAAATAATCCCGCCGCTTCGTGTCTTCCTGTCTTCGTGGTTCATCATCGTGATTCAAACCGCGAAGCAGCAAAGCAACGAAGGAATATTATTCCTGCTGATCGGATGGAGCGAGGGTTGTTGAAGACGACTCAAAAATGAATGTAACTTC
Source organism: uncultured Spartobacteria bacterium (assembly GCA_903929475.1). GTDB lineage: Bacteria > Verrucomicrobiota > Verrucomicrobiia > Chthoniobacterales > Chthoniobacteraceae > SXWH01. The sequence goes on from CAIYUV010000176.1 coordinate 84,598, forward strand.
CCGTCTTGCGCTATTGCTCGCGCTTCCGTTGCTGACCGCCACTTTACTGGCGGCACCAGAGCCGACGAAGCTGGCCCCGAAAAACGGAACGGAAAAATCGCCGGACAAGGCGGCAGCCGAAAGCGATGCGTTCTTTAACAGCGGAAAAATCCCGCACATCGAGATTACGCTCGGGCTCACTCCCGGATTCATCAAACCCAACGGCCCGCTGCTCGCCGACCCGCGCAATACATCAAAGCCACGCTCACTGTGGACGGCACCGTGTATCCCGATGTTGGTATCCATCTCCGCGGCGGAGCCGGCAGCTTCAAGCAGATCAATGAGAAGGCCGGGTTCACGATCAGCATGGGGAAATTTGGCGGGAAGGAAAAGTTTCATGGCATGTCGAAGTGGCATCTCGCCAACTCTGCGCAGGACGGCAGCTACCTTTCCGAACTCATCTGCGGCGAATTGCTGCGGGGTGCCGGTGCGCCAGCCGCGCGCTTCCATCACGCCGTCGTGAGCGTCAACGGGCAGGTGCGCGGCTTTTACTGTTTGAAGGAAGGCTACGACTCGCAGTTTCTGAAGCGGCATTTCAAAAACGCGGACGGCAATTTCTACGACGGCGGATTCCTCCGCGACGTGGACCAGCAGCTCCAACTCACAAGCTCCAAGGACGACGTAAAGGACTGGGCCGACTTGAAAGCGCTCACCGCCGCCGCCCGCGAGCCCGACCCGCAAAAGCGTTTTGAGCGGCTGGAAAAGCTGCTCGATATGGACGCCTTCATCAACGTGTTCGTCGTGCTCACCATCGTCGGAGATTGGGACGGATACATTTACAACCGGAACAATTACCGCGTCTATCACGACCCCAAGCGCGACAAGATCACCATCATTCCATCGGGTCTGGATCAGGAGTTCCGGCGCGGAGGAGGTTCATACAATCCGCCCATCGGCCCGTCTCGAACCAATCCCTATGGCGGGCCGAGTGCGCCGCAGGGCCTCGTCGCGCAAGGCGTCATTTCGACTCCGGAAGGCAAGGCGCGATATGTGAAACGTCTCGCCGAGATCAACAGGACGCTGATGGACCCCGAAAAATGGAACAAGCGGCTCGATGAACTACAGGCGAGACTCCAACCGGAAATCGCCAAAGTGGATCCGGGAGCCGGGGGCAATTATCCCAACGAGATCAAGCGCATCCGCGACTTCTTCAACGCTTGCAGCAAGGACATCGAGGCACAGCTCAAGTAAGTCCTGGGGAGCGGCGCCCCATTTCCCTCCGCCTCAAAAATCAATCCGCACGATGGTGAATTTGCGGGGGTTGCCGTCCACTTCGAGCAACACGCGTTCGCCAACTTCGGTGCCAAGAAGACTTCTGCCGATGGGCGAAGTCCAGCTAACCCAGCCCGGCTCGAAATGCTGCTCGTCCACGCCGACGATGCGGTAGCTCGCAGTATTTCCGTCCGCATCGCGAAGCTCCACTTTCGCTCCGATCACCACAGCCTCGGGAGTCTCGATGGGACGCTCGACGATGGTGACGGAAGCGAGGATGCGCGCGATTTCCGCCGCGCGCTCGCCGTCGGCATTCGTCAGCTCGGCGCGTAGTCGCTTTGCGCCGTTCGTAGTCATGTAGTTCGGTGCGCCGGGTGGAAGGCCCGGTGTCGTCCGCGTCCGCGTCGAGCGTTCCAGCGGCGCGTCATCTTCCTTGGTGAAAGCCTTGCTCATTTTTCATCGAACACGATCGCGTAACGCTCGCGCAACGAATGGATGAGCGTCTTCAATTCCGCATCCGGCAAAGGGCGCGCGAAAATAAGAAAGCGCGCGATTTCACCATCGAACGACTCGTGCCCCGGATGATTCGTCGCGTCGCGCTCCTGTCCAATGGACATCTTCGATGGATTGGCCTTTGGGTTCACAGGAATTTCCTTCTCCCCGGCGGGCGTGGAGCTGTTCACAAAAAGCTCCAGCTTCACCTTGTCCGTGCCCGCCGCCATGCGCCCCGCCACGATGTAGAAACGCCCCGTCTCGAGCTTCGGCCCCAGCACTTGCGGATTGTTTTTGTCAAAGCGCCCGAAGGAGATCCCATTGCGTGCGCCCCACCACACGGTGTTGTCGTCCTTGAGACATCCCCACACGCCCTCGAAGTTGTCGCTGTTTTTCAAGTTGCCGAAAAAGGAATTCACGTCCTGTAGTCCGACGCGCTGCTTGTGCGCGGCGAGCACCGTGACCCACGTGCAGCCGCCGCCCTGCGTGAGCGCATCAAACGCGTCCTCGTCCATGCACGTGAGTTCCTGCTGCAAAAAGACAAGCGAGTTGTGCCCGTTCAATTCCTTCACCACCTTGCGCACCGTTGGTTGTCCCGAGCCCTTCACCTTCCGTCCTTCATCGCGGCTCACAAAATCCTTCGCCGCAAAACTAGCCGCCTGATTTTGCCAGAGCGAAACACGACCGTCCTCCCCGGCGGTCACACCGCGATCCGCATCGAGATCCAAAATCGCCTCCTGTGCAAAACACGGCAGCGAAAGGAATGCGAGGAAGGCAGCAAGGGAAGTCGTTGTGTGTTTCATGGCGTATCGTTTGATGGCGCGCAGTTTCATCACCACGAAGCCCGCACCGCAATAGAGATGAACCTCGCCCGTGAAAAATACCACCCCTCCGCCTAGCTCATCACGCTCACGTAGAAAGGTGGTGTCCTCATTTGGAAACAAGGAAGGCATTTGGAAATGGGCACATCCCGCAGATGCGACAACTTTCCTTTCATGGCTTCATGGCTTCCAAATTCAAAACAGGACACTGCCGAATTTCACACGACGCCATTTCTTTCCAGCCTCGGGCTTGCGCGGCTTGTGCGCGCCACTATAGTCGGCGGTGGAAGATCGGCAGTCGCTCGCGGCTTTGCCCGCGAGAGGAAAGTCCGGACACCACCAAGGCAGCAGGCCGCGGAGAAGCCGCGGGCGTTCCGGCGAAAGCCGGAGCGACAGACAGTGTCACAGAAAACAAACCGCCCGGCGCAACCTCGTGTTGCTTCGGGCAAGGGTGAAAAGGCGGGGTAAAAGCCCACCGCCCGCGCGGCAACGCACGGGGCACGATAAACCTCCTGCGGTGCAAGACAGAACAGGGGGCATGGCGCCTGGCCGCCGGCGAAAGCTGGCAGCCCCCGGGTATTAGTCGCACCTCGCTTCGGCGGGGCACCGACGTGAGTCGGTGAGAAAAATGACCGCCGCACGGTGCGCAAGCACCGGAGCACAGAATCCGGCTTAGGATCGTCCACAAACGGGGCGCTCGTGGGAAACCACGGGCGCCCTCACTTTTTCCCCGGCTGAAGAGGCGCGGCCTTTGCTATTTTCAACGCAAAACCACGAGTATTTTGGAAACCAAAAAACAGCCCAAATCCGTAGCCGCGCAAGAGCCGGATAAGGCGGCACCTTCGCCGTTCCTCCTTCGCGTGGTGCGTGCCTTGAAAGTGCATCAAAAATTACGGGTGTGCGGCCTTCTGTGCATCACCGCCGGGCTACTGCCGACGCTCATCCTCTTGTTGCGCCTGGGGCGCATCGAGCCGGCAGGCATCGAAAAAGGTGTCGTCACTTCGCTGACGTGCTGGACAGTGGTGGTGCAAGGACTCGGGCTCCTCATGGCGGCTTTGATCGGGCGGCAGATTTTACAGGATACCTCCAGTTCTCTGCGCAGGCTGGGCGATCTTGTGGGAGCGATCACCGCACCCGACGGCACGGCCCCCGTGGTGCCTCCCTCGCAGAGCGATGAAATCGGCGCACTGGCCTCGGCTCTTCAGCAAATGATGGAAGCGGGCAGACAGGATCGCCAAAGACTGATTCAGGGCAATGTGGCTCTAGTGCTTTCGAATGAGCGCCTGGCGCAGACAAACATGGAGTTGGAAGCAGCGAGCACAAAAGTGCGCCAGCTTGCGGAACAGGCAGGCGCGGCGAATCTCGCCAAGCGAAATTTCCTCGCCGTAATGAGCCATGAAATCCGCACTCCAATCAATGGCATCATCGGCATGACGGAACTGGCGCTGAAAACTCCGCTCAATGCAGTGCAGCGCGACTATGTGGAAACGGTGAACAGTTCCGCGCAAAGCCTGCTCGAATTGCTGAACGACATCCTGGATTTCTCGAAAATCGAGGCCGGTAAATTGGAGTTGGAAGTCATTGATTTCGGATTGCGCGATGTGCTGGAGGATGCGCTTGCGACGCATGCGGGACGCTGCCACTCGAAGGGAATAGAACTGGTCCTCGATGTCCGCCCCGAAGTGCCGGATGCGCTCGTGGGCGATCCCTACCGGCTCCGGCAGGTGGTGCTCAACCTCGTCAGCAACGCCCTGCGCTTCACCACACATGGCGAGGTCGTGGTGCGTGCGGAACTTTCACAAATCAACGAGATCGAGACACTGCTTCGCTTCACGGTGAGCGACACCGGTTGCGGCATCGAAGCTGACAAAAGAGAGTCCATATTCAATGCTTTCACGCAGGCGGACAATTCAACGACCCGGCGCTTCGGCGGGACGGGCCTGGGTCTGGCGATTTGCAAGCAGCTTGTGCAACTCATGGGCGGCTGGATCAGTGTGCAGAGCGATCCCGGCCGTGGCAGCGAGTTCCAATTTCGTGCGCGCTTCGGTGTCGGGCCGGCGCTTTCAACAGCAAAAAACAAGGCGCTCGCAGGCAAACGCGTTCTCGTCGTGGATGCACACGAAAAGAGTGCGAAACTGCTCGCCGAATCGCTCCTCAGTTGGGGCATGGTGGTGGAGACAGCCGACAATCCCGCCACAGCCATGCTCCATGTCGAGACCGCGCTGCTTGGCACCGATCCTTTTGATTTCGTGATCGCCGATACTTTCCACGGCACAAGTGGCGGCTTCGACATCGCGCAAAAACTTCCAGCACTTTCACCACAAGCACCCAAGCTCGTGCTGCTGCTCTCGGCTGGCCGGCGTGAAGAAATCTCCGCTACCACAAACGCCTTCGCGCAACTCATCAAACCGGTGCGTTCGCGCAAGCTCCGGCTCGCATTGGAGAACGCACTCAGCCCGCATCAGGCCGCCGCTCCCGCACCCGCCACACCCGCGACGGACGAGGTCCCGCATGGCCGCCGCCTGCGTGTGCTCGTAGCCGAGGACAATGCGACCAACCAGCGCATCGTGCGCACACATCTCGAAGCGTGGGGCCACATCGTAGTCGGTGCGAGCGACGGTTCCGAAGCCGTCGAGCGACTGGCACGCGAACCTTTCGATCTGGTTTTCATGGATCTCCAGATGCCGAAGATGGACGGCATCGCCGCGACACTGGCCATTCGGAAAAAGGAAACCAACGACGAACACATCCCTATCGTCGCGCTCACCGCCAATGTGCTCAAAGGCGTGCGCGAGGAATGTCTCGCCGCCGGAATGGACGGCTATCTCGGCAAGCCTGTGCGCGAGCACGAACTGCTTTCCACCATCGAAAGCGTTATCCCCGGCCTGCGCCCAGTCGCACACACTCAGGTCACCCCCCCGGCAGCGGTGCCTAGGCAGAGCGCCACTGCTCAACTTCCATTCGATGCCTCTGAATTGCTCGCCAGCGTGAACGGCAATCTCGGCACCATCGCGGATCTTCTCCGCGATTCGCGCGACGAAGACCTGCCCGGCCTCGTCACTACACTTTCCGAGGCGCTCTCCAGCGTTGATTGCGATAAAATCCGCCGCAGCGCCCACGCAATCAAGGGTGTCGTCGGCGTTTTTCACGCACACGCAGCTTACGCCGCCGCCAAACAGCTAGAAGACTCCGCGCGGGAGGGAAAAACCGAGCTTCTTGCCGATCAAACTGCGGAACTTCTGCGCACGGTATTTGACTTGCTAACAAACTTGGAACGCTTCCTGGCCGCTCCGGTGGCCCATGCAGCATAACCATCAATTTTCATCATGCCCGGCGACAATCCAAACATCCTGCTCCTCGAGGACACGCGAACCGTTCAAAACTACATCCGCGATGTCCTCCGTTCACTCGAACATACGTATCAACTCCTGACGGCCAAGCGCGTCGAGGAAGCGATGAAAATAGCCGATCAGCAGGAAATTGACCTCTTCATTGTGGACATCGGCCTGCCCGATGGAGACGGCATTGACTTTCTCTGTGCCATGTCGGCGGTGCATCCATCCGCCCGTGCTCTCATCATCACTTCCACTCCCAACGACTCATACCGCGACCGCGCTCGCGCACTCGGCGTGCTGAATTTTCTGCCGAAACCGCTCCAGCGGAAAACACTTCTCGACGCAGTCACCCGTCTGCTCACGCCTTCAGTCGCCGAAAACGGCAATGAGGAGAGCGACGGCTTCGTGGCGACAATCGGCGGCCTTTCCCCGACGGACATCATTCAGCTCAAATGCCTGCGCCGTGCGACGGGCGGTGTTGAATTCAGCCACGACGATCGTTTCGGTATTGTGTGGCTCGACGATGGCGAGATCATCCACGCGGAGGCCGAGTGCATCGGCGCGCAATACGCGGGGCTTGAAGCCTTCTCGGCAATCGTGAGCTGGCGCACGGGTAATGTGCGCGAGATTTCCCAGCCTGCAAAAGTGCAGCGCACGATTCACAAGAGCTGGCAGGCATTGTTGATGGACGCGAGTCCCGCCGGCAACGATTCCGTAACGGCATAAAGAAGTCTGATCGGTCTTTGAAACAGAAGATTTCCGAACATTTCTTACAAATACCAAACGCATCCCATTGGCTGGCAAGGGCCATGCTAATCAAATCGCTGAATGAGCGATCAACCAGCCAATATCCTGCTACTTGAGGACGTAACAACCGTGCAGTTTTTTGTGCGCAATGCCCTCTGCGGACTTCCAAAACCCTACTCACTTTTTACCGCAGGATCGCTTGCCCAGGCCCGCGAAATCATCGTGGATAAAACAATTGATCTTTTCATCGTGGACATCGGTTTGCCCGATGGAGACGGAATTGATTTTTTGTGCGAAGCCGCGATCCTGCATCCACAGGCCACTGCCGTCATAGTCACTGCCACACCTACCGATGAGCACCGCGCCCGCGCCGAGCAGCTCGGCATCGTCCAGCTCCTCTCCAAACCCCTTCATCGCGAAAAGCTCGTCTCTTCGGTAAAAAAGATGATGGGCTGGAGCGATGATGCAAGCGAAACGTCGAACTTCCGCGCCACACTCAGCGGCCTCACCCCGATGGACATCATCCAGCTCAAGTGCATGAGTGGCTCCACAAGCGTCCTCGAATTTAGCAACTCCCATGGCACCGGACGTGTGTTCTTTGAAAAGGGAGACATCGTCCATTCACTTCTGCGCACAGCGAACGGCGAGACCCGCATCGGCTACGAAGCTTTCGAGGAAATCGTCTGCTGGAAAGGCGGACGGGTCGCCGAAGTCTCGGATCACACACCTCCTCCGCGCACCATCCGCACCAACTGGCAGTCTCTCCTCCTCGAGGTCGCGCAGAGTCACGACGAAATCCAAGGCCGCGCCGCATAGAGGATGCGAGGCGAATTACTGCCTGTGTCCGATGTTCGGGGGCGGTAGAAACGCTGCGTGCATGAGCAATAAACAGAGAGCCACACCGGCGATCTCTCGTCCTCCATTGGTGATATTCAATCGCCATTTGCCATTTGCCATGCCTCCCCCGCGTCCGCCAATCTCCATGCGTGAAGCCACTGCTCGCATTCATCCTTGCACTCATCGCCCACGCACAAGCCGTGAACTCACTCGAACAAGAGTTCACCTGCCCGATTGACGGCTACCATTGGAAACAGCGCATCGAAACCTCATCGAACCCACGCGGGATGCGCCTCGACCGCAAGGAACTCGGCGACGTCGTCGAGCCACGCACACTTCCGCAATGCCCGAGGTGCCGCTTCGTCATGTTCCTCGATGAATTCCCCGATTCACTCGCCACAAAGCTGAAGCCCTTCATTCTCAGCCCCGACTACCAGATGATCGCCGCGAAAAGCCCCTCATATTTCTCCCTCGCGCAAATTCAGGAATTCCTCAAGGCCCCTCCGCTCTTCATCGGCCAGAGCTACCTGCGCGCCTCGTGGCAGGTGGAGGAAAAAGACGCACAGTGCCAGCGCAACCTCGCACGCGCCCTCGATAAAGTCGTCCTCGCTTTCGCGGAAATAAAACCCGGCGACCGCCATTACATCAACACCGCGCTCCTCTGCGGCGAAATCGAGCGACGTCTCTCGCGTTGGGAGGATGCTGACAAACGTTTCCGCACACTGCGCGACGCACCCGAATTTCAAGAACCCAAACTCCAAATCATCATTGCGCTGCAAATGACCCTCATCGAAAAGCGCGACAACAAACCCCACATCCTCGAAGAGCCATCCGTGCCCGTCACTACAGCACCGCCAAAACTCACGCTCGATCCTCCTCCCGCAAAACCTGCAATCGAAACGCCAAAGGCAGCACCTTCCGCCGAGGTAAAACCCACACCCTCTCCGCCAAAACCCATCGTCATCACCAAACGCAAACTCCCCGATCTCCCTGAGGAAGCTCCTCCGCTCGCAAGCCCCGCTCCCGTCAAGGACACCCCGGACATTCATTTGGAAGAGCCCGCCGCAAAAAATCCCCCGCCACAAAAAACATCGCCAGCAATCGCCGTCATCTCCACCCCCGCCCCTAACGCGAAGACAAAGCCCAAACCCATCGGCGCCGAGTAGAGGCAAAAGGTGTTTGCATCAGCCGCCACTTTCTCCTCCCACACCACCGCGTCACACGCTACCCTCACGACGTGCCAGACAACGAAAATCCATTCGCCGCTTCCAAACTTGAAAACCTCCTCTTCCATTTTCCCGCCGGAGTGAACTGGGAAACGCTGCTCCAGCGCCTCGAATCCCAGCAATGGTGCGCCAGCATCGTCGGCGGCATCGGCACGGGAAAAACAACGCTCCTCAAGCAACTCATCCCTCGCATCGAACAGCGCGGATTCCAACCCGTGCTGTTCAGTCTCCCGTCCGAGAGCAGCATGAGGGAAAAGGAACGCCTTCCCGACAAACTCCGGGAAATAAAAGCACCCGGCTTCATTCTCCTCGATGGTGCCGAACAACTCTCCACCCGCCACTGGCTCTCAGTCCGCGCCGCTGCCACGCACGCCGCCGGTTTCATCGTCACCGTCCAGCGTAGCAGCCGACTTCCCGTCGTCCTCGAATTGGAAACTTCCCACAAACTCCTCGACAGCCTCGTCAGCGAACTCACCGGAGGCAAACTCGCCGACGACGAAGCGGAAGCCATCTTCCACCGCCACCGTGGAAACCTCCGCGACTGCCTCCGCGAACTCCACGAGCGCTGGGATGGCTGACTATAGTCTCACAGTTGCGGGCACAAAAAAGCGCAGACCCGGTAGCGAGCCTGCGCCTTTTTAATCCCAATAATTTTAGAAGTGTGCGCTTAGCACCGTGTTGCCACTCTTGTCTTGCAGCGTCACCGAGGTAATCTTGTGCACTTTCACGCTGCGTGAAAGTCTTGGCACTGAGACGTTGCCTCTGCGGCTGGTCTTCACCGTGCCGACGGTGTTGCCGTTGACTTTCATGGTCAGTGTCTTGTTGGCCGGGACGTGCTTTGCCACCAGCGTAAAAGTCTGTCTCAATTTATGCCTGCTGACTTTGCTGCTCGCAGCAGCAACGCCACTTGCATTTGGGGCAGCAGCACCGGGTGTAACATTTACTTTGACAGTGAGCGTCGTGGCTGTGCTTGCGGTGACATTCGAGAAATCACCCGTTAGCATCACGACTCCGTTCGCATCAGCAATCTGCAATCCTCCAACATCAAGCGGATTGAATCCGTCGGGGAATGCGAGGCCGGCCCTGTTCTCGTTGTCGAACTCCACGTTGCCATCGTCCTGAGCGTTGGTGCCCGCAACATCAAACGTGCCGAGCACAGTCACAGTCCCATCGGATACGCTGGTGACGCTGGCCGTATAGGTGCCCACATCCAAACCCGATGTCTTAATTTCAAGCACGGCCTTCTTCACGCCATTTCTGTTACGCGCTTCGATCTCAGCGGAACCAGCCGAAACTACAGGCGCATTTGCGGAAGCCTGAAGCGTAATCCTCTCATGCAAGTATTCGTTACCTCCATCATGCCCGCCACGAACAGTGCCGTCGCCGGTGAGAAGAATTACCCCGTTTACATCGGCCACCTGGACCGTTCCTACATCCGCCGGGTTCGCCCCGTCCGGGAAAGGAATGCTCGCCTCACTCTCAGACGTTTCGCCGTCTGCAGGAGCAGCTACGTCGAAAGTTCCCAATGCAGTCACAGTGCCATCCGCAATGCTTACCACGTTCGCCGTGTAGGTTCCCTCCGCCAGTCCGCGTGTTTCAATCTTCAATGCGGCGCTCGTAATCACACCATCTTCATGCTCGACAGAAACGTGCGCATGGCCGGTGGCATCCGCAGGCCCGTCAGCCGTGGGCTGGAGGACAAATTGTTGGTGCTCATGATCGCCGCCTCCCGGCTTTGTCACGGGTGCCGCATTGTCGCCGGATAGCATGGTCACTGTATTTGCATCCACGACCTGCACACTTGCAACATTCGCAGGATCGTAGCCGTCGGGGAAATCAAGACTCTGCTCGCTGATGAAATGCGCCAAAAACTCGGCAATTGCATCAACGGCGTCGCTTTCGTGGAGAAGCATCGGCGGAATGTCCACCGGGATCTGCACATTCAAAGTTCCGAAGGAAGTTACGCTGCCATCGGCCTTGCTGGTCACGTTCACCGTATAAGCTCCAGCTGTCAGGCCAACCGTGGCGATATGCAAACTCGGAGGCGTTGTATTGGTGCAAATCACCGCCCACCCACCAGAACCTGCCGGCGCATCGGCAGTCGGCTGAAGCATGAAACCATGAAAGTCTCCTTCGTGGTGGTGCCCGCCCGACCCACCTCCGCCATCACCCGGACCGGGATCGATGATTGGAATCAGCGGCTCATTAGGAATATTTGGATCCGTGCCGTCAGTCGAGTCGTTCGCACGGGCGGAAACGCCAGCGGCAAGACTGATCGCGAAAAGGAAGGAGAAGATATTTCGCAGTGTTGTTTTCATAGGATGTAGGATTGACGGGTTTTGGAGTTTGAAACGTGCAAAAGGTGAACGTCCTTAGCGCTTCCGCAACTTTTTTTGCGTGACGCTATTGCAACGCAAAAAAGAACATTTCCAGCTATCGCAAATATGCAAAACGCCCTGCACCGGCATGAACCCGTGCAGGGCGTGGTAATTTGAATTTCGTGCCTCCGGTTTAGACGGGCTTGTATTGGCCGGGGACGGCGCGGGGATAGATGCCGTCCTTGCCGGGCTTGACCGGCATGTCGGCGTCCCACGCAAGATTTGGTGGAAAGATGGATTTGTTGCCCTTGAGGAAGGCGGCCATTTCCACTTCGACGCCGCTGTAGGTGGCCTGACGACCAAGGATGGCGGTCGCGGTGCTCATCGCGCCGAGTTCAGCTTCGTTGTATTCCTTGTTGTTGCGGATGGCTTCGAAAAGATCGTCGTGTTCGACTTGATAGGCGTCTTTTTCTCCACGCGCGTCGAAGTGCCAGCCGTCTCCGCCGGTGGGGCTGATGACGTGGCGGTCAATGGTGCTCTTTCCTTTGGTTCCAACGACGTGCTCGCTGACGGAGTTCCAACAGCCGACGATGTGGCGGCAGAAACTGGAGCAGCGGCTGCCGTCTTCGTATTCAAATTCAACAGCGTGGTGATCGAAGATTTCGCCGTAGTCCTCACCCTTGCGAACTTCGCAACCGCCCATGCCGGATGCTTTGACGGGGAATCCTTTTTTCACCCAGTTGATCACGTCAATGTTGTGGATGTGCTGCTCGACGATGTGGTCGCCGCAAATCCATGTGAAGTAATACCAGTTGCGCATCTGGTATTCCATTTCAGTGAGCTTGCGTCCGGCGGCTTTTTCGAGGTCGGCACGTTTCTTCAACCACGGTGTCGCGCCATTCCAATAGCAGCGCGCGGAGGTGATGTCACCGATGGCTCCGTCGTGGATGCGCTTGACGGTTTCGATGTAGCCCTTCGAGTGATGGCGCTGGAGGCCGACGCCGACCTTGAGGTTTTTTTCCTTCGCGAGCTTGGCGGCGGCGAGCACGCGGTTCACTCCGGCTGCGTCGGTGGCGACGGGCTTTTCCATGAAGACGTGTTTGCCCTGCTTGATGGCTTCCTCGAACATCATCGGACGAAACCCGGGTGGCGTGGTGAGGATGACGACATCCGCCATCGCGATGGCTTTTTTATAGGCGTCGAAGCCGATGAACTGGCTCTCCTTGTCCACCTTCACATGATCCTTGTGCTGCTTGCTGAGGTTGCCGAGCGCGCTTTGCAGGCGGTCTTCAAAAACGTCGGCCATTGCAACGAGCTTCACGGGGCCGAGGCCGTTCGTATTGAGCGCCTGACTCGCAGCGCCGCTGCCGCGTCCGCCACAGCCGATGAGCGCAATTTTCAACTCCTCGCTCGATGCCGCACCGTGTGCGTAGCGCGCCGGATCTAGCGCGCCCGCAAGCGCAACGCCGCCGAGGATGCCGCCGCTGCGACGAAGAAAACTGCGACGATTGACTGGGATGATGGATGGTTCGTTCATTTGTGGATTTTGGTTTTGGCGAAGGATAGAGAGCGCACCGTAGAACGACGCGCCCGCTCTTGGCTACGCGGAAAGACCCGCCGTGCGAAAAAAACTTGGGGAGCGTGTGTAAAAAATGCGAGCAACACGACGCGCGCTTGCCCGGCATGGCAGTGGTTGCGTAGCTTGCGCGCACTTTGGAAACACCCGAGACACTCGCCATCATCGCCGGCAACGGCAGCTATCCGTTCGCCATGGCGCGCGGCGCTCGCAAGGCGGGCGTGCGGCGCGTGGTGGTGGCTGCGTTCACCGGCGAGACGAACGAGGCGCTCGCCAATGAAGTGGATGAAATCGCATGGATGCGCGTGGGCCAACTCGGCAAGCTGCTCGCCTTCCTCGAAAAGACCGGCGCAAAGCACGCCGTGATGGCGGGACAAATCGCGCCGAAGAATCTTTTCGACCTGCGGCCTGATTTTAAAACGCTCTTCATGCTCGCCAAACTCAAGCGTCGCAACGCGGAGACTATCTTCCGCGCTATTGGCGAGGAGATGGAGCAGGTCGGCTGCGCACTCATTCCCGCGACGAGTTTCATGGACGACCACCTTGCAGGAAGCGGTCTTCTTTTCGGCCCGAAGATCAAACCGCGCATCGAGGAGGAACTGCGCTTCGGCCACGAAATCGCGAAGGAAGTCAGTCGTCTCGATATCGGCCAGACGGTGCTCGTGAAAAACGGAACGGTGCTCGCAGTCGAGGGATTCGAGGGCACGAACGAGTGCATCAAACGCGGCGGTGCACTCGGTCGCGGCGATGCAGTGATGGTGAAAGTCAGCAAGCCCGGACAGGATTTGCGATTCGATGTCCCCGTCGTCGGCCCCGTGACCATCGAGACCTGCGCAGCCGCTGGGGTGCGCGCCATCGGCATCGAAGCCGGCAAGACCATCCTCCTCGACCGCGACCAAATCTCCGCCCTCACCACCCAGCACAAAATCTCGCTCTACGGACTGGGTTCGAGCAAAATCTGAAGCTTCCATTTGCCCGCACACCAGACACAAAGAAGGAACACCGATTATGCCACAACTCGAAGGAATCAGAATCCAGAACTACCGAGCATTGAAAAACGTGCGGATGGGGCGAACAAAGGACACTCGCGATCATCCGCCATTACCGAAAATGGCGGCTCTCATCGGGCCAAATGGATCCGGAAAATCCTCTTTTCTTGATGCGCTTGGTTTTCTCGGTGACTGTCTCACTGGAAGCGTTGAAGAGGCTTGTGATCGCGAGCATCGCGGAGGATTCGAGCGGATGAGAACTAGCGGGATCAACGGGGCAATGGAGTTTGATTTGTATTACCGCGAAAGTGCCAGTGCGAAGCCGATCAGCTACGAACTGCACATTCAATTGGACAAGCACCGCCGACCCTCAGTCGCATATGAACGGCTGAGGCAGAGAAATGAAAACCAAGAATGGGGACAGCCGCTATCCTACCTCGAACTTAAACACGGAACGGGGTTCGCATGGACGGGAAAAAAGGACAAAAAGACAAATAAAAACATCAAGGAGCCTGTTAAACTGGACGACCCGCGCAAGCTCGGCATCGTTAGCCTCGGCAATCTCTCGCAGCATCCGAACATTGTTCGTTTTCGCAGGTTTCTGGAGGGTTGGTATCTCTCCTACTTTGAGCCATCGAAAGCTCGCGCACTACCGGCAGTTGGCGCACAGAAACACCTGAATCGAACCGGGGAAAATCTGGCGAACTATTTGCAATTCATGGAGCGTCAACTTGGGAATGCGGAATTCAACAGTCTGCTGAGCAGGGTAGCGAAGGGGATTCCAGGTATCGAAAAAATCCACGCAAAGCCATCGGACGATAAACGGCTGCTCATCCAATTCAATGAACGAGGTTACAAGGATGTGTTCTATCAGGCTGATATGTCTGATGGGACGCTGAAATTTCTCGCGTATCTGTTGCTGCTCGAAGACCCCGAACCGTCACCGGTCATCGGTATCGAGGAGCCGGAAAATGGGCTGCACCACAAACTGCTTAGCCCTCTCGCGCAGACGATGCGGACTTACGCGCAGGGCGACGGCCCTCAGGTTTTCGTAACGACTCACTCGCCTTACTTTGTGGATGCATTGACGCCACCGGAGGTGTGGACGATTGACAAGGGGAAGGACGGATTCAGCGAGATCCGCTGCGCGGCGGACGACGTGGGGGTGAGCGCAATGTTCGCCGAGGGGTTGCCACTCGGCGGACTGTGGTTCAGCGGGCACTTCGGACATGGAAATCCGGCATGATTTTCCACGTTCTGGTTGAGGGAAGTTCAGACGAGCCGACGGTGAAGGAAATCCTCAACCGCCGATTTGGTTTGGTTCACGGCTCACAATTTCAAATCCACCCGCACGGTGGAAAAGGAAAACTCCCAGAGAATCCAGATGCCAAGCCTTCACCGACCAACAGGACATTGCTTGCACAGTTGCCCGCAACATTGCGCGCCTACTCGGTGAAAGGAAATAAAGTGTGCGTCGTAGTTCTGGTGGATCAGGACGATGACGATTGCGTGCAATTGCTGGCCGATCTTCAAGCGATGCTGGCGGGATTGAAGAAGCGCCCTGCGAACGTGCTTTTCCGAATTGCGATGGAGGAAATCGAGGCGTGGTTCCTGGCGGATCGCGCAGCAGTTCTTGCCGCGTATGGGGAGGCGAACTTCAAGGGCATTACGAAGAAAGACACAGACTTGATTGATGATCCGTCCGACGTGCTTGCCAGTTGTCTTGGCGTGTCGCTTCCTTGCACGGGCCAGATGAAAGCGGAGTGGGCGGAGAGTATCGTGCCGCATTTGAATTTGAAGAAGCCGAAGTCGCCGAGTCTCGCAAAATTCATCGAAGGCATCAGGCGCTATTGGCCAATGCAATGAACTACACTCAGAAATTCTTGGCAGTTACCCTCACCAACCAACACAGAATCTCGCTCTACGGACTCACTGCATGACCAAATCCGAAATCCGAAATCCGCAATCCGCAATCCGTCTGGGCGTCGTCGGCACCGGCAGCATGGGGAAAAACCATGCGCGCATTTTTTCCGAGCTGCCGGATGCGAAGTTCGCCGCCATCCTCGATACGCGCGCCGAGACCGCCAGCGAGATCGCCGGGAAATACGGCGCGAAACCCGTCACGTCGCTCGATGAATTTGCATCGCTCGTGGACGCCGCCACCATCGCCACGCCCACCGTCACGCACTTTGAAATCGCCAAGGCACTGCTCGAACGCGGCAAACACGTGCTCGTCGAAAAACCCTTCACCGAAACACCCGAGCAAGCGCGCGAACTCTGCGACCTCGCACAGGCGCGCGGTCTCGTCCTGCAAGTCGGCCACATCGAGCGCTTCAACCCCGTCATGTCCGCGCTGGAGGAACGCCTCAACGCCCCGCGCTTTATCGAAGCCACACGCCTCTCTCCGTATCCCGGTCGCAGCCTCGATGTCGGCGTCGTGCTCGACGTGATGATCCACGACCTCGAAATCATCCTCCACCTCGTCCGCTCCCCGTGGACGCAGGTGGACGCCGTCGGCGTGCCCATCTTGAGCAAACGCGAAGACATCGCCAACGTCCGCATCCGCTTCGAAAACGGCTGCGTCGCCAACATCACCGCATCGCGCATCAGTCAGGAAAAAGTCCGCAAGATTCGCGTCTTTCAAAGCGACGCCTACCTCTCGCTCGATTACCAGCGGCAGGACGGCTACCTCCTCCGCCTCGCGCGCAGCGACGAACGCGAGAGCAGCTTCGTCGGCAAATTGCTCGGCCTCGCGGGCGGCGGCACCATCGTCACAGAATTCGCCGGCAAACGCCTCGTCCGCGAGCCAGTCCCCATCGAAAAAGACGAACCCCTCAAGCGCGAACTCGTCTCCTTCGTCGAATGCGCCCGCGCCGGCTCCCAGCCAAAAGTCAGCGGACACCAAGCCACCGCCGCCCTCGAACTCGCCCTCGAAATAACGAGGCAAATCGAAGGCGCACCTACGAATTAGCAATCCATGTCCGCAGGTTCACACGCTCCGTTTCGCAGGCATAAAATCTCGGCGTTTGCGTGCGTGGGGGCCGCGCTTTCCATGCTTATTGGTTGCGAGAGTTCGCGGCCAATCGAACTTACTTCGCAGGGCACAACAAGGTGGGCGACATTCAAAAAATGGGAGAGAAAACACTATCGGCTTCTCGGCATTACGCTTGACGTTCCGAATGAGCGACACGGTGAACGTGTGCAACAGTGTGACTCAGGAGCGCCTAAAATTGCTGGAACTAAAGATGTGAGTTTTGGTCTTCATGCTGCAAGTCGAGGCTTCCTTCATGAAGCATCCAAAAAGATCGATGTAATCATCAATGAATACACCCCTGAAGAATTTGCAGAGTTCCTCAGAGGTGAACGGGGTTGCTTTTTCTCGCTCGACAACGCTGAAGCCCGGAAATTTCATTCCTCTTTATACACCGAGAGGGATATGCAGGGGATTAACTATCGCAAAGATTACAAAAAGCCTGACGGCTCGGTGATCATTGCAGGAGCACTGAATCGCACAGGCGCAGGCTATGGCCACGGCACAGAATTCGACGCTGAAGATGATGCTGCGATTCGGCGCATTTTGGAATCGGTTCGCTTTACCAAGTGAGGAGATATCAGAGAATTCCCCACTTCGCAGTGATGACCGCACTGCGGGGCGAAATTACTCGTCGATGCAGATGCGGCTTTCCAAGCGGACGGTTCCCAGCGAAATCGGGGGGAGGATGTGGCGGATTGACCTTCGGTTAGACTGGGGGCATGGTGCTGGCATGACAGCCATCGCACAGGAATTGGATCGGCGACTGCAATTGCTGGACTCGGCGCGCGCGGCACGTTGCGAGCAGCTCGTGCGCGATTTGCTCGCGCTTTTTGATGAGCAGGGGACGGCGGCTGGGGGTGCGCGGAGCGGGTATCGGACACGGGCTCACAGTTCCACGCTCCAGCCGGGAATCGATCCGACGAAACTCGGCCAGTTGGCCGACGAACTTTAGCACGCGCAACCCATGGTGCTCGTAGATGTGAACATTCTCATCGGCGCAAAGATGAGCGGAGTGCCCACTCATGCGCAGGCCAAGACGTGGCTGGATGCGGTGATGCAAAGTGACAAGCCAGTGCGGTTGCCGTGGGCGGTGCTCGTAGCGTTTGTGCGGATTGCAACCAATCCCCGTGCGATGACAAATCCGCTTTCGATAAATGAAGCGCTCGAACAAGTTGCAGAATGGCTGAGCCTGCCGGGTGTGACAGTGCTGCACCCGACAACGGAACACTCGCGACATTTTGCGGAGCAATGCCGTATCGCAAACGCGACCGGCAACCTCGTGAGCGATGCGCATCTTGCCGCGCTCGCGGTGGAGCATGATTGCGAGTTGGCGTCGAACGATGCTGATTTCACTAAATTCCCGGCTGTCCGCTGGGTGAATCCTGCGGAATCGTAGGTCTTCAAAAAATCACCGCATGGCTCGGAGGTAAAATTGTTTCCCGATGCAGATGCAGCTTTCCAAGCGGGCGGTTCCCAGCGAAATCGGAGGAGGATGGGAAACAAAATTTACATCGTAACCGGTGAAGCCAGCGGAGATTCACGCGGGGCGGAGCTGATGCGCGCCCTGCGGGAGAAGATGCCCGGCGTGGAATTCCTCGGCGCGGGCGGGCGGGGGATGCACGCACTCGCGGGCGATGCGATTTTTGACTGGGCGGATGAAGCGGTCGTCGGGCTGTGGGATGTGCTGAAAAAAATACGGTTACTTCCGCCGCCAGCTTGCGCGGATGCTCGATAAAATCACCACTGCCGCGCCCGATGCGTTCCTCGATATACAAATGCACGAATCACATCCACTGCCTCACCGGCTATCATGGCGACGACGTGCTGATCGAAGCGGATGCGGCGTTGGTGTGTCCCGAATGCGGCTCCCCGTTGCGTCCCGTGCGCAAAGGCGGACGCGGCATCCCGGCGTGGCTGGTCAATGGAATCACCATCGCGGTGTTCGTCATCGCCATCTGGCTCTCATGGCCGGCGATTCAGCGCGCATGGATAAAATTCACCGCACCGGCGGGGAAGACGACGCGCTGATTGCGAAGGGCGGTTGGAAGGCAAAGCGCAGAGAGCGTGCGAGAGGTGCGGCGGACACAAGCGCAGCAACACCTCGAGACGCCACTGGTGGGCCCGGGGCCGCAAGGCCGGCGGCGAGCAGTGTGGTTTTCATGATGTGGAAATGTTGGAGCGCACGAGTAGCAGGCGTCGCTGAGGAGTTCAACGTCTCACATGCTGCGGGATTATTTTCGCGGATGTCGCCGAGGTGCAAATCATCTGACTTATTCCCTTTTGGAAGAGGATACGTTGCTCATGATGCAGTAATCAGAATGCACATGCAGCCACCGGGGCAAGTGCAGTCCACGAGAGGTAGCTCTGGGAGTGTCTCAATGGTGAAACGGTGGCGAGATGTCTTGCGACAAGTAGCGCATTCCTCTGGCAGTCCGCTTCCGAGCGTCTTGAACTTGGTGATACCAATGTCCACCATACTGGAGCGTTGACGGAGATATGCGGCGTGGCTGACCAAGAGATGTGCGACTGATGATGCGTCGTAGCGATAGCTGTAGTCACCGTCTATGGCGATGAATCGGCGAATGGACGAGCCACCTGTGAGCATCATGAGGCCAGCGGCGATGCGAAGCGGCTGTAATATGTGAGGCGGACAGTCGCTGAGAACCTGCGGAGTGAGGTTCAAGACGCAATCAATGTCGGCTGTGAAGCTGGGCTCGGCGAAAAAGGAGGCACCCGCTACAGTGCAGACCTGAACTGCTCCCGCAGCGTCGCCGCGTGTTAGAGCATCCGCTGCGTCCGCCAATGTTTCATCGCTTAGTTTCGGCATATAGCGCGAGAGAAACTAGACCCCAAGCTCAGCGAGATCCCTGCACCGCATGGTTATCCGTTGCGGTCATTACGATTGGCGCTCCGCAGAGCAAAAAATGGCGACGCTCCCGCTCCGAATGTAGAACCACAGGGAGACAATCACGATAGAGTAAACAACCGCAGGCGCTAAGAAGAGACTCGACGAGAGTGCCTGGCCCGCAACGAATGCGAGGCATGCAGCTAAGAAAACCTGTATCGCAACCCATGCCCAATGCTTGCCAGCTCGAAGTGCAACAAAAACTGGGATGGCGGCCAGAATGAGGGCGCGCATAATGAATACTAAAGCCGTATCATCCTGTCTCCAGCCCGATACAAAATCCCGAATCCAAACGAATGACCCGATCCCCAGTAAAATCGGACCGACTATGGTTATGATACTCAGAAAAGTGGGTCGGCGATGATTCTGTTTCGGTTCGGCAGGGGCAGGAATCGGATCAGGTGCAACTTCCGTTGCGCCGGTCTGCGAAAAAATGTTGGCGCAATTTCCGCACTTCAAGCGGGCGTTTGATGGCGGCGAGTCGTAAATCTGCGTTGCGTTACAAGATGGGCAAGTGATGGAGACTTTCATCGCGATGATTTGGGAGATGTGCGAGGAAACGCCTAACATCCTTCTATGCCGCAAACGGACGGAGGTTGTTGGTGTATGAATGTTGGCATCATGGAGATGGCGTTTGCGGATGCAGACGGAAATGGAGCGGGAGTTTTCTGTCGAGAGGAAAGATTCACTACTTCCCAAACCGCCAAGCCCCGCGCTGGAGTTCAATCCCAACGGGATTGAATCATTCAGCCCAGTGTTGCCGCGCAGCGGCTACGCTGGGTCCACGTCCCCAAACATCCATCAACTCTGAAAGAGTTGAATCATTCGCCCGTTCGTTTGGATGCAACCCATTCAGGGTTGATGGATGGATCGGGAATCCACCCAGGGTAGCTCGTGCCTCGCAACTCTGGGCTGAATG